>JAAVFD010000015.1:41835-80315 GCA_014800945.1 Barnesiella sp. | reverse complement strand
TAAATTTTCCACTATAACAACCGACCTTATGGAAGCGTGTATTGAAACTATTGAATGGCTCACCGCAAACGGCTACACCCTAAACACGAAATAACATGGGTAGAGATAAACTAAATGATGCTGCAGAAAAATATTTTAAAGAAGAGTCCGCCTTTAGACCTCCTTGCCTATGTAAAGGTTTTGTGTTAGACGCTTTCCTCGCTGGCGCACTTTGGCTGATGACTCAGCCCCTCGCCGACCGCCTGACCGATGAGGAGAAAGCTGAACTAATCGCAGACTTTAATCGCTGCAAATTATTAGCAAACAAGGACTACCGAGATGGGCGAATAGTTACTTATGCTAACATCTTCGGCAAGGAACTATTCAATGGCAAATGACTATGAGACAGATTAAATTCAGAGCAAAGGACACTTTCAAAAGTGAGTTCTTCCCACAAAGGTGGCTCTACGGTACGCCTGTACAAGATGGAGATGATATATGGCTGTGCGTCAAAAAAAGAAGATAAAGGTATTGTGTCTGTCAAAGTTGACCCATCCACCATCGGCCAATTCACCGGTCTCACCGACCGCAACGGCAAGGAAATCTACGAGGGGGATATTATTAAAGTAGATGAACTCGCTATGCCGTGTGAAGTTATATGGTACGACAAGACCGCATCTTTCCAATTACGCTATCACGTTGATGGCGGGATTAACATTCCTAAAGACGCTCTTGGACTTTGGGTACAAGACTACAAATCCGTAATTACCGTGGTAGGTAACATTCACGATAACCCCGAACTAATCAAATAAGCAAGGCATGAAGCAATCAATCATATTACACACCAGACCATTTGTAGCGAGTGTGCTTGATGACGATAGCTCAGAGTATCGTTTTACCTGCCCTCGTTGCAAAGGTCACAATGCGGCAAAAGCTCCGCATAGTAGTGGTAAAAATTTTCTTGAAGGACACTACCAATGCTTAGATTGCGGTCTTCAAGAGTATCGCCAAAAGATGATAGGTGGAGAGCGAATAGCCGCGATTACCTATTACTCCGATTGTTTTAAGCGAACATTAAAACATCCAACATTATTTTAACCAACCGACCGAGGTATGACAAAAGAAAAGAACCAAAGAACCCTCCACTTAGTCCTCATACGCAAGTGGTGGGACGGTATAGAGAGCCTTGTAAAGCCGGAAGAATACCGAGATATTCTATTTTGGTGTGTAAGGCTACTGAATGTTGACAGAGAGGGCTACGGACACTTTCAAAAAGCCTGTAAGGGCGATTTTGAGGACTTGAAGCGTCAATCCGGCGACTCTATCAAGGAATTTATACGTCTGCTCAAACAAGCTATTGCGGACGGCATATTTGAGTTTAGGGATTACGATGCCGTATGTTTCCACAGAGGCTACACCAACGTCACTATGCTCTATGAGTTCAAAGGCACGTCAATCGGCTACGGCAACCCTGCATGGGGCGCACCAAAAGAAAAAGAAGTATTTATAATCAAATTAGGCAAGAGGATATGAGCATCCGTAAGACCAAGAAAAGGCTGAAAAAAGAGATAGTAGGATTGGTTATTCAACATAGGTTGTGTTGCCTCTACGATTACATCTCTATGCCAGACGATTTACGTCAGTATATGAACCAACTCAAACAAGAATTGCAACAACTTAAAAGGAAAAAAAGATGACTCAAGAAGAAATAAAGAAGATGGCGAGAAGATTTGAGTTGGATATGTACCCGACTATGCCGGATATGCTTTCGGCAAAGGCAATGCTCGAATGGCTCTCAAAGGACTACTGCATCGTGCCGAAAAGCAAGGTGCGAGAAATTTATCATCAGATCAAACTCGAATTAGGCGACGGAGGATGCTCCGAATATCAAGACGATATAAATATGGAAAAAGAGGACTTGTTAAAATCCCTTTTCGGCAAATCGCTTTTTGAGGAATAAGTACCACAAGAAAAATAGGAAAAGGAAATGAAAATGCCAGATAACTGTGAGCCTAAAGACTGCAAACATTGTGAAGTAGGCATCAATGGCTCAAAGCGATGCAAAATATATAACTGGTGTTTGTGTGGTATATGCCATAAATTCACCCCTAAAACGAATAAGAAATGAATAACACTGACCGAGCAACTATCGCTTACCATTATGCTCGTTACTGCAAGAACCGTGCTAATGGAGATCTGGTAGGAGGTTTTGAAGACATTAACGAGCTCTTTTCAGACTTCAGAAAAGAATACAAGAGCCTAAAAGAAGTATTCAAAGAAATTGAAGAAGAAATTTTTGAAGAAGAATGACCGACACCCTACTAATCATCATCGCCGTGCTGTTAGCCGTGCGGATAGTCCTGCAACTCAGGCAGGGCAAGAGCGAAGTTAAGAACATTATAGCTCTTATTCCTAACGAGAAAGATATAATGGACGCAGTAAGAACAAACAATAAATTCGGATATGAGCTTGTGCAGGCCATTCCGCAAGTTAGGGCCAATGACGAGCTGAACACTATGCTTATTTTCACCCGCAAGAAAATCAAGAACTTTTTAGAGGAATAAATATGGGAGCATTTATAGCAAGACAGCCTAACGGGTTACTTTGCCGTTGGAGTACAATAGTGGATAACATTACCCACTACAATATGACCGAAGATGAGTATGTTGAATATCGCGCAGAGAAAGCGCGAGAGGATGCACGTTGGGAACTTAAAAACAACCCTCGCTTTATCCGTCCATTCTCGGAGATACTTGAAAAGCGTGATAAAGACCTCGTGTTGCAATGTCTCGGTGCGATAGAAAACCCCGAAGATTATACAGCGGAGAAGGTTGAGGAAAGCAAGGCTGAAATGGTGCGCTTGCAATCCGAGTTTGATGCACTTGTTGAAACAATGTCTAAGGAGGACTGATATGGCTTATTTAGCGTGTGACAAAGACGGAACGGAGTGGATATTTGATTGGCCGCCGACAAGGTGTAAATATGCTGGATGGTGGGCTGAAAACTATGATACTTCTAAAGTACAACTCCCGCCCGGCTCAATCGCCAAGCTCATTGGCAGAGAGTTGACGTGGGAAGATGAACCTTATGAATTAAAATGATATATATTATGGCAAAAGAACAACAAGACTTCGCGTGGGCTTCACTTTCCAAAAAAGCAAGGAGCTCTATTAAAAGAGCCTATTTTTACCCGGCGCTAAATGAAGACTATAATAGAGGATTCAATGAAGCAATTGAAGAGATTCTTGGTAAAGACAACTTGACCTCAGATACAGAACCAGAAGAGATGCTTATGGTGGAGAGGAGGAAAGTGCAAAAGCTCTATGAGAGTATTCATGATGATTATTTAGCAGCCGATGAGTCATTGCCTTATTTCTTAGCACAAAACGCTGAAAGTTTATTAAAAACTCTTTTCGGCAGCAAGTGCCTGCCTGACAAAGAAGAGTCAACAGATAAAGTTCTAAGTGCATTAGAGCATTATAGAAATACAGCAACACCTGACCAAAAAGCTAACGACCTTATAAAGTTAGAGGCTGAATGTCTATCTGGCGAGGAACGACCTAAACCAAAGCTTAAGGTTGGAGATAAGGTGAAAATTCTTGAAAATGCAACACCTGCATATCATCGTGGTAAAATAGGCACTATTGTTAGCGAAGGTGTGTGTTTTAAGGGCCATGGATGGATACTTGATTTAAGCAAGACAATTGTGTTTCTTGAATCCGAACTTGAACCCTATACCGAAGAAAACAAAGAAACTATGAAAGAAAACCCGTCAAAATCAACACCTTTAGACCTTTGCGAACTGCTAAAGGGTTGCGTAGGAGAATGTTTTTATGCTATACCTTACGGAGAAATGGAGTTAAAAGAAATAAATAAATTAGAATTAAAACCGCTGCATTTTTCAAAGGACGCTATAAATTATCTTACCAAAACAGACGGCAGAGCTTACGAAGATGGTTCTTGCATTATTTATCCCTCCCGCGCCCTCTACGAGAAATTTCCGTTTGATGCTTATTCAGCATGGATGGAATGGAAAGAGGCAAGGAAGCCTAAACGGTGGAGAGCGAAGAATGCAGGACAATATTGGCGTATAATTTTTGATGAAAGTCATGACGGCTACATTACAAATTCTGCTGACGTTCGGGATACTATTGACAATGCAAACTATTCCATTGGTAACTACTTCCGCACCGAAGAAGAAGCCAAACAAGCCGTCGAAGCAGTCAGGGAGACGTTTGCTAAGTTCTACGAAAATTCAAATAGATAATGGAAGGACTAATACCACGCATGATAATAGCCGCTATAGCTTTCATGCTACTGATTGTAAATACATATCTCAATAAGTCAAATAAAAAGGATAAAGATAAATGACCTCAAACCAAAATATACTCCGACAATATAAAGTTACTACCGATGCAGAATTATGAGTTAAAACCAGTTGTTTTCAGTATTCTTCAATTTCTTGAAAAAATGACTGGTTGTAATTTGAAAGAATTGACTGAGCAGTCATCTTTCAAAGGAACTTTGGGCACTTACATTAATGCTAAAGACCTTTTCTCAATCAATAATAACATTCAAAATAGAGAGTATGGTATTGCCTATGAAAAGGAAGCAACATTCTTAAAAAACTTCTTATCTGATATAAGACTTTCTCATAATTTTGATAGACTTATCGAGGAATGTAAAGAATTAGCCCCTATTCTTTTGGAGGCTCAAACGATTTTTACAGATTATCAAGTATGGGCTTTAGAAGAGAAAACACATTTCCGGGAATATCTATTCAATAATGAGTTCCTGAAAGAAGAAGAGAAAACTGAGGACTTTCTCAATAAATTCAGCTATGAATGGATTGATGCAGCCAAGAAATCTGTTCAATCCAAATTACTTCAGCTATACAATTTTGGCAAGACTTCTAACGCCACTCTTAATATAGGCCATACAGTGCCATATTCTATTTCTGACACACTTTGTATCTCAGATGATATAAACCTATGTATTGGGGCGAACAAAGGGCAGGAAGAGGATAAATGCTATGCACGTCTGGCTTTGAAAATTGACCGACAACTGGCGTTCTCTCATTTCATTATTACTATCCAATACAAGGATAGGATATGGTTGGTGACGGATAAACCGACTATGCCCAATCCCCAGTTCCGCGAAAATACAAGAAACCCTTATAGATGGCGTGAAGAGGCTTTTGACAATATTCAACTCCCTTATGGCTTATTAGATCACATTGAGGACTGGCGCAAAGAGTCAAAAGCCGTAGCCAAGGAAAATAGTTCCGAGGTCTATATAAAGTCTATGAGGGATTTTCTACCTCCAGCAAGTAAGATTCTGATTAAATTGATTATTGAGGAATTGATATATAATGTCATTCCCATGAAGCAATTTGATCTGAAGAGAATCGGGTTGGCCGGGGAGAATGTCAAACTCCTTGGTAATGGTAAAACCTTAGAGAATGTTGATGATATTTTTGTAAAAATCAATCAGGAAGCCAATGAAGAGCGGATAAACAGTATTATTTATCCGACTTCTACTGAGCTTATCAAGATTGACCCTACAAAGGCTGTTACACAATATATTGAGGCTGGAGAACTCTGTACCGTAGATGAGATACGGAAAATCGCTATCTGGTCTCAGAAAGAAGAACTGCGTAGGTGTAAGCAAAAACTTCTGAATGAAGCCTATACCCGTGAAAGAATGAGGGCTGATGAGGAAAAGCTGAATAAAGTGCTGTTTGACAATATTGAAAGCCTTTATGAAGTGGTATTCTCAGCAGATATGGTTTTTATGTGTATAGAAGATGAAAATGCCAGAACCTTTGGATCTTCAAATAAAAATACCATCATTCAGATCTGCGATACCAGCCTTTTTAAGTCATCACACTCCAAACAGTATCTCACAAACTATCATATCAATAAGTTTAGAAATGAATGGCATGTAGCAAATTGCATAGTCTGTGATTGCGAGAATCCGGTTAATCTTCAGTTAAAAATATACACCTATAAGGAGCTTTGTGGGATTCTTAAAGTTAAACGCGAACAACTACCATACACATTCCAAAATTATACTGCAAATATCTATGTGCCTTATTTCGGTAATACGATTTTGGACAATGTAAATCCGGAGTACAAGGTGCTTGACCCCCGAAGTAGAGAACTCCAACATTACTATTCAATAGGTATTCCTCTGAATAAACGCTGTTTCAATAAACTCCGGAAGAAATACTGGAAGTATGAAAAGAGTCTTGTGACAATCAACTATACAAAAGGAACTATAAAAATTCAAGAATATGGAAAAGGAAATCAAAACACGTGAAAACCAGGCGTATGAATACGCTTGTCTTGCGGCTAAAACCTTATATAAACAAGGTTTTATCAAAGAAGAGTGGCTAAGAGATATGTTAGCACAGGCATATTTAGCTGGTCATGAAAAGGATCAATGGCAAGATGCAGCCACCACGTCTCCAGTAGATGAAGAAAAGAATGAAGAAAAGAATGAAGAAAAGAAAAAACAACAACATAAAAAGTATTTGATGTACTTCTTTTTGATAGCCATATTTTTCTTCTGGCTGGGTATGCTTTTCGGAATTGGAGCAGCGCACCATAGTCTTGAAAGGCAATCTGAGAAATACCGTGTGGAGATGGTTAAGGACTCATTGTATTTTGAATACAGCAAAACCCTTAATAACAATAAACAATGAAATTCCAAGCAACCCAATGGCCGGTCACGATAATTTTAGATGTGGCCGACGATTACACTGAAGGTATTGACAAAGAAAACTTAAAAGCAGAATCTCCTGAAGAATTAATACAGTTGCAAGAGTTAGCTAATATGCTTGCAGACATACTTATTAAAGCCAAAGGACAGATTCTTGCTCAACAGGAAGCGAAACGTAAACAAATAACACAGAATAATGGCACGCAAAGCTAAACTAAAATCTACCGGAGAAATCATAGAAGTGTATGTTGATATGGATTATCATGGCAATACTACATGGCTTGATACATCGACAAAGACTGAATATTGTCTTTCTGAATTAGAATTTCTACCAGAAGATTCAACCCCCATACCTCCAATAGCTCCTCTTTCCCAATTTACAGATGAAGAGTTAAAGGATGAATTAAAGCGTCGAGAGAAAGAACGTCGTTCACAATTTCCTCCTAATCTCCGGTGTCGCGATTGCAAGCACTGCATAGAAGGCTTGACATTCAAACATCAAGTCATTCCAACAACCGTCTGTAAAATAAAACCAAAGCCTTCTCAGGGGCCGGATAGATATTTTTCTACTGTGTGCTCTTATCGAGCTTGTGATAAATTTGAAGTTAAAACACGATAAATTATGAGTAAACGAATAACGATTACTATTGATGATGATATATCAGATGTAAAAGCTCTGGAATGTGTACTGACCGCTGTAAAGCAAGGGAGAATATCTAACGATACAAAAGGCAATAAGTTTTACTGTTGGGGAATTGTATTCCCGGACAAGAACGATGATATAAGTCCTAATGGCATTGCATTGTAGACCAATAATCGTTCTAAAGAACCCAACGCCAGTTTTAGAATTACTCACCCCTCTGCAAATATGTATGACTAAAACTTTATAATAAAAAATATGGCAGCAAAAGACTATGTATTCTGTAAGGCAGCATTGACTGGTCACATTTATCTGACAAGGAAAATAAAGTCTAAAGATGTGATGAGTCAGGATAGAAGGCTGGTAGAGGATCATGAGGCAATCGGATGTTTTGAAGCATATCTTAGACGATATTGTGAAGAGAATGACACTGATACACTTAATATCACCAATCCCAAAGGAGAAGTTCTTTTTACAACAACTCTAAAAAAGAAAGAAGATGAAACTGAAAATTAAAATCGCTCAACTATTACGAAAATGGGCTGATCAATTGTGTCCCATATTACCTTATGATGCAAACCCATCATATTTTCAAGAGGTGCAATATGATGTTCAGAGAGCAATGTGTCAATATTCGCTACCTAAATATCTCTACGAACAAGACCCTGACCGCTCAGATAGGGTGATTCGTGAAGAGATAGCACACGAAATAGCTAAGGAGTTGGATGCACGCCATCTCATCAAGATACAGATTGAGCCTACTTCAAAAACAGTAGTATATATTGGAGAGCTGAATGTCATTACCCATCGTACAACACAATTTACTAATTAAATATATTATGGAAATAGAAATTTTCAAAAATCCGCAATTCGGAGAAATTCGTGTAACCTTGAATGAAAATGGTGAACCACTATTCTGTGGTGGGGATGTGGCAAAAGCATTGGGGTATTCACGCCCCGCAGACGTAATCTCAAGTCGCTGTAAAGGGGTCGTTATTTTGCCGACCCCTACGAATGGTGGTTTGCAACAGGTAAAATACATAACTGAGGCTGACATATATCGCTTGATTATGCGCAGCAATCTTCCGTATGCAGAACAGTTTCAGGACTGGGTATGTGAAGATGTTCTTCCTGCAATTCGCAAAAACGGTATATACGCCACCCCAGCCACTGCTGAACAAATCCTCAACAACCCCGACCTTATGATTGCGCTGCTTCAGAAATTTAAGGAGTCAAAAGAAAATGAGGCAAAGCTTCTTAAAGAGGTTGAAGAAGCCAAAGAAGAAGTTAAGTTTTGTGACCGTATCATCACTCATCTGACTGAGAAAATTGATGTTAATGATATGCGTCAGACTATAAATGATATTCTTCGCCGTGCCGGCAACGGACAAAGATTTGGAGAAGCCTGGAGATTCTTGTACCGGGAATTTCAGAAAAAGTACCACTTTAACATTGCAGTTCGTAAAAACTATTCTCCTTATTCAAATCTATTGGATTATATAGACAAGGAATTACACATGGTGCCGGAATTATATGAATTGGCTTGTGCTCTATTCGCTCCCGAATATGAAGAGGTAAAGAAACGTTGGGAACGCGGTGCAAAAGCTGGCAATCTTCATTCTACACGCTAAACTCGTACTCTAATGGAGGCTAAAAGTGTCGAAGTGTATATTATGGGAAAGAATGGAGAGCAACCCATCAAATTACCTATCCGCTCTCATCCTGTTATAACTTACGAATCCAGTGAGTTTGATAAAACATCTAATATTAATATTCAAAATTGCTATCAATTTGAATGCAAAAGTAAAGATTACAGCCCCTCTGATGAGGTGAAACAATATATAGCAGCTTGTAATTTAATAGATACTCTAAATGACTTGATTGAAGAATACCATGCTCCGGGAAATACAAGAAGAGAGCGTAGAGCAACAAAGCATGAATTTGAGAAAGTGTTGCGTATCTTTTTGAAGCATTGCAAGAAATATAACATTGCGTACTCAGTTCAAAATAGATAATAAAAAAGGGTGGCCAGTTGATTGACCACCCTTATTTTTTAGAATTTCATCGCAGCCATAACTTTGTTACGACTTGATGTATCCCCCTGGTTATTGTAATATATCTTCTCACAGTTATCTACACTCGTACCCATCATATTGGCAACATATATTACCGGCACACCCTTACTGATGTAGTGGGTGATTGCAGTATGCCGAAAAGTGTACGAGTGGAGTGGGAAAGGACATCCCAGAGCTTTTCCAACTTTTTTTAGCCAAATATTCAGCTTCCCTATAAAGTGTTTAATGTCACCATTATTGGTGGTTTGATTTTTGATTTTTGTTTTGTTTCTAATGGGAAAGATATACCCATCCTTAGATAATTTACTCCATTTCCGCATGATAGTATCAAGCTCTTGATTAATTGGAACGGAGCAGGGGACAGATTGTTTTTCAGCGATTTTTCTACGCCTAAAAACAAAATGACTGATACCTCCAATATTTTGAACATCGGAATACCGAAGGGATATTGCATCACAGGCTGATTGCCCGGTATAAAGAATGAAAAGGCAAAAGTCGCGATATAATTCATTCATTTTAGAGCTGGAAACCTCGCTTAAATCCATAGATGCAAATTTTTGGCATTGTTCTTCAGTGAGGGTGTGACATTTTTGTTTACTACCTTTGATTTTCTTATGCCAGTTGCATTTTTTGAAATCCTCGGCTTTTAGGTAATTATCATCTTCAGCTTTTGCAATGATTGAATGGAGCATAGATGAGATATATCCTTTACCTTTACCCCCACGAGTTTTATCAATCCAATCAAACACATCGTTGATAAAGGTGGGGGAGACCTCTTTGATAAGTATCTTAGAGTAATTGATTTTCCTTGCTTTGCAAAATTCATGAAGCCGCCTATCACATTTAAGATAGCCTTCAAAAGTACCCTTAATCGTACCGTCTGCATGTTTATTGTCTCCAAGCCTTTCAACGATAAGATGAATGAATTTGGTGAGTGTCATTTGCTCAGTACAACCTTGTGCTGATTCTTTCATTGCTTCAACCATCCCGAACACACTGCCGGTCCAATTGATAGCAAACTCATCATACTTTTGTCGAAATTGAACAAGGATAGCATTGTTCTCGTCACTGAATGGGCAGCTTGGAATAAAGAGTTGTTTTCTCTGATTCCAATGCCTCTTTTGGATGGAGCCCTTCAACATCTTAGTGACGTTGATAAATTTTGTTTCTCCATCCTGATAAAGTCTTAATCTAAGTTGGAAACCTTTGTTTCCGAACATCTGGTAGTTGATGGTGATCATAAAAATTGCTTTTAATCAATTAACTGAATGTGCTTAGTTGCATCACAGAATATGCACATCTGTTAATTGTTTTTAGCTTGACACTGCTCAACCGACCACAAACTATACAGTGTTTTGTGCGGACTTTCGTAAGCTAACCGAAAGTTTTTCAATTAGTTAAAATAAAAAGCAATTGACCTTGGTGTACAGGGTAAATTGCTTTTTATCAGTTTGCGGAGAGAGAGGGATTCGAACCCCCGGAGGTGTTACCCTCAACGGTTTTCAAGACCGCCGCAATCGACCACTCTGCCATCTCTCCAATATGTTTTCAGAAGCTCTCTTCCGATTTTGCTCTGCAAAGGTAAGTATTAATTTAATACTGTGCAAATAATTTTTCAAAGTATTTTTAATTTAGTTTATAATTAACTGATAATCCACAATATCCAGAAGTCTGCCAAATTTAAGTCCTACCTCTTTGAAGGATGATACGGGCTTGAATCCGAGTTTTTCGTGGAATATGCGGCTTCCTGTATTTTCAGCAGTAATACAAGCTATCAATGAATGAATGTCAGCATTTTTGCATTGTAATATGAGTTCGGTCATTAATTTTGTACCAATGCCGCGATTATGAAGTAAAGGTGAGAGGTATATTGTTGATTCAAGTGTTGCCGAATAAGCAGATTTGTCTTTCCAAAGATGGGCGTAGGCATATCCCAAGATTGTGTTGTTTTGAACAGCGACTATATAAGGGTAATGGGATGAAATGTGATTGAATCGAGATTCCATTTCTTTTTGAGATACCGATTCCTGCTCGAAAGTTGCTGTTGTGTTTGTGATATAGTGGTTATATATTTGTACTATTTGCGGAATATCTTCTATCCTGCATTTACGAATAATGATTTTATCTAAATCCATTTGTTTAGTTTTGCCAGGTGTAGTTTCTGGGCTTTCTTCCAAAATTAATTTTGTACCGAAGATATATAAATGGATTAATAAGAGACAAGAATGGTAGAATCAAGGTGTGATAGGGGAGTGAAAGAATTTTGGTTACTTTTCTCCACCTAATAGAAAGTGGTACTATTAAGAATATCGCAATAACAAATATGCAAACTGCGGGTAGAAGTGAGGGGAGTCCAAAGAAAATTGCAGCTATAGAAGAGAGGAGCCAGACCCACCATAAAATATCTTGAATTCCGGATGTTATGAACGGTGTGCGACGAAGTTTAGATTGAGTGAAAAGACGAGATTTTCGTTCAATATCATAAACTTGTTTAGGATTTTCTTCATGAAGAGTCAAAACGCTATCTTTTGAAATATCAACAGCAACTCTGTGGTTCTTTGCTATTTCACTGATAAAAATGTCGTCATCACCGTAGTTGAGATTCAGCGTGTCAGAAAAGCCTTTATTGTTGAAGAAAAGTTTTTTGCGATAAGCTAAATTTGCAGAGTCAGCTCCAACGGGACTACCTTTTAATGCGGCAGGAATTCTTCTCAATAATGCTTTTACTGAGTCAAATGCTCTAATTTTTCCAACAGTTTCACCAGTTTTAACATTCCTGAGTACTGTAGTGCCAATAACTATGTCTGCTCCATTTTTGAATCGACTCATAACAGATTCAAGCCATCCTTCTGTTTTGGGGATTATATTAGCAGTTGTAAATAGGACTATAGGATAAGATGCAGCTTTAATTCCAAGTGTAATCGCAAGTTTCCTTTTGCTCAGATGTCTGCTCTGAATTGGAACAAATGTATGTTTAATTTCAGGGTAATCAGCCTGAAGCATTTTAATAGCATATTCTGTATGTTCCTCCCCATTGGTATTAACTATTATTATTTCTACCGGTTGCTGTGTATTCTGAGAATATATGTTCTCCACGCAGGCCCTGAGACAATCAGTATGAAAACCAGAGATAACAATAATGCTAATTCCCTCATAATCAAAATTCTGTTCAGTTTTGCGTTTGCGCTTGATTTTACTGCTTTTTATGATTAAATTCAATGATGGCATAAGTGTAAAAAGCAGAACCAGCGCTGCAAATGCAGCGAGGGAAATGAGTTCAATAGTGAGCGGGGATAGCTGCTCGGGATTTATCTGCAAGTAGTCCATATTTTTTTGCAAAGTTAATAAGGAAATTTACCAATTCAAAATTATTGATACACCTTTAACTTCGACTCCACATGGGGGTGAAACTTTCGTTAGTTTTATTTTGCCACCTGAAATAAGCGGATATTCTTTCATCAGTGCCTTGACTATGCGCGCTGCTGCATTTTCAAGGAGTGATGAAGGTGTAGCCATTTCTTTTTTTATCAATTGAATTACAGCGGCATAATTCAGGGTATGCTGAATTTTGTCGGTTTCAGCGGCAATGTCAATCGGATAATCTAATGAAACAGAAACCTCAAAAATGTTTCCAACAATTCTTTCTTGCTCTGCAACTCCGTGGTGAGCATGGAGTCTCAAAGAGTCAATCTCTATTGTTCCTATCATTTTTTCTTGTGTGTTCTTGTTTTGCGCTTATTATCCTGTCGTGATTTTTTATTTCCTTTCTTAGCATTTAGAATTTGAGAGACAGAGCCGGTTTTGCCCATTTCATCTTCGCCTTTTTTGATTATGCGATCATCAATAAGGACAAAGTCAAGTTGTTTACGCTCAAGGTTGGCTCTTACAACTTTTACTTTAACGTTGTCTCCAAGTCTGTACCGCACATTGTTCCGGCGGCCGACAAGGCAGTAGTTTTTTTCATCAAAGTCGTAATAGTCATCAGCAAGTTCTCTTACAGGGACAAGTCCTTCACACATATTTTCGTCAAGTTCCACATATAGTCCCCATTCGGTAACACCGGAGATAACGCCGTCGTACACTTGCCCCATGTGGTCACCCATATATTCAACCTGCTTGTATTTGATTGAAGCCCTCTCAGCATTAGCTGCAAGTTGCTCCATTTCACTTGAATGTTTACATTGTTCTTCAAGTTTGTCAACATTAACGCTTCTGCCTCCATTAAGATATCGTTCAAGTAATCTATGAACCATCATATCCGGGTATCTGCGTATAGGAGAGGTAAAGTGGGTGTAATAGTCAAAGGCGAGTCCATAGTGACCAATATTTTGTGTGGTATAAACTGCCTTAGCCATAGACCGTATAGCAAGTGTTGACAGGAAATTTTCCTCGCCTCTACCTTTCACGTCAGCAAGCATTCGGTTGATAGATCTGTTTACTTCTTTTGATGAGCCGGTTTCTTTTACTTTGAAGCCGAATGTCTTAGCTATTTTGGAAAGATCTGCCAGTTTGCCTGGATCGGGCATATCATGAACTCGATATACAAATGCTTTTGGTTTCTTTTTGCCATCAGGTTTACCGATAGCTGCAGCGACAGTCTTGTTAGCGAGCAGCATGAATTCTTCAATGAGCTTATTGGCATCTTTAGACTCTTTGAAATATACTCCCACCGGATGTCCTGTTTCATCAATATCAAAGCGCACTTCCGCACGGTCAAATTCCACCGAGCCATTCTCATATCGTTTGCGGCGAAGAGTTTTTGCAAGCTTATCCAAAGTCAAAATTTCTTCAGCAAAGTCACCATTTCCTGTTTCAATGACATTTTGAGCTTCATCGTAAGTGAATCTGCGGTTGCTTCTTGTAACAGTTCTTGCAATTTTTGATTTGATAACTTTGGCGTCATTATCCATCTCGAAAATACAAGAGAATGTGAGTTTGTCCTCGTCCGGTCTCAGTGAGCAAATTCCGTTGCTGAGATGCTCGGGCAGCATCGGAACTACACGGTCAACGAGATATACTGAGGTAGCTCTTTTCTGAGCCTCCTTATCTAATAGACTGTCAGGGAGAACATAATGCGTGACATCAGCAATGTGCACTCCAACCTCCCAGTTGCCATTTTTTAATTTTTTTATTGATAGTGCATCATCAAAATCTTTAGCATCTTTCGGGTCAATGGTAAAAGTTGTGGTGCTACGCATATCAATGCGGCTCGCTACAACTTCGTCAGTGATACCGGCTCCAATTTTCTCAGCAGCTTTTTCAACTGCTTCGGGGTAGCGGTAGGGGAGACCGAATTCAGCAAGTATTGCATGCATTTCGGTGGTATTTTCACCTGTTACGCCAAGAATGTCAATAACTTCTCCTTTGGGGTTTTTCTGTTCATCTTCCCAAGATGTGATTTTTGCAATAGCTTTGTCTCCGGTTTTACCACCCTTGAGTTTATTTTTAGGTATGAGAATATCAGTGGCGAGGAATTTAGAGTCGGTAACGAGTATGCCGAATTGTTTTTCAACTTTAAGAGTTCCAATAAATGTCTGCTCTTTTTTCTCAAGTATTTCCATCACTTCCGCTTCCGGTTCGGAACCTTTCTTTCGTGCAGCAATAATGACTCTTACTTTATCACCATTAAGGGCGTGCATACTGTTTCTCTCGGCAACAAAAATAGCCTCATCATCGTCATCTAAAATAACGCTGTTTTTACCGTTAGAGCGTCGGATAAAGGTTCCGACTGCAATGTTAGAACGTTGAGGAGCTTTATATTTTCCGGGAGAAACTTCAATGATGTCGCCATCAAAAGCCAATCCGGCGAGAATCATAGCGATACTCCGGTGAGCTGCGGGTGTATCTGAACCGATAGCATAAGCTACCTGCTTGTAATTGAATGTATTGTTTTTTTGCTGCGAAATATATTGTAATACCTTAGTGCGTATTTCTTTAGCAGAATTTGTGCGAGTAGGTTTAGATTGTTTTTGCATTTGGGTTATGTATTTATTGTAATCAGAAAGATAATAAATTCTGATTTATAAACGTTTTTGAGCATCAATTTGTTATGATGATTACAAATTAAATAACGCCACCTTATCAGCCTTGAAAGCTTAAAGGTGGCGGTTAAATTATAAAGTATCCGGAGTGAATCCGAAAATGGTCGGAATAATATTATGCATCAATGTTTGCATAGTTGGCGTTTGCTTCAATAAAGTCTTTACGTGGTGCAACATCCTCTCCCATAAGCATGGAGAAAATCCTGTCGGCTCCAGCAGCGTCATTGATAGTAACTTGTTTGAGGAATCTGTGTTCAGGTGACATAGTGGTGTCTCTAAGTTCTTCAGCATCCATCTCACCAAGACCTTTGAATCGCTGAACAGTACTCTTTTCACCATGTTTTGCAATAAACTGCTGCACTTGTGCCTGAGTCCAGCAATATTCCTCCACTTTTCCTCTGGTGCATTTATAGAGTGGTGGAGTGGCAAGGTAGAGATAGCCTTTCTCAATAATTGGTCTCATTCTTCTGAAGAAGAAGGTCATGAGTAGTGTGGCAATGTGGCTTCCGTCAACATCGGCATCAGTCATTATGATGATTTTGTGGTAAGCAAGTTTTGATATATTCACTTCCTTGCTGTCTTCTTCTGTGCCAACGGTTACACGGAGCGCTCTGAAAAGATTTGCAATTTCCTGGCTTTCAAAAACTTTGTAGTCGGCAGCTTTTTCCACATTAAGAATTTTGCCTCGTAAGGGGAGAATTGCCTGGAAAACTCGGTCACGACCCTGTTTAGCGGTACCACCCGCAGAATCACCCTCGACAAGGAATAGCTCGCAATCTTCAGCTGTTCTGCTGGAACAGTCAGCAAGTTTGCCGGGGAGACCACCACCGGAGAGCGGGCTCTTTCTCTGAATCTTTACTCTCGCGTTGTATGCAGCCTGACGAGCCTGTGCAGCAAGAATAACCTTGTTCACTATAGTTTTGGCTTCGTTAGGATGCTCTTCAAGATATGTGTTTAGTGCATCGCTAACAGCTGTCTGCACAGCACCAATAGCTTCATTGTTGCCAAGTTTGGTTTTGGTCTGTCCCTCAAACTGCGGCTCCATAACTTTAACAGAGACAACAGCTGTTAGGCCTTCTCTGAAGTCATTGCTATCAACTTCAACTTTAGCTTTTTCAAGCATCTTGTTGTCCTCAGCATATTTCTTGAGAGTGGAAGTGAGACCTCTTTTGAAACCTGTGAGGTGGGTACCACCTTCAATGGTATTGATGTTATTTACGAAAGAGTAAACATTTTCATTGAAAGTTGAATTGTAGGTCAATGCAACTTCTACAGGAATACCTTGACGTTCAGTATTCAGATGTATGACGTCAGGAATAAGCGGCTCTTTGTTGGAGTCAATGAATTTGACAAATTCCTTAAGTCCTTCTTTTGAGTAAAATGTTTCAGTACGGGGCTTACCATCAGCATCAATGTCCCTCATGTCGGTGAGGGTCAGTGTTATCCCGGCATTCAGGTAGGCAAGGTCACGAAGACGGTTTGCAAGAGTGTTATAGTCATAAACAGTAACGGTGAAAATAGAATCATCCGGCAGGAATGTAATACTTGTACCAGTGTGGGTACTTTCGCCTTCGATTCTCAACTCAGTAGTTGGTTTACCACATGAGTATTCCTGAACATATCTTTTACCGTCGCGGTGTACTTCAGCTTTGAGATATGTTGAGAGAGCGTTTACACAACTGACACCTACACCATGCAGACCACCGCTTACTTTGTAACTACCTTTGTCAAATTTACCACCGGCATGGAGAACAGTGAGTACGACTTCCAGAGCACTTTTGTGTTCTTTCTCGTGCATATCAACCGGAATGCCACGACCATTATCCACTACGGTAATGGAGTTATTTTCATTTATAGTAACATCGATATGGGTGGCATATCCAGCAAGAGCTTCGTCAATGGAGTTGTCAACCACCTCATATACAAGATGGTGCAAACCTTTAACACTTATGTCTCCTATATACATTGCCGGACGCTTGCGCACAGCTTCCAGCCCTTCAAGAACTTGAATATTACTTGCGCTATAAACTTCTTCTTTTTCTGCCATTGGAATGAACTAAAATTTCAATACAAAGTTAGTTATTTTTTTTAGCAGAACAAAAAAGATAATATATAATTGAAGGTGTATTTTCCGCAATAAGTGCTTTTTCCGTGTCAGATAATTCGTCGCTCAAGAGTTTCTTGAAATCCCGACTCCACCAAACATCGTTCCTCATATTTTTAATAGCCTCATTTAATTTTCCTATAGTATTATAATATTCACCGTTCTTATAGGCATATACTAAAGTGTCATGCAGTAACTTAGCTGTGCTTTTTTGTGTTGACTCTTTTATCCATCCTTCCGATCCAGCCAAGCACATTTTTTCTATAGCGAAAGTCATAATCTCAGCAATGGCTTCAGAGTCGGCATTCAAACTGACAATGTCTTTTATATATCGTTTGATTTTTGTCATTCTTGGGCGAGGACGGGTTCTCTGCCGTCGTGAAATTTCTTTTGTAACAGCAGCCTTAGCTTTATTCATCTTGGATTCGATATCTCCGCTGACCCAGAATTCAAGATATTCTTTAGCTTCCGGACGTGCAGCATGCAAATCAAGAACCATTTCTATGATTTGCTCCTTTTCAAGATTCTGAAGCGCTTTTTTCAGTGTAGCCTTTGACATAAAATTGAAAATATTAAACGGAGAGACGAAACCAAAAAACTGCGGCGTCTCTCCGTTTTATATAACTGTAATATCTATATATTAGTTTTTATTTTTTGCAGGTTCATCCTTCAGCCATTTGTCAAGCCAGCGGAAGAATACTCTTTGCCACATCACAGAGTTCTGAGGTTTGAGAATCCAGTGGTTTTCATCAGGGAAGATAAGCATTTCGGCCGGAACACCACGAAGCCTTGCAGCGTTGAATGCCATCATGCCCTGAGATGCGAGTATTCTGAAATCATACTCTCCGTGGGTTATCAATATGGGAGTATCCCATTTATCAACAAATCTGTGAGGTGAATTTGCAAATGAATTTTGTGCAATCGCATTAGATTTATCCCAGAATGGGCCTCCTAAATCCCAGTTTGCAAACCACATCTCTTCAGTTTCAAGATACTGTGCTTCGGTGTTGAATATACCGGCGTGTGCTATAAATGCAGCAAACCGTCCTTCGTGATGTCCAGCAAGCCAATACACAGAGAATCCGCCATAGCTTGCTCCAACAGCACCAATACGAGCGGCATCGATATAGGCTTCTTTCTTCATGTCATCAACAGCACTGAGGTAATCACGCATATTTTGACCGCCATAATCTCCTGATATCTGTGCATTCCATTCAGTACCGAATCCAGGAACACCACGACGGTTTGGAGCTATGACAATATATCCATTGGCGGCCATAAGAGCCAAATTCCATCTGTAACTGAAGAACTGACTAACAGCAGACTGAGGTCCACCCTGACAATAAAGAAGTGATGGATATTTTTTTGTTGGATCAAAGTTAGGTGGATAAACCACCCAAGTAGTCATCAATTTTCCGTCTGTTGTAGGAACCAATCGTTTTTCAACGGTAGGCATATCAATAGCTTCAAGAATAGCATTGTTAACATCTGTCAACTGCTTAATCTCTCCATTGTTCACAGAGTATATTTCATTAGGCTGAACCATTGAATGGCGCATAGTAAGGAGTGACCCATCGGCGAGCGGGGCTAATGACTGATAGTCAAATACTCCGTCTGCAATCACTTTAACTTCTTTGTTTGACAGATTAATGTTGAAAATGGGAGTGACTCCATCCTTAGGAGCGATGAAATAAATTGATTTGGAATCGGCTGCCCAAGCAATAGCATCGGCGGTGTAATCCCAATCTGTTGTCAAATCAGTTTTTTCAGATGTTTCAACATTCATTATGAAGATACGGTTTTTATCGCTCTCGTAACCGTCATGTTCCATGCTAAGCCATGCAATATATTTCCCGTCGGGAGAGTATGCTGGTGCAGTGTCATAACCCATCATACCTTCTGTCATATTAGAAGTCGAACCGCTTTCAATGTCATAGACATAAAGATCGGAATTGGTTGAAAGAGCATATTCCATGCCGGTCTTTTTTCTTGATACATAGATTAGTTTGCTCCCATCCGGTGACCACGCGAAAGATTCAATGCTTCCAAAGGGTTTCATCGGAGATTCAAATGGCTCATCTTCCATAATATCTTTAACATTGGTGATATCTTTGCCATTGAAGTCACCAATAAGGGGGTGAGGTATCTCGGTTACCCATTCATCCCAATGTTTGTACATTAGGTCATCTATGAGTTTACCGGTTGCATCGGGTAGATCAGGATAAATATCCTTGGCATCACGTGAAAATTTCACGGATCCAATCATTACCACTTTGCTCCCATCAGGAGAAAAGAGAAATCCGGAAATACCATTTTCTACATTGCTGACAGCTGTTCTATTGCTCCCGTCAGCATTCATGACCCATAGCTGAGTTTTTCCATCAACAGGAGACATAAACGCAATTCTTTTTCCGTTTTCAATCCACACTGCGTCGCTTTCGCTGCCGGGGGTAGATGTGAGCTTGGTCTTTTCAGTGCCATCGATGTTCATGACATAGAGGTCTGCATTGCTCTTATTCTGCTCCACACTTTCAAATGATACGCTGTAAAGCACTTTACCGTCTGGTGACACAACGGGGGCGCCAACTCGTCCGAATGCTTCAAGTACCTCTGAGGTGTATTGCCTGTCAGAGGGCATCCAGCCGGTTTTGTCAATAATTTCGCCTTTTTCCTCAGAAGTGCCCGAGCACGAGGTGGCGAGCATAGCAATTGCCATTGGAATAATGGTTTTTTTCATTGAAGATTTTATTAATTAATGTTTCTTATGTCGATTGTGACCTTGATATTTACTGGTGAAACTATTTGGGAATAGTTGTGAGATGAGATCACTCCGTTTCAGGCGCTGGAGTGACTTTATGATTTGCTGACGATACGTTTTGTCATACCAGAAAAAATATTGCCGCTGTGCAAGTTTTTCTTCCGGCCTGGTGGCGCAAAAAACTCTTTCTCCGGTGTAGGGATGTATTCCTGAGTAATAAATCTCTGTTGCCAAAGTCATAGGGGTGGGCGTGAAATCTTGCACCTGCTCAAGGTGCATATCAAGATTCTTAGTTTTTACTGCCAGTTCCGCCATGTCAATCTCAGTGCATCCCGGGTGGCTGGAAATAAAGTAGGGTATAAGTTGCTGCTTTATGCCACACTTCCTGTTAACATCGTCAAATATTTTTTTGAAATCATAAAATTGGCTGAATGAGGGTTTTCTCATCAGATTTAGTACTTTATCCTCAGTATGTTCAGGAGCTACTTTAAGTCTCCCGCTCACATGCTTTTCTATTAACTCCTCATTGTATTTTCTGTTTGCAGAATCAATGTTACGGTTACCGGTAGCGTGCATAGACAAATCATAACGTACTCCGCTTCCAATAAAAGATTTTTTTATACCCGGAATTGCATCCACGCTCCGGTATAAGTCAAGCAGAGGGGAGTGGTCTGTGTTGAGATTCGGGCATGGCTTTGGATGGAGACATGACGGTTTCATACATTTCTTACATATATCAATATTCTTGCCTCGCATGCTCCACATATTAGCCGATGGACCACCTAAATCGCTTATGTAGCCTTTGAAATCAGGCATCCGGGTAACCCTCTCAACCTCAGATAGAATTGATTGCTTACTTCTTGAAGCAATAAATTTTCCTTGATGGGCTGAAATTGTGCAGAAAGAACAGCCTCCGAAACATCCTCTATGCATGCACACTGAATGCCTAATCATTTCGTAGGCAGGAATCGTCTTGCCATAATATCTCGGATGGGGAAGACGAGTGTATGGCAAATCAAAGGATTTGTCAACCTCTTCCGTTGTTAGTGGTGGTAGCATAGGATTAATTTTCACAACTTTATCGCCATACTGCTGCCATAGAATTGCACCATTCATTCTGTTGCTCTGCTGCTCGATATGCATAAAGTTGCGTGATTGTTTGCTCTTATCCTTAATACACTCCTCAAATGAGTTGAGAATAATATTATTATCGTCCGCTACCGGAATTTGAACAGAGGGGAGAAGTAGGGCTGTTTGAGGAATATCTGTTATTTCTCTTATTGAGATTCCTGATTCGAGTCTTTTTGCAATTTCTACAATTGGTTTCTCACCCATGCCATATATTATTATATCAGCAGCGGTGTCAAGCAGAATTGATGGACGAAGCCGATCTTGCCAATAGTCATAATGCGATAAGCGACGAAGAGAGGCTTCTATGCCTCCGGCGATAACAGGTATGTCCGGGAAAATCCTTTTAAGAATGTCGGAATATACTATCGTAGGATAATCCGGACGAGCTCCGTGTCTCCCACCGGGGGTATAAGCATCATCACTCCTTTTTCTGCGATTCGCAGTATAATGATTTACCATCGAATCCATGGCGCCTGCTGACACGCCGAAAAAAAGACGTGGTTCGCCAAATTTGCGGAAATCTCGTAAGTCATCCTGCCAGTTAGGTTGTGGAACTATGGCAACTTTATATCCGGCGTTTTGAAGTGTACGTCCAATCACGGCTGCACCAAATGATGGATGATCCACATAAGCATCTCCTGAGAATAGCACAACATCAGGTCTGTCCCATCCGAGGGCTTTCATCTCTTTGACGCTTGTGGGGAGATATAAAGAAGTATCTCTTTGAGGATTATTCTGACTCATTTTGTTTTGTTTTCAGTATTTCCTCAAGTTTTAAAACCTCATCTCTCAAGCGGGCAGCTTCCATAAATTCCATTCTTTTAGCTGCATCCAGCATTTCTGTTCGTTTGCGGGTTATGCACCTTTGCAACTCATCGCAACTCATATAAGCAATTACAGGATCAGCGGCAATATCAACAGAAGTTTTGTATTCCGCTTCATATATTATAGGCTCAGGTTTAAGCGAACTCTCAAACGGCTTGTTTTTACTCTTTCGGTTTTTAGATTGGGGTTCGTCTTCTTTTTTGCTGTCAATACCAATTATACGGTCTCTTGCCTTAATAATGGCTGTCGGAGTAATTCCATGCTCTTCATTATATGCGAGCTGAATGCTTCTTCGTCTTTCAGTTTCATCAATGGTCTGCTGCATACTGTCAGTGATTTTGTCAGCATACATGATTACCTTACCGCCGAGGTTACGTGCAGCTCGTCCCACAGTTTGAGTTAATGAGCGATGACTGCGTAAAAAACCTTCTTTATCAGCATCAAGAATGGCTACAAGAGAAACTTCAGGTAGGTCAAGACCTTCTCTGAGCAAATTCACACCGATAAGCACATCATAAGTACCGGCTCTTAAATCGTCCAAAATTCGGATTCGCTCAAGAGTGTCAACATCGCTATGAATATATGTGGCTTTTATTCTTAACTTTTCCAGATAATCGTTTAGCTCTTCTGCCATTCTCTTAGTAAGAGTTGTTACAAGTACCCTTTCATTCGCCTGAACTCTTGTTTCAATTTCTTCAAGTAAATCATCTATTTGATTAAGGGATGGTTTGACTTCTATAATGGGGTCAAGCAAGCCAGTTGGACGAATGATTTGCTCAACAACCACACCATCGCTCTTTTCAAGTTCATAATCGGCAGGAGTAGCACTCACATATACAATCTGATTTGTGAGTCGCTCAAACTCTTCAAATTTCAACGGGCGATTATCAAGAGCAGCAGGGAGACGGAAACCATACTCCACAAGATTCATTTTTCTTGAAACATCTCCTCCCCACATTGCACGAATCTGAGGAACTGTTACGTGACTTTCATCAATGATTGTCAGGAAATCGTCAGGAAAATAATCAAGAAGACAGAACGGTCTCATTCCTGGTTGCCTTCCATCAAAGTACCGGCTATAGTTTTCAATTCCGGGACAATGTCCAACCTCCCGCATCATTTCTATGTCATAAGTAACTCTTTCATAGAGTCTTTTTGCTTCTAATTCTTTAGCCTCACGGTTGAAGAAATTCACCTGTTCGCCCAAGTCAAGTTCAATCTGAGCTATTCCGGAGGCAAGCCTCGCCGGAGAAGTGACAAAAATATTTGCAGGAAAAATCTTGAAATCGTTGTGTGTGCCAAGTGGTGTGTTGTCCGAAGAATAGAAGGTGGTAATATCTTCAATTTCGTCTCCCCAGAAAGTAACACGAACAACAATTTCCTCATAGGCAAGGTGAACATCAACCGTATCACCTTTCACTCGGAAGTTTCCACGTATTGGAGATATCTCATTTCTGCTGTATAATGCTCCTACAAGCTCGCGCAGAAATGCATTTCTTCCTATTTTTTGCCCTTTTGATATAGTAATAACATTACTGTTGAAGTCTTCAGGATTTCCCATACCGTAGATACAGGAAACGGAACTGACTACAATAACGTCTTTTCTTCCGCTGAGAAGGGCCGAGGTAGTAGCAAGTCTCAGTTTGTCAATCTCATCATTTATCATGAGATCTTTTTCAATATATTTGTCAACGGAAGGGATATATGCCTCGGGTTGATAATAATCGTAATATGAAACGAAATATTCTACAGCATTATTTGGGAAAAAGCGCTTGAATTCTCCATAAAGCTGGGCTGCAAGCGTCTTATTATGGCTTAGAATAAGAGTTGGGCGATTAACCTTTTCAATGACATTTGCCATTGTGAAGGTTTTTCCGCTACCTGTTACTCCTAAAAGGGTTTGAGCCGGAATGCCCTCTTCAATACCTCTAACTAAGCTTTCAATGGCTTGAGGTTGGTCTCCGGTAGGTTTGTATGTGCTGTCGAGTTGAAAGTTCATTCTGCAAAATTACGAAAAAACGTTTGTATCTTATATTAAAATAGGTGTCAGTAAGATTATGAGGTCTTAAAAAAACAAAAAGTAACAATAGCAAGTATATTTGGATAGTCTTTTTTTTCGGGTTATCTTTGTAGATATTTTCAGACATTCGAGGAGCATTATGGTACGGTCATATAAAAATATAAGCATGAAGTCTTTTAACACAATGAGAATTGATTCGTTGTGTGAAAATTTGGTGGAGTTTGACGCGGTTGACGATTGTCCTTCGGCAATGGCTCTTGCAGAAAATTTGTCACCGAATGGCAATATAGCAATTATTGGTGGAGGCTCAAATATATTATTTAGTGATCAGTACCAGGGAGTGCTCGTGCATCCGGCTATATTAGGATGGGATGTGAGATTACGTGAAAATGGAAGTGCCGAAGTGGTAATTGGAGCTGGTGTGGACCTCGATTCCATAGTCGCAAATCTATCATATTCCGGGTTCTGGGGAATGGAAAATCTGTCAGGTATTCCGGGAACTGTAGGCGGCGCTGCTGTTCAGAATGCCGGAGCATATGGAGTGGAATTTGGCGATTTAGTAAAGTCTGTTAAAGTTTGGAATTGCATCGAGAAAAAATTTGATCAATTAGACAGGGAAGAACTGAATTATGGCTATCGGTTCTCAACTTTCAAATTGCCCGAGAACTATGGAAAATATGTAGTTCTGGAAGTTGCAATTGAAGTATCAAAAAGATACAACCCGCAACTATCTTATGGCCCTCTAAAAAAGTTTAGCGAAAGCAATAATCTGACACCGGTTGAAATTCGTGATAAAATTATACAAATTAGAGATAGTAAACTTCCTAAAGTAGATGAAGTTGGTAGTGCTGGAAGTTATTTTAAGAACCCTGTCCTGAGTAAGAATGACTGGGGCGAATTCTGTAATATGGTGATTGGCAAAGGGATATCAATAGAATCAGTTCCTCATTTTCTGACACCTGATAATTCTATAAAAGTACCGGCGGCATGGTTAATAGAAAAGTGTGGTTGGAAAGGAAAGAAACTTGGAAATGCTGGTGTATGGCATAATCAGCCGCTGATATTGGTCAATGCTAACGGCAAGGCCACTTCATGTGATATTAAAATGCTGGAAAACGCCATCGTATCAGATGTTAAAGAGCAATTTGGAATTGAGCTGAAACCTGAAGTTATCTGTTTTTGATTTGCTCTTATACCAATTAAGTGTTAAATTAGCCGGAAAAATAATTAGAATGAGTAAATTCATTATTGAAGGCGGTCATAGACTGCAAGGAGAAATTGAGCCACAAGGAGCTAAGAATGAAGCGTTGGAAGTAATAAGTGCCGTTCTTCTTACTGCGGAAGAGGTTAAAATAACCAATATACCGGAGATTCTTGATGTGAGAAATCTGATTTCTTTGCTTCAGGGAATGGGCGTCAAAGTCAAGAGGTTGGCTAAAGGAGATTATACTTTCAAGGCTGATGATATTGACATTGATTATATAAACGGTAATGAGTTTATTGAAAAATGTGCGGCACTTAGGGGCAGTGTACTCGTAGTTGGCCCACTGTTGGCAAGATTCGGCAGCTCCTGGTTTGCCAAACCGGGAGGTGATAAGATTGGAAGAAGAAAAGTGGATACCCATATTACGGGATTGATTAATCTTGGCGCATCTTTGTCCTATGATGATAATCGGCATGCATATCATCTCTCAGCTCCTGACGGACTGAAGGGTGCCTATATGCTTCTTGACGAAGCGTCGGTTACCGGTACCGCAAATATTATAATGGCGGCAAGTCTTGCAGAAGGTAAGACAACCATTTATAATGCTGCCTGCGAACCGTATGTGCAGCAGTTGTGCAGAATGCTTGAGGGTATGGGCTGTAAAATAGATGGTCTTGGATCAAATCTTGTAACTATTCATGGTTGCGAGAAATTGCATGGAACCGAGCATCGTATATTGCCGGATATGATTGAAGTTGGCAGCTTTATTGGTATGGCTGCTATTACTCAAAGTGAATTAACAGTGAAAAATGTATCATATCAGAATCTCGGAATAATTCCCGATAGCTTCAGAAGAATGGGAATTGACCTTGAACTAAGGGGAGATGATATATTTATACCGGCAAAAGAACATTATGAAATAGAAACAGCTCTTGATGGTTCGATATTGACAATTGCTGATGCACCTTGGCCTGGATTGACTCCGGACTTACTTAGTGTTATGCTCGTTGTTGCCACACAGTGTAAAGGCAGTGTTCTTATTCATCAGAAAATGTTTGAAAGCAGATTGTTCTTTGTGGATA
The DNA here is from genome assembly GCA_014800945.1 of Barnesiella sp. Taxonomy (GTDB): domain Bacteria; phylum Bacteroidota; class Bacteroidia; order Bacteroidales; family Muribaculaceae; genus Paramuribaculum. Next base: position 53,733 of record JAAVFD010000015.1, on the reverse strand, counting down.
GACTGATTGACATGGGTGCTCAAATAATGCTTTGTGACCCCCATAGAGCAGTGGTGATTGGGCTTGACAACAGAGTTGCATTACGCGGTAATAAGATGTTGTCTCCTGATATACGTGCCGGTATTGCGATGCTGCTTGCCGCAATGTCTGCCAAGGGGGTAAGCGAAATCGGAAATATCAGTCAGATTGACAGAGGATATGAAGATATTGATGTGCGACTTTGCACACTTGGAGCAAGTATTCGTAGGGAAGATTGATTTTTGTGGTTTTTGAAATAAAGATTAATTTTGTAAATCATTAATTGAATAATCATACTTTATATAGCTATGACACAGCAGACGGAAAATGAGGCTACAGAAAAAAAAAGCCTGAATTTTGTAGAACAAATAGTTGCCGATGACCTCAAGGCAGGAAAAAATGGAGGCAGACTGAATACTCGTTTTCCGCCTGAACCTAATGGGTATCTCCATATTGGACATGCTAAGGCAATATGTATGGATTTTGGTATCGCTGAAAAATTCGGAGGTACATGTAATCTTCGCTTTGACGATACTAATCCGGTTAAGGAAGATGTTGAGTATGTTGACTCAATCAGAGAAGATATTCATTGGCTCGGATTTGACTGGGGGGATAGAGAATACTATGCAAGTGACTATTTCCCCAAATTATATGATTTGGCTGTAAGGCTTATAAAAGAAGGTAAGGCTTACGTTGATGATCAGTCTTCTGAAGAAATAGCTCGTCAGAAGGGCACCCCGACAGAACCGGGGAAGGAGAGCCCGTTTAGAAACAGAACTCCTGAGGATAACCTGGATTTATTTGAACGTATGAATGCCGGTGAATTTGAGGAAGGCTCCAGGGTTCTCAGAGCCAAAATTGATATGGCTTCACCAAATATGCACTTCCGTGACCCTATAATGTATCGTATAATAAAAACACCTCATCATCGAACCGGTGACAAATGGAAAGTTTATCCGATGTACGATTTCGCTCACGGTCAGAGTGATTTCTTTGAAGGTGTGACACACTCAATATGTACTCTTGAATTTGAAGTGCATCGCCCTTTATATGAGTATTTTGTAAAGGAACTTGCTGATGAATCATACTGTCCAAGACAGATCGAATTCAATCGTCTAAATCTTACTTATACTGTGATGAGTAAGAGAAAGCTATTACAGCTTGTAAAAGAAGGACTTGTGGCAGGTTGGGATGATCCCAGAATGCCGACTATAAGCGGTATGCGTCGTCGTGGTTTCACGCCGCGTTCCATCCGCAATTTTGTTGATAAAATCGGCTATACAAAATATGAAGCTCTTAATAGCGTTGGACTGCTTGAACATGCGGTTCGTGAAGATCTAAATGCTGTTGCAACCAGAGGAATGGCTGTTATCAATCCGGTTAAAGTAGTCATCACCAACTATCCAGAGGATAAAGTGGAGATGGTTGAAATGGAAAATAACCCCGAAAATCCTCAGGAAGGTACTCATGAAATGCCTTTCTCCCGTGAAATATATATTGAACGTGATGATTTCATGGAGAACCCACCAAAAAAATTCTTCCGATTGGCGCCCGAAGGTGAGGTTAGGCTTAAGGGAGCTTACATAATTAAATGTACCGGTGTGAAGAAGAATGAAAATGGTGATATTGAAGAAATTTACTGTACCTATGATCCGGAAACTAAGAGCGGAATGCCGGGTAGTATGCGAAAGGTAAAAGGCACACTTCATTGGGTGAGCGCACAACACGCAGTTGATGCTAAAGTGAATATCTATGACCGATTGTTTAATGTAGAAAATCCTGCTGCAGAAACCGATAGAGATTTCCGCGAACTTCTTAATCCGGATTCATTAAAAGTTGTTGAAGGTGTTAAAGTAGAACCATTCCTCGCTGAAAATGCTATTCCGGGCGCTCATTTCCAGTTCCAAAGAATAGGTTACTTCACTCCTGACATTGATTCTCGTCCTGATGCTTTAGTATTTAATAGAACAATTGCATTAAAAGACAGCTGGGAAAAGGAACAGAAAAAATCTTAGAATGAAAGAAAACTCTGCCGATGACAGACAGCAGCTTCTGGAGCAGTTTCTTAATGAATTGTCTTCAGGAGCTGGTACTGTATTTTATGATGAGGATGATCTGATTGAGATGTACGATTACGCATCTGATATCGGAAATGATTATGCTCGCTTTGAAATACTGATGTGTGGCGCTCGCTTGTATCCGTCAAGTGTCCCTTTGGCAGAGAGAAAGGCTTTTTATCTTTATCAGGAAGGATATCTTGATGCAGCTAAGACTGCTATGATTCAATTACCTGAAAAGTCAGTTCTTAAGAAATTATTGTTTCTGTTGCTAACCCCTTTATCTGAGGATTCAGGTAGAGAGAAACTTGATGAATTATTGAATTCAGTAAGTGAATTTGAAGATGAGGAGGTTATACAATTAGTTCATGCTGCTTCTGCGTTAGGTATGTACTCGTGGCTCATAGATAACTACACACTGATATTAGCTAAATGTAGTTATCAGCAATCATTTATTTTTGAGTTACTTAATGAGGCAGATAGGCAAGGTGATTATAAGCAGGTTATTAAACTTGCTGAAGAATTGACTCTGCTTGAGCCTTTTAATGAGGAATTTTGGGAAAAACTGGCTGAGGTGCATATTTCTAATAACTACGAAATTGAAAAAGGACTATCTTACCTTGATTTTGCACTTGCGATAAACCCCGATTCAGTGCCAGCGCTCCTTCTGCAGGCAAGAGGAATGTATCTACTTGATAAACCAGTTGAAGAGGTTATGCAAATTTTGGAAAAAGCATTGGAGCTCGACCATGAAAATTTTGCAACCGCTCAATATATGGCACTATGTCTTTATGGTAAAGGCTATAAGGCGGAAGCTGTTGATGCACTTTATGACTATCTTGATTCCCATCCAGGAAACCTTGAAGTTGTGGAAACAATTTTGAGTATGGCTGACGGTAGAATGAAAAAAGATATTCTGGCTCCGCTGTTTGAAAATCCGGACGAGGACAAACTGGACTTGCTCCTCAATATGGCTAAGGACTTTATCTCGGAATTGGAATATGGCGCAGCTTTGGCTATCCTAGATTATTATGATAAAAAAATTGGATTAAAGGAGGATACTGCAATATTATTGGAATTATTGTACAGAGTCGGAAGATATACAGAGCTGATAGAAAAATGGATAATACTCCCATTCAGCTACCGTAATCATATAACAGATCTTGTATTTATTTTATCATGCTTACGAACCAACCGACTTGATTTGGTGGATCAATATATCGGAGCCATTTCAGAGCGTTGGGGAAATCAAACTCCATTGGAGCCATACTCGAGTATTACTTCCCGATTAGGTGCCCTGTACATATTCACTTTAGTTTCACAGAGTAGGGAAGAGGGATTGACAATCAATATTGAAGAATGTGATCCCTTTAATCAAGCTGACAATTTTATCAACGAATAAACGGATTCGTTTTAGCTTCCTGACCAATAATTGTTGCCGACCCATGACCCGGATACACTACTGTATCAGAGGGTAAAGTCATGAGGTGGGTTTTAATCGAATTAATTAAGGTAGAGTGATTCCCTCCGGGCAAATCAGTTCTGCCGACACTGCCTCGAAAAAGAGCGTCTCCTGTAATAACGAATCCGTCTGCAGGAGAATATAATGCAATAGACCCGGGGGAATGGCCTGGAACTTCAAGCACTTCAAGATATTCATCACCAAGATATATTTTGTCTCCGGCTTTGATTTCTGTGCCTATTTGAACAGCATCGGTTGCTACACCACGTAAATTAAACATTACAGCTTGTTGAGCACGCATTGCTCCGAGTAGAGCATCATCGCTATGTGCCATAAGGGAAACCCCGTATGTTNCTTCAACAAACTCATTGCCNAGAGTATGGTCGATATGTAAATGNGTATTTATTAGTTTTGTGATCTGAAGTCTTTCAATTTCAACGAATTGCTTAAAACGNAAGNATTCATTCTGATNGGACATTCCNGGATCTACTACAGCTGCTTCNAGAGTATCCTTATTCCATACAATATATGTGTTTACTCCAAACGGGTTAAATTCCAAAGTCTTNATTTTCATATCTTACATTTCTACATAGATAAGTTTTTTAGTATCGAAATACTCTTCAGTAAAGTAGTCCGAAAGAGGTACCTCAATTACGGGNCGTCCGGTCAAGGCGATTTCTTCTTTTAAGTCACCTCCTTTTAAGCACAACAATCCGTTNGGAAATAAGTTGGAGTTTTTGGNTGAAATATTNTTTCTNGACAGNTTTGCAAGTTCCTCCATTCTCATAACNGCCCTGCTAACCACAAAATCATATTTCCCATGGCATTCACCTATATCTCCATGTTGAAAGGNTACGTTGGTTAGACCGGCTGCAGTTGCANCTGCTTCTGCAACCCTTAGNTTTTTCCCGATTCTGTCTATCAGGTGAAATGAGCAGTTAGGAAACATTATTGCNAGTGGAATACCGGGAAATCCACCACCGGTTCCAAAATCAAGAAAGGATGTATTGGCTACCGGAGTTAAGAATTTGGCAATNGCTAATGAATGCAAAATGTGATGGAGGTANAGGAAGTCAATATCTTTCCGAGANATTACATTTATCTTGCTGTTCCATTCAGGATAAACATTGCCGATCTCTTTAAACTGTTCTATTTGNCTATCGGTCAAATCCGGGAAATACTTCAATATTTCATCCATATCAATNNTTTTAAGGGTTCAGAAGGTCTGGATTAAAAAAACTTGCAACAGCTCGTGCCTGCTCCATGGCGATTTTNGCCGGACTGTCAGGATTTAGTCTTATGGCNGANGCATAATCATTCATGGCTTCTTTTCTCATGCCCTTTTTCCAGTGGACTTTTCCACGAAGAAAANATAGCCTATCATCCTCATTATTGGATACTATTGCTTGGCTAATTAGAGCAATAGCTTCGTCAAATTTTCCTTCTTCTATCAGTCCGGTAANCTGTTCCTCCATAAAAAAATAGTGTTGGTAGAACAATCCTACCACTTTTATTTGTTTTAACTTTGCAAAAATAATAAAATATATGCAACGTTTATTCATCACAATTCTAATTGCTGTTTCTGCGGCTAATCTTTTTGCGCAGACTGATTTTTCTTATAATGAATGTTTGGGNAGTTCCCGTCCGTATGTTGACCCTAAAGGTAAAATTCAGGTGCCAGATACTCTGCGTGCTGTAATGGTAAATCATGTGGGACGCCATGGAGCTCGCTATATGTCTTCGGGTAAAAAGGCAAACGAGGTTAGTAAAATACTAAAAAGTGCCAGAAAAAAAGGAACTATCACTCTGAGGGGCAGAAGGCTATTGGCTCTTACAGAGAAAATCATTGACAGAAGTACCGGGCGATGGGGAGCTCTTGATACGCTTGGAAAAGCCGAGCAGAGATGGCTCGCTGCAAGACTCTACGGAGAGTGCCCTAAGTTATTGAATAATACTGATGTTAACGCAATCAGTACTTATGTGCCGAGATGTGTGGCAAGTATGTACGAGTTTACTCATCAGCTTGTTCGGCAAAATAATAAAATAGATGTTTACACAGCTTCGGGGCGTCAAAATAACGAATTATTGAGATTCTTTGACNATAATGAACCTCTTGAGCGATTTGTAAATAGTAGTANGGTAAAGGAAGCTGTTGATGATTTCGCTGAAAATACCCTGCCGAAAGGGCTGATTAAGAAATTTGTCGGTGCATCTTTTCCCTTGGATGATGTAGATGAGAATGACATTCTTTTATCTATGTATTCCGTAGTAGCAGGCACCGCTGCAATAGAAATGAAGATTAATTATGCTGAATATTTTTCACGTGAAGAGTTTAATGCACTTTGGAGTGTGTTTAATCTCAAGCAATATCTCACACATTCATCATCTGCATTAAGTAATTTACCTGCCCAAAGTGCAAAACCTTTACTGCTTAACCTGATCAATACTACTGATTCTTTTATTAGTGGTGCAGATAAAACACCAGTCCGTTTAAGGTTCGCGCATGCTGAAACACTGATGCCGCTATTGGCGCTGATTCAGCTTCAAGGCTGCTACTATGTGTCAGATGACTTAAACACTGTAGCTGATAACTGGCAGAATTTCAACGTAGTCCCTATGGCTGCTAATTTCAGACTGGTATTGTTCAAATCCACAACCGGTAAATATTATGTAAGAACCGATCACAATGAAACTCCTGTGCCATTGATTCCCGGTNGTGAATTGTATATTCCGTGGGATGAAGCTAAAGCTTATCTGCTACAGAAAGGAGAGTTTTGAAAAGCGGTTATTCTAACTATATTTGATGTATTTTCAGTTATCGGATACAGGTAGCTACGTCTTAATCCGATAATCCAAAGAATTTCATCACCTTTTACAAGAAGCCGGGTATTGTCCTTATCTATAAGACTGTATCCGGNATCTCGCATNATATCGCTTATAAGGCGTGAACCTTTCTTCATTCCGAACGGTCTAATTCTGTCACCAATATGCCATTTTCTTACGCTTAACTTTTCTCCNGTAAGAACAGATGCATCAAAATACTCAACGAGTGGATCTTTACCGGGTAAAAATTCTTCTTTCGGAATCAATTCAGATATGATTTCGTAATCTGTGCTGTTTTGGTTCATCGGAATAAGTATTCCATGATCAATACAGTAAAGTTCGCCTGAACTATTTTTGAAAATTTTTCCGGTAGAGCCGGACTTCACACATCTNATNATGTCATCACTTTGGTCACGGTTGAATCCTTTGTCANTCAGCAGTTCAAAAATGATGAAAGGGGCACTCTTNCTCTGATTAAGTATTTGTGAAATGTTGATGGAGTCATCTTNTANCCATTTCTGCCGTTCAAGATTCATCATCTCGCTTACGAACGATTCCGTAGAGTACAGATTTGACACAGTTGTAGCTATGGTGCTATCTGCATGTGGAAACTCNTTCCGTATTATNGGCATTANAATATTACGGATTCTATTTCTCGCTACATCTGCAACCAGATTGGANCTNTCTGTAATAAAATCTAATCCTTTTTCTTTGAGGTATTGTTCTATNTCCTTGCGAGTGAATGATAAAAGCGGTCTAATGATATTACCGTTTACAGGCCTCATTCCTTTCAGACCTCTTATACCGGAGCCTCGAAAAAGATTCAGAAAAAAAGTCTCGGNATTATCCTCTCTGTGGTGACCGACTGCTATCCATTTGGCATTTTTACTTGTGCAAAGGTCCTTGAACCAGGCATATCTTAGTTCCCGGCACGCAGTTTCAAGAGAGCACNTATGTAATCTCATAAATTCGGGCACATNGAAACAGACAGATTCGAATTNCGCGCCACATATTTCCGCTATNTTACATGCATGAGNCATGTCACGCTCACTTTCTTTCCCNCGGAGCATAAAGTTGCAGTGTGCAGCAATGCAATTACAACCAACNGAGCAAAGAGCNGCCAATAAAGCAACGCTATCNGCNCCTCCNCTTAATCCAACAACNATTTTATCGNAAAAAAATTCGGAGGCGAAANTNCGCACTTTATTTTCAAAGGTCTGANTGATTTTCATTAATTCTTTGAAAGAATTGCNTTGTCTTTTTCAATCAGAGGTTTTGCNATNTCTTCTGGGATGAATTTCCAGTTATCAAGGGTNTCNGGTTTAAGCTCNCCCTTNTTCTGAATCTCATTAAGCATATAATATCTCAANTCCTGNTCAGTNGATGAGATTATTCTGGATGCGAGTTCGCTATGAGGAATCTTTGCTCCNTTGGTCATCAAATCTCCGCCACCGTTGCCTCTGTATGAATTAACGGCTACAGAATATTCTTTTCCCAAATCAAAGGGCTTTCCATCGGCAAGAGATTTTATAATTACTCTTTCGCCCTTAGGTTTGGTTATATCTACAGTGTAAAGGATTCCGGCAGCAGAATCAAAATTGTANGATGGGTTTTTGAAANNATGATAATTAGNATTGTCGGCTGAGAATAAAAGCAGATGTNCGCTCTCCGGTGTGTCAATCCAAATGCTGTAAGANTCCTCAAGNTAATCCTTTATCTCTTGACCGGACATACGCATTGTATATAGTAGATTTTCATATTTATACAAATTGAACATATCNCTCACTCTNACNGGACCGCTTTTAATAACAGCATCNTGNGAAAGAGGCGCAGCGAAACTTATATCAGCTCCNGTAATATCAAGTTGAAGACGGTGGATTAAGTCAATAAAGGGTGAAGAACCGAAAAANGCNTCAATGCTGCAAAAGTCTCCGGTTGCAGTACCAATTTGTCGCGACACAAATTCATNGATAGTNTTATAACTGTCTATGAACTCTGTCATATAACGGGATGATGGATTAATATTTTCTATCGGGTAAATATTTCCACTTATAGTTTCCTTTTTCCANTCTCCTTTGTCATCACGGCTGAATTCGACATTAACCATGGCTATGGCATTAGCATTGTTTGCCGGATTAAGAACTACNACAGAATCCCCCTCAGCATTTGAGACCACCTTGTTAAATATNCTNTGATCATGCCCGGAAAAAACAATATCAAATCCNGGAATGGTCTTTGCAATCTGNAGTGAAGCGTTTTCGTGATAATCACCGGTTTGCCGTGAATAATCGTTNCCAGAATGGAATAAACCTANAATTAAATCCGNTTTTTCCTGCTCCTTGATTATTTTTATCCATTTACCTGCACACTGTTCCATNTCTTCAAACTGTAATCCNCTCCANAGATTTTCAGGCAACCAGGCTGGAATAGCTGGGGTTATGAGTCCGAGAACCGCAATCCTCACCCCATTCTTATTAATGATTTTGTATGGCTGNAGATAGGGTTTTCCGGTAGAAGTATCTATCACATTTGCACCAAGAACCGGAACAGAGGTATCGGCAATCCATCTGTCATAAACATTGTGCCCTGTTTCAACGTCATGATTGCCTATTGTGGCTGCATCGTACTTTAGGAAGTCGTATATCCGCGAAGCAATATGTTTAGTATCGGTNTCAATGAAGTTATAATAATACACGGTTGGTTGNCCTTGCAAAATGTCTCCGGCNTCGAGCAATACAACATTNTCCTCACCGGCTGAATTCCTTACCGAATCAACAAAAGAGGTTACTCTCGCAACACTTCCACCCCAGGGTGAACGGGTTATAAAATTATAAGGAAAAAAATTTCCGTGCATATCGGTTGTCTCAATTATTTTGAGGCTTACCTTATTGTTATCAGCTTGCATTGCAGAATTTGTNATAAAACAGCTTAATGCTGTGATACCGAGAATTTTGTTGANTTTCATTATTTTGAGTTATTTGCCNCCTGTGTATAAGCATTGAATTTTTCCGACTTTCAACTTGCCTTCAAGTTTAACAGGAATATGATTTGAGTCTGTTGAAATCCAGGTTAANATATCATCACTTGATTTAGTTTCACCATCCGTAGTGAATGTGAAACTGATTTTGTAAGTCTCATATTTTTTATTGTCAAGTTCAATTACCTCTTTTTTCAAATACCGTATATTTATCAACTCTTTCTTTTTTCCGGAGAAAATGTTTATAGTCTTGGTATAACCAGGAGAAAGAGATTCAAAATTTATAGCTCTCAAATAGTAGAAAACGCTCAATAGGTCAACTGTATGACCGTCAGCCTTTAACGTGCCGGTTTTCTTTACTACTTCAACTTTGTTTTTCTTGCGGCGGTATCTTTCTGTGTTTCCAATAAAAGTGTTTTCCGATTTTGAAATAGTTACAATGTCATGGGCAAAGGCTCCACCCTCGTGAGCGATGCGTTCATATTTTTCAGGTAAAAAATCTTTTTTAGACATTGTAGAGATTAATGTGTCTCTGACCGAATAGAATTTATCTGCCCAGGATTCAGATCGGGCGGTTAAAGTTGCCACATATTTGTTTCCTTTATCAGATATTGTTACAGTGGCTCTTCCTGCCTGCTTGTGAACAAGACCCCATTTGAACAGAACTTTGTAGTTCAATTTCTCGGTGCTGTATGAAATATTTCCTGCAAGGGTTACAGTAAGAGTAAAGAATAATCCAATAGAAAGAAGTAAACGTTTAAGACTCATGACTTAGTTTTAAATTCAGGAAAGGGGAGTGCTACACGNGATGCTTGCTCTATTCGCTTGTTTCGCCAGCATTTACGGCAAACAGCTATGTATCTGTCATTTCCACCGATTTCNACTTGGTTACCGATATCAACAATATCGCCATTTGAATCTATNCGAGCATTGACTATGGTTTTTCGTCCGCAGCTACAGGTGGATTTAATTTCATCTATNGAATCCGCTATTTCAAATAGGCGCCTTGACCCTTCAAAAAGTTTTGTCTGGAAATCAGTTCTCAAACCGTAGCAAATAACATTGCTGCCGAAATCATCAACTATTCTTGAAAGCTGGTCAACTTGCTCAGGAGTGAGAAACTGTGCTTCATCAATAAGAAACCAATCGATAACCGCCATATTTTCCTGAAACATCTGCTCGGCAAGCATATATAAGTCAGTTTCAGCAAATATCCATTTGCATTCTCGCTCAATACCGATGCGGGATCTTATGACATTTCGGTTTTCNCGTGTATCGATTATTGGTTTTAGACACACATACTTTACACCTCTCTCTTCAAAATTATATGCAGTTGTCAACAATAAGGCAGTTTTAGCCGACCCCATTGTTCCGTATCTGAAATATAACTTTCCTTTTCTATTCATAAGTGCAAATATACAAAAATAAACAGTAAGTAAGTCACGTAAATTACTTTAATTATAATTTGANGTTGACATAAGTGAAATNTTCNTGACTATAAAGAATTTAATTACCCTCCNTCATTGTGGAGCGCNGTGTAAGGCAGATGCGAGGAAAANACCACNGCCATNCCTCTNACCATNGATTTGATNGAGCGGCGCATNGCNCCGGTNACTATGAGNATNGANCCNTTGCCNCGCTTNTTNACCTTNGANGTCTTTGNAGCCACCCACTTCTGCCCGAAGAAACCCTGCTCACGGAANTTNTTGTTGAACATCTCCGTGAGCTTTACGCGGGCATCGCTCAGAATATCGTCATAAATGTTTCGGGGCATCAGTCAGGCANATTGGCGAGAAGAAGAGCCGCAATACCGATTTTAATCTGCATCCTTTCAGCCTTGTCCTCAATCATGGNAAAGTTGATTTCATGATTCATTCCTTTTACTTTTTCCCACATTNCCGGAGTNAGATCCTCNCCGGCAAAGCCGAAAGCGAGGGAAATNTCAGAATGAGAAAGAGGAATTNTTACTGTNATTTTTTCNTCCATTGTTAAATTGTTTATTGGTTTTGTTTGTTATTAATNAAAANNTATTACCTTTGTGGCAAATAGACTGCTGATGTNANNCGCTGCGGAGATTCTTTCATCCAGCTCGACGTTTTCAGCGGTCTATTTTGTTTTTACCACTCATCTACAGTAGGNGGTGCNCCGTGATTTAGNGCTGCGATATTGCANNGGTCNCGGATACANTANANNTCTTCNNNNTTATNATNTNNNTNNGCTTTNANATTTGCATAATAAGTNTTNCCGNCTATTTCCACNTCNTAATATAAAAAGAANGCAGCNTCCGGGTGTTTTGNTTTNCCNGTNTGANTATCNGTTTTACACTCACCCCAACCGATATACNTATAATTCANTGCATTNTTTTCNATGCCAAGCAATGAATCACGNACTGCNAGATTCAGNGTGTGACCGATAACACCTTTTACAGACTGTCGGGTAATCAGTATGGATCCAGTCTTGAAATTATCACCGGAAANAGNTAGTCCNCCACGCTCCGGAATCTTTANCNTCTTTCCANTCNTTNANNCGNTNNTCNNNCATNNTCCGNCATTCCTTNAANA
>JAAVFD010000015.1:0-41830 GCA_014800945.1 Barnesiella sp. | reverse complement strand
CCNCAGANTNTGACATTGNGGNAATAAGCCGGATCNGNNCGAGTGGCAAGATTCAANCTGCCACGTTTAGGNCAATCNCNGCAGCCTTTNGGNAGGTAAGGGTGCTTNTTNGGGAACACNGTCATTTCACGNCCGGCNTTGTAGCGNAACATCCNTGACTTCGGNGTATCNGTGCAAGCGTCTCCGGNAGCNCTTGCNGTTTCCGGATCTGACATNGGATAATCATCNCGNAGNACCTGCTCNACCGTGCAGCGGCANTTCCANCCGTTGGNCGGCAGGTAGTCGTTCCAGAACGGATCGGAGGGCGGCANCGTGGTATTNTCAAGAGCCGCGTGNTCNGAGCGNACCCGNTCATCACCGGCNGTNCGGTANTGCAGATTGTATCGGTCTCCGTCATCTTCAATCTGTCTCCACTTCACAGCCATCTGTGAAGTGTGCAGCGCATGATTATACTCCGCAAAGAGATAATTGGTGTTATATTTCCGGTCAATAGCCTCCACATCCTTGCGGAAAGTGTCAAACGGTTTGACATTCCCATCGGTATAAGTGAGTGCCAGTCCNACCTCCGAGAGNGNGTGGTAAGTAATNAACGGTGATGTAACCGAAGAGCAGATTGCCACATGGAAAGCCCGTCATGGCAGGATAGTNGAGATAGAGGTTGCTGATGTGGAGTTTGAGGAACTGCACCGTGGCTATTTCCACCGCCCGGACATGAAGACCATGCAGGCGTTTTCGGCAACAGCCAAGAGCAATGAAATCAAGGCTGCCGAGGTGATATTCGATAACTGCTGGCTTGGAGGCTCCGCTATGNTGAAGAGCGANGCAGTGTATAAGATGCAGGCTACCGGTGAGCTTCAGAACATCTTCGGCAAGTGTGTTTCTAAGCTAAAAAACTTGTAGAGGCGTACTCCCTCTCCGGGGGCGTTGCCAATGATGATCCCGGAGAGATTGCCAAGGGGTGCGCCTTGATCCGGGCGAATTTTCATATNGACCCAACNATGCTGCCGCAGGANNANTGGGCTATGCTTTTTCAGCAAGCGGTTTGGATTGAGAATTTCAGGCTTGAAAACATGGCAAGAATACTCGCCAATCTGTTTGCTCCTGCTGAATAGTCAACGCTTTTTATTTTTGGATTCACTCTTTTTGGAATTATTAGATAATACTTCCTTAAAAATTGCAACATAAATTGGACCAATATAACCTATCAATCCTGCAAGAAAGAGAACTAAGATAATAAATCCAATGAAAGTCATTTGAAATGTATTTTAATTTCTTCAAAATTATAAATTAAAACCCAATTAAACAANTGTCCACCTATAATTTTAACTACTCATTTAATATTTCCGGGAATTGCAGTGCAGCAGTTCAGGAAATATCTGATAATGTTCAGCATCTAAGAGAGCATATAGATCAGACTAAAAGTGCGTTTGAAAAATTTGGGGAACATCTAATCTTATTTAATCAGCTATCACAATATGTTGCTAATCTATCATCCACTCTCAAAGAAACCCTTGCCCCCGGAGCTGCGCTCAATACTAAGCTCGCGGAGCTACAGGCAATAGCGGGACCGACAGCGGAGGAGCTTGCATTGGTTGAGAAGTATGCAAGGAGCACTGCTAAGGAATTCGGCGTTTCGGCTGCCGGGGCGGTNGAGTCCTACAAGCTTCTGCTCTCGCAGCTTTCTCCGGAACTGACTAAAAACGGCGAGGCATTGAACCGTTAACTTACTAAAATATGGCAGGAATCTTGGCGCAATTGTTCACACTGGGTGAATAGTTAGTATTTTTATGTTAGGAATTATTTTTTAAGAATCTCAATTAATTCGGAAATAAACCCAATCAAGAAAAGTGCTAAAAGTGCAAATATTATCATCTTAATAATTAGGGTAATCATAGATTTTTTAATTTCCCAAATTTACAAATTGATTTTGATTGTCGCAAGTGGCAAGTTATAACTTCAACAATGCATTTAATATTCCGGAAGCAGTAAAAAAACAGAGAAAATATAAAAAGGAGATTCAAAGTGTGAAAATTACGGATTCTCTGATTAACTTTGCAAAAAAAATTAATGATTAAAGGTTAAAGGATGAAAGTCTTGAAATTTGGTGGTACTTCAGTGGGTACTGCACAAAGAATCAAAGATGTAGCTGCACTGGTGGCTAATCGAGGTAAAAATATAGTAGTGCTTTCAGCAATGTCCGGCACAACGAACTCTCTTGTAGAGATTTCTGATTATTTATATAAAAAGAATGTGACCGGTGCCAAGGAAACAATTAATGCCCTTGAAGCAAAATATTCTCGCACAATAGAGGAACTTTATTCATCGGAAGAGTTTAAGAAAGCGGCAACAGAAGCGATTGGTGAGCGATTTGATTTCATCCGTTCTTTCAACAAACCAATATTCACATTATTTGAAGAGAAGGAAATTCTGGCTCAGGGAGAACTGATTTCCACCACTCTTATGTACTACTACATGAAAGAGCAGGGAATAAATGTTGTAATGATACCTGCTCTGGATTTTATGAGAACAGATAAAAACGCCGAACCGGATACTCAATATATTCAAACCAAACTTTCCGCATTGTTGGAAGAGAATCCGGATGCATCGTTGTACCTTACACAAGGCTATATCTGTAGAAATGCATACGGTGAGATTGATAACCTGCAGCGTGGCGGCAGCGACTACACAGCATCACTTATCGGTGCAGCCATAAATGCTGAGGAAATAGAGATATGGACTGATATTGACGGTATGCATAATAATGACCCGCGCTTTGTTGAGGGCACAAAACCGGTCAAGGAGCTCCACTTTGAAGAGGCTGCTGAGTTAGCTTATTTCGGAGCAAAAATTCTGCATCCAACATGTGTTCTTCCGGCAAAGTTGAATAATATTCCGGTGCGACTCCTTAACACAATGGATCCTGAGGCTCCGGGCACATTAATTTTTAACTCACGTCCCACTCATTCCATCAAGGCTGTAGCTGCTAAGGACAATATCACGGCTATTAAAATCAAGAGTAGCAGAATGCTGCTTGCTTACGGCTTTATGCGTAAGGTTTTTGAAATTTTTGAGACCCACCGCACCTCAATCGACATGGTTGCCACGTCAGAGGTCGGTGTCTCTGTAACAGTTGATAACGAGAGAAATCTCCATGCCATTATTGAAGATTTGAAAAAATTCGGCACAGTAAGTGTTGATCATGATATGGTGATTATCTGTGTTGTCGGTGACCTTGAATGGCAGAACCGAGGTTTCGAGGCTGAGGTAGTGAATGCCCTTAAAGACATTCCGGTAAGAATGATTTCATATGGTGGCAGCAATTATAATATATCTCTGCTTGTGCGCAAGTGTGACAAATTAAAGGCACTGAACCTGCTCAGTGATAGATTGTTTAAGTAAATAAAACCACTTCAGAGCTTTAATTATGGATTTTCCCATAGAATTGTTCCGAGGAGCAGATACACCATTTTATTATTATGACCTTGATTTGCTTCGTAGAACACTGGACGCAATCAATACCTCTGTGCCGGCATCAAACTTCAAGGTGCATTATGCAATGAAGGCTAATGCTAATCCAATAATTCTTGAGCAGATAAATAATGCAGGGTTAGGAATAGATGCCGTCAGCGGTGGTGAGATCAAGGCAGCTGTCGCAGCCGGATTTGACCCGGCAAAAATAGTTTTTGCAGGAGTTGGAAAAACCGATGCCGAAATATTATACGGACTCAAAACCGGTATTTCAACTTTCAATGTAGAATCAGTACCCGAACTTGAAGTAATATCTCAGATTGCGGTAAGCCTCGATAAAACGGCAAATGTGGCTATAAGAGTTAATCCAAACATAGATGCCCACACTCATCATTATATAACAACCGGACTTGCTGAAAATAAATTCGGAATTAACTTAGAACAGTTGGATTCGGTGATTGAAAGATGTAAGGAACTGAGAGGGGTAGAACTTGTGGGGCTACATTTTCATATAGGTTCTCAAATCACGGACAATACTCCTTTTGCTGTACTTTGTGAAAGAATTAATTCATTGCAAAACGAGTTGGAAGCCAAAGGTGTGAGATTAAAAACAATAAATGTTGGTGGAGGGCTTGGAATTGATTATGACGATCCCGATAAGAATCCGATACCGGATTTTAAAAGTTATTTTGAGGTTTTTTCAAGGAATCTATCAATAAGACCAGGACAGGAGGTTCATTTTGAACTTGGCAGATCAGTAGTTGCGCAATGCGGTTCACTGATAACAAAGGTTTTGTACGTTAAGAAAGGTACGGCCAAACAGTTTGCCATAGTTGACGCCGGTATGACAGATTTAATCAGGCCGGCTCTATATCAGGCATATCATAAAATTGAGAATATTACATCAGACGGTTTACCTGAAAAGTACGATGTGGTAGGTCCGATATGTGAATCAAGTGATGTGTTTCAGGAAGACGCTGTTTTGCCGGAAGTTAAGAGAGGCGATTTATTAGCTCTGAGAAGTGCCGGTGCCTATGGAGAGATAATGGCATCGCAATATAATCTGCGCAGACTTCCTGGGGCAATAACAAAATGAAAATAACAAATACGAGAATAATAAAAAAGGTTTATCAATCGATAAACCTTTTTGTTATTTCTGAATAAGCATCTATTCGTCGGTCTCTCAAAAAAGGCCACCAGCGGCGGACATTCTCACTTCGTTTCATGTCTATATTAACGATCTCCACTGCCTCTTCATTTTCTGGAGCTTTATAAAGAAATTCTCCTTGAGGTCCGGCAACAAAGCTTGTACCCCAGAATAAAATACCACCTGTGGCACCACTTGGGTCAGGCTCAAGTCCAACACGGTTAACTGTTACAACAGGAATTCCGTTTGCTACAGCATGACCTCTCTGTACGGTTATCCAAGCTTCTCTCTGACGCTCCTTTTCTTCAGGAGTGTCAGTTGACTCCCAACCTATAGCAGTTGGATATATCAATATTTCAGCACCTTTGAGAGCCATCAGTCTTGCCGCCTCCGGATACCACTGATCCCAGCAAATCAGCACACCGAGTTTTCCAACTGATGTATTGATAGGTTCAAAGCCTATATCTCCGGGAGTGAAATAGAATTTTTCGTAATAGGCGGGATCATCCGGTATATGCATCTTACGATATTTTCCCGCAACCGAACCATCGGCTTCAAAAACCACTGCTGTGTTGTGATATAATCCGGGAGCTCTTTTTTCAAACAAGGATGTAACGAGTACAACTCCCAACTCTTTAGCAAGCTTAGAGTAAAAACCGGTGGATTCCTCTTCAATATCAACAGCAAGGTCAAACTCACCGGTATTTTCAGTCTGACAGAAATATAATGAGTCGTGTAACTCTTGATTAACAATAAGTTTAGCTCCTCCCGCAGCAAGTTTGCGAGCCGCATCGGCAAGTTTCGTTCTATTCTGGAGAATGTTATCTGTTTTAGACTGTTGAATAATGCCAACAGGTAAAAAATCTGACTTTATAGACATAATGCTTCAATTGGAATTTGCATGGTTGCACAATGAAGTGAACCATGCTGTTTAATAAGTGGAGTGCAATCCACGGTTATAACCTCTTTTTCAAAAACAGCTTCAAGAATACCCTTTGCTGTGCTATCGTTGAGCGGCTGATTATATGTGGGCATAAAAATTGCCTGTGGTGTGACAAGATAGTTAGCGTATGTTGCAGGAAGTCTCAAGCCGTCTTCATCATAAATAGGTGAGGGAAGTGGTAGTTCAACAAGATTAAAGCGGGTTCCTTGTTCTGTTACAAAATTCTCAAGTTCAAGTTTCATTTTAGTCAGCTCATCGAAATGAGAATCGTTTTTGTCCTGACAACCGGTATAAATTATGGTATCGTATGGTGCTATTCTTGCCAATGTATCAATATGGCTGTCCGTATCATCACCTTCAAGCGCACCATGCTCAAGCCAAAGAAATCGTTCTATTCCAAGCCACTCTGTGAGTTTATTCTCAATTTGCGTCCTTGTTAAATCTCCGTTTCTGTTCGGCGATTCAAGGCATCTGGCGGTTGTGAGCAGAGTGCCTTTTCCGTCAGATTCAAGTGAACCTCCTTCAAGCACAAAACCTAAGCGATTTTCTCTCGGAGCAGTTACAAGTCTTGCCTTACATAGTTTTTCCGTAACAAGATTATCATGACAGGCAGCAAATTTCAAGCCCCATCCATTGAATTTGAAGTCTTCTATTATCAAACTTCCATTTTTCTCAACTGTGATAGGACCGTAATCTCTTGTCCACGTATCATTAGTCTCAGCATCAAAATATATAATTTTTGAATTGTCAATGCCACTAAGCAAAGAACGAGTGTTATTTGAATCAGGTGAGACTACAATCGCTGTTAATCCTTTAGAAGTGAAAGCTTTTATGAGGTTGATGTAACATTCTGTCACTTCATCAATAATATACTGCCAATCGGTGTTTTCATGTGGCATAGCCACAAGGATAGTGCAATTTTTTTCCCATTCAGCGGGAAATCGTACTTTACTCATCAATATCTGTTAAAGTGTTCCACACATCATCCTGAGAATCAAGATATTCTTCGGCATAATCGTAAAATCCACGTTTTTCGGTACTACCAACTTCATGACACCATTCACGATAAGCTTCCCTGAGATCCGAATTTTCATGAGTGCTCTTTTTGAACTCAGACTCCGCAATATCAATGCTGTCATATTGGCTAAGGTATTGATTGAAAATATCAATAATGTCAGTCATAGCGACAAAAAGGTGTAGTGTGTAAATATTTATTTGTGCCAAAATTAAGACATTGCCGTCAATCAACCAAATATTAATAAATAATTTAGGTTTGCTTTATGTTTTTCAATATTTATAATTAAAATAGGCTGTGCCTATTTTTCGGCACAGCCAACGGTATTTATTGTTAGATTATTAATTTATAGCAACAACTCTTTTTCCTGAGCAACGGTTATGGGAGATGAGTGACCCGAATAGAGAATTGTGTTATCAGGTAATGTAAAGATTTTATTTATAATACTATCTTCAAGAACTTGCCTGTTGCCTCCGGGAAAGTTAGTCAAACCAGGACCATGTTCATAGAGCAAATCACCAACAAAAGCGATTTTTTCATCCGGAGAATAAAAGGTTACCGAGCCGGGGGTATGCCCGGGAGTGTGGATTACTTTGAGATAAAAACCTGAATTTTCTTTCAATCTAATAACTTCGCCGTCATATAATTCTTCATAGTGAGGCACAGTTATGGGATTCTGAGTGTTTGCACTCAAATTCAGATATGTATCTGTTAGATACACTGAGTCTTGAGGATATATGTAAATTGGTGCGATAAGTTTCTCCCGGAGAATTTCAGCCGCTCCAAAATGGTCAAAATGTCCATGAGTTAGGAGTATTTTCTCAATCGTCCAGCCATTCCTCATTACTGTTTCATATATAATACCGGGTTGGGCTCCCGGATCTATTATAAAACCGGATTTGGAGTGGGAATCTATATAGAAATATGTATTCTCGGCAAAAACACCTGCTACTTGTAATTCTTTAACCATATCACCAATTAATTAGAGTCATAGTAATTGGCAGCCATCAGGGCCGCACTGGTGAGGCCGCTCTTCAGTTGAATCCGGTTTGTTTTTATTAATCTCACGCTGAAGAGCTGACTTGAATCCGTCTAAAGAAAGAGCACCTGGAACAGCGAACTCTCCATTAAATACTATGTACGGTACTCCATGTATTCCGCGCATCATAGCTTCTCTTTCGTCAAAACGAACTTCATCATCATATTTATTTGAGTCAAGTACTGATCTGACATCATCTTCTTTAATACCGGATGCTATAGCTTTGTTCATTAATACATTGCGGTCTGCAAGAACAAGATTTTCCACAAAATATGCTTTGAATAGAGCTTCATTGAGGCTGATAACTGTACCTCTGTCATACTTATCTTCTGCCAGTTTCATTAGTCTGTGAGCATCACGAGTATTCGAGTAATTAGTGGTAGCATACCGGAAGTCTATTCCGAGTTCTTTACCTAATGAGGAAATCTGATCTATTTGTTTCCTTGCATCTTCAAGTGACAGACGGTACTTTTTTGCAAATCTTTCAGGTGTTGATGATACAACCTCTTTTGATGCACTCGGATCAAGTTCAAATGCCCGAAAATCAATTTGTACATCATCTTTTAATCCGAGTTCTTCAATCGCATTAAATAATCTTGTTTCACCTATATAGCAATAGGGACAAGCGAAATCGCTCCAAATAGTTAAGTTAAGCATAGTTGTCTAATTTGATTTAGATTTAATAATGTTGTGTAGTACGTTTATGAAAATTTTCAAATCATCAGGATTTGTAAGATCAGTCAACGCTTTATGTCTCTCATTGGCGACAGACATGATGCGAGGCTTAATCTCATCAGCTGCAGCAGTGTAATAAACCTTGCGGCATTTATGACTAATTTCCTCTGTCTTGACAAGATTCTTATCTACCAATCCTTCAATACATCTGCTTACAATTGATTTATCTTTGCCAATAAGTTCTGAAATCTCGCATTGCTGTGCTCCATTGTTGTTATATAGCGTACGGAGAATCAGGTACTCATTAGGATTTATGTTCAGATTTGCCTTACGTAATGCGTCTTCAAGCTGGGTGAGTAATATCTTGTAGGCTAAGCCCATTTTACATCCAACAGTCGGTTCGGTAATATTTATATTATGTTCCATATTACCTATACAACAAAAGCGGAGTCAAAATGGTTGACTCCGCAACTATTGTGTAGTCCTGAATTGGAAAAATCAGCGGATATTAGCTATAGATATAATATCAGCGAAAACTCCGGCAGCTGTTACTTCAGATCCGGCACCATAACCTTTTATAACCATAGGATAGTCGTGATAACGCTCAGTAGTGATGAGAATTACATTATTACTGCCGGCAAGGTTATAAAACGGATGATCAGCCGCTACTGTTTCAAGTCCGACAGTAGCCTTGCCGTTGTCGAGGCAAGCTACAAAACGGAATCTTAATCCTTGTTTCTCCGCCTCCTTTCGTTTTTCTTCAAAGATTCGGTCAAGTTTACTAACGGAACTAAAGAATTGTTCCACAGAACCATCAAACATCTCATTCGGGAGCAAAGGCGTGATTTTTATGTCATCCATCTCTATATGGTATCCTGCTTCACGGGCAAGAATGACAAGCTTACGCATAACGTCAGTGCCACTCAAATCTATTCTTGGGTCAGGTTCACTGTATCCGGCATCCATTGCGCCTTTTATAGCCATGCTAAACGAGATATCCTTGCTCAGTTCATTAAAAATGTAATTGAGTGTACCGGATAGAACTGCTTCGATACGAAGAATTTTATCACCGGAATTAATAAGTGAATTGATTGTATTGATAATAGGTAGCCCGGCTCCTACATTGGTTTCAAAAAGATATTTTACATCTTTACTTCTTGCAATATTCTTTAGTTTGATGTAATGGTCATATTTCCCTGAAGCTGCAATTTTATTAGCTGCAACAACATTGATATTATGATCAAGTAGTCTGGCATAAAGATCAGCTATATCCGGACTGGAAGTGCAATCAACAAAAACGCTATTGAAAATATTCATACCAATAATCTCACGCGCTATTAGCTCGGGAGATGACGGCATACCATTATTGTTGAGAAGTTCGCTATAGGTGGCGATATCTATTCCTTCACGGTTAAATATTGCTTTTTTGGAATTGGCAATGCCCACAACCTTTAGCTCCAGAGCCTTATCGCGGAGAAGCTTCTCCTGCTGCAGGGCAAGCTGCTGGAGTAGGTGACGCCCAATGTTGCCAATTCCAATTACAAAAAGATTAAGCACTTGGGTGTCAGAGAGAAAAAAACTGTCGTGAATTACATTCAGGGCTTTTTTCTGATCAGATAATTTAATTACAAAAGATATATTTGTTTCGGAAGCACCCTGGGCACAAGCTTTCACATTGATGCCGTTACGCCCTAAAGTGTTGAATAAACGTCCGGCAACACCTGCTGCCTGTCTCATATTTTCTCCTACAATAGCTACTGTTGCCAGATTGTGCTCGGAATGAATAGGATTGATTTCGCCAGAAAGAAGCTCCTGATAAAATTCTTTTTCCAGCGCTTGAACAGCATTGGCGGCATCTTCATTTTTAATAGCGAAAGATGTTGTGTTTTCACTCGAAGCCTGAGAAACAAGGAATACGCTGATACCTTGCTTTGCCAGAGCATTGAATATTCGGGCGTTTACTCCGACAATGCCTACCATTCCGAGCCCGCTTACCGTTATCAGGCAAGTGTCACTAATAGATGATATACCTTTAATCGCTTTCCCGTCACAACGAGCTTCTTCAGATTCTCTTGTTGCCGAAATAAGTGTGCCCGGGGCAGATGGATTGAAGGTATTCTTTATAAGAATCGGAATA
Source organism: Barnesiella sp. (assembly GCA_014800945.1). Classification (GTDB taxonomy): domain Bacteria; phylum Bacteroidota; class Bacteroidia; order Bacteroidales; family Muribaculaceae; genus Paramuribaculum. The sequence goes on along the minus strand of JAAVFD010000015.1, from coordinate 31,406 downwards.
TTCTTATGGAATACGGGATATATAGTAGGCGGATAAACTACTTTCGCTCCGAAATTACAAAGCTCCATAGCCTCCACAAATGTTAGATGATCAATAACATACGTGTTGCTTATAACCCTCGGGTCTGCTGTCATAAATCCATCTACATCGGTCCATATTTCCAGTACCTCTGCATCAAGTGTAGCTGCAATAATTGCTGCGGTGTAATCACTGCCTCCTCTACCGAGGTTAGTAACATCGCCAGTCAAATTATCTGATGAAATGAAGCCGGGCACAACAGCCACATTAAAATTACCGGAAGAAAAGGTGTTTGCTACTAATTCATTGGTAATCGGATCAAGAACGTGTTTACCGAATTGGTCCGTGGTTTTTATAAAAGATCTTGAATCGTAAAGAGATGCTCCTTCAATGATATTACTTATAATCATGCTTGACAAACGCTCACCATAGCTGACAATAATATCAAGAGAACGAGGTGAAAGATCATTAAGCAAGCTGACTCCTTTGAAGATATTGGACAATTCGTCAAGCATTTCAGCAGCACGCTCCCTCACATTTGGTCGCTTACTCTCGATAACCATTCCGGAAATAACATCCTCATGGCGTTGCTTGATTTTATCAAATGTTTCTCTATATTCATCAATTTTACCGGCAGCGGCGGCTTTAGCTGTAGCTATTAGCATATCCGTAACTCCACCAAGAGCGGATACTACAATTATTACCGGTGTTTCCTCCGCTTCCACAATTGACTTGACACTCTCCAAGCTTGTCACGGTGCCTACAGAAGTGCCGCCAAATTTCAGTACTTTCATTTTTGTTAAAATGCTGGTTGAGGTTTGTGGTTGTTTGGTTTACAGTTTGTTTGTTTTTTCGTTTTTATTGCGCTGGCAACAAAAGCGTAACATGATGACGCAAAATTCGCCTGTAGCAGAGTTTTCGGATGTTCCGGCTGACTCAACGCTACAAATGTTAAAAACATCATCATTTGTGCAAAGGTAACAATTTATCTTTAATGTGTTAATAAAATATTGTTTAGTTGGTTGATTTGGCTGGTGCAATGAGCCGTCTAACCGGCGCGATGGTGTAATTCTACACAAGTATAGTTGATCTTGCACTTGTCAGTTGAATCTGCGGAAGCACTCAAATTATTAAAAAATAAAGTTTTGCTGGGCTATTTTGTTGTTTATGTAAATGATAATGTGTAAATTTGCAAGCCATTACAAAGGAGCGCCTTACCAGCGCCAATGTAAAATTTTGATTTTTAAGAAATTATAAAATAAAATGAAAAAAGACATCCATCCTTCCAACTATCGCGAAGTAGTGTTCAAAGACATGTCTAACGACGAAATCTTCATCACTCGTTCAACAATCGCAGCCAAAGAAACAATTGAAGTTGATGGCGTTACTTACCCCTTGGTAAAACTTGAAATCACCAGCAGTTCTCACCCTTTCTTCACTGGTAAGCAGAAACTTGTCGATACCGCTGGACGTGTGGATAAGTTCATGAGCCGCTACGGCAACCGTAAAAAGAAATAAATTTCACGATTATATTTATCTCAAAGGCTATGTCATAACGATGTAGCCTTTGATTTTTATGTTATATTTCAGTGTTTGTTTTTGTTATATATTTTGTGAGACTATTTAAAAATATTAAAGAGGAGGATTGTGACAACTTGTAATATTATAAAAAGGTTATATTTGCAGTAGAGTATATACTAAATCAATAAGATATGAAAACAAACCTAAGTTCACAAATTAAACTGGATCGAATTCCAAGGCGCTATTATGACCCACAAGGGGAAATTGAACTTGCAGCTCTTACACGAGAAGAGAAATTATTTACCCGTATTTTTGAAACAGCTGCAGCTGGGAGTGAGTATTTAGCCGAAAATATTGCTCGTGCCATTAATAGGGCTGTAGCAGCAAAGGGTAGGTGTGTTGTAGCTCTTGGAGTTGGCAATAGTACCCATTCAGCCTATGCAGATCTAATTCGGTTACATAGAGAAGGTAAGGTGAGCTTTGCCAATGTTGTAGTTTACTCACTTAGTGAATTCTTCCCATTGACTTCTGATGGACCATGTACATTAAAGCGTCTAAAAGAAGTTCTTCTGAATCATGTAGATATCAAACCGGAGAATATCCATACTTTTGATCCTGATGTTACTAAAGAAGATATGTTTCAGTGTTGCAAAAACTATGAGCAGAGCATATCTGAAGCAGGAGGACTCGATCTTGTGGTTTGTGAGATAGCTCAGGGAGGTACACTGGCATTCAACGAACCCGGAACTCCGGAAACAAGCCTCTGCCGACTTGTTCTTCTTGGAAATGAAACCCGTCATAATGTAGCTTCTGATTATAAGTGTGAAGAAGTCCCGACAACTGCGATTACTTTAGGCATTGCCAATATTCTATCTGCTGAAAGGGTTCTTACAATGGCTTGGGGAGAAAACCGGGCGTCTATAATAAAGAAGACAGTTGAAGAACCGGCTAATTCAAATGTTCCGGCATCTTTCCTGCAAGGACATGCTCATGCAAAAGTAGTGGTGGATCTCCCTGCCGCTGAAGACCTGACCCGTATATCCAAACCTTGGAAAGTCACCTCATGTGAATGGAATGATAAACTGATACGCAGAGCCATTGTATGGTTGTGTCAGATGACCGGTAAACCCATTCTCAAACTTACCGATAAGGATTACAATGATTGGGGTCTCGGAGAACTTCTTGCCCTATTTGGTTCTGCATACAACGTGAATATTAAAATATTCAACGATCTTCAGCACACAATTACCGGTTGGCCGGGAGGAAAGCCTGATGCTGATGATACATACCGTCCGGAGAGAGCTAATCCATACCCAAAGCGAGTAATTGTTTTCAGTCCTCACCCGGATGATGACGTGATTTCCATGGGCGGTACACTGAAACGTCTGGTAGATCAGCATCATGACGTTCATGTTGCTTATGAAACATCAGGCAATATTGCCGTTGGTGACGAGGATATGATTCGTTATTTCCTCATGATGGATAAGATTGCACCGATGTTTGGCTTTGATGGAGACGGATACAGAAAACTCTCTGATGAAGTGCATGAATTCCTGAAATCTAAGAAAGCGGGCGATATGGATACTGCTGATATACGCGAAATAAAAACAATGATTCGGCAGGCAGAAGCAACTATCGCTTGTAATTATATTGGGGTAAAGCCTCAGAACATTCATTTCCTTCGTTTACCGTTCTATGAGACAGGCACCATTAAGAAAGGAGAGCTCAGTGAAAAGGATGTAGATATTGTTAAGAAGCTCCTTGAAGAGGTAAAACCGCACCAGATTTTCGTTGCCGGTGATCTTGCCGATCCACACGGAACTCATAAAGTTTGTACAGACGCTGTTCTTGCAGCTGTATATGAACTTAGAAATGAACCCTGGATGAAAGATTGTCGTATATGGATGTACCGAGGTGCTTGGGCTGAATGGGAAATAGACCACATTGAAATGGCTGTTCCTATCAGTCCTGAAGAATTGAGATTTAAGCGAAACTCAATTCTTAAGCATCAGAGTCAGATGGAAAATGCTCCGTTCCTCGGTGACGATGACCGATTATTCTGGCAGAGAGCGGAAGACCGTAATAGAGGAACAGCTCAACTTTATGAGAGCCTTGGTCTTGCAAGCTATGAAGCTATTGAAGCATTCGTTGAATATAAGCCGATAGTAGATTAACGGAATTATATAAAAAAAATAAACGGTCCTGATTTTGTTAGGACCGTTTATTTTTTATAATCACATTAAGATTATATTCTAACTTTGATAGTTCTTGTCGCAGTCTTGATTATATAAATACCGTGCGATTTGGGGAGAGTTTTGCCAAGATATTTTCCAGATAAATCAAAGACCATCAAAATCTCATCATTTTCTTTATCACTCGGCAACGAACTAATGCTGGATTCAATAGCAAATATAGGTTCAATTTCAATATCACCTTCAATTACGTGCTCAATATAACCCTTTCCGTTTGTTACATAGTTGTCTTTTCCATTAATTTTTACTGACTCCAAGGAATAAGACTCTTCCGCGTGTGGTATTAAATATAAAGTGGTGCCATATTCTGCTCTATCTCCATTGCCTAAAGCTGAGCCAACTCCAAGATTATTGCTGTTAATTTCACGATAAACTTCAACAGTGCCGTGGGGATGTCTTTTTATTATAACAGAATGTCGTTGAGGCACAACCTTAACCTTTATTTGAGTGTTGCCGTTCATTGCAAAAACAAATGAACTATCATTCGAATAATATTCTTCCACCACATTAATATCGTTCACAATCAATTCATCTATTTCATAATGAGGTGGAGTTTCGATTGAAAGTGAAAGACGAGTTCCTTCAGCTATAGTAGATGAGTATTGCCGTATTCCACCTGATGTCAACAGACTTCCATCTTCTACCTTAATAATTTTGGTAACGGATAATTCATTATCAATTTCATAGGTTAACTTGTATTTAGAACCGAAGTTCGCTGTAATCGTAGCTTCTGCCTCGTTGTCATATACATACTCAGTATTTTTTGACAGCACTCTGCCGGAATTATCTGTCCAGTCAATGAAATAGTCATTAGAGGTAAGGGGAGTAGCTATTAAGGTGAGATATCGTTGAGATGTTACACTATTGGATTCTTCATCTTTAATCCTTACAGTGCCCTTTGAGTTATTGGAAGATACTACAGTTACTTTTCTTGGAGTTTGTATTATATAGTTGAAAACTGCTTCAAGATGAATATCTGCAGCAGCAAAATAATAAGTATATACCGGATCTGTAGAAACGAAGTTGCTTGACCCAACTTGTCTCCAACCTTCAAACTTACATCCCATTACAGGCTCCGCGTGAAGTTCCGCTGTACCATTAAGAGATATAGACATAGAGGTCATACCGGGAGTATTGATATATACCTTACCCATAGTGTTGTCAGACGATATCACAGTGATTAATTTTGTACCTGCGGCTGCAGCCTCCACTTTACCCGAAATGGTGACGGGCTTATCAACTTTATAATTAATTGGATCAGACGAATGACTGATTTCTATATCGTTAGCCATCAAGCTTGTAACGCGATATCCATTTGCCGGAGTGAGCTGAATCTTTATCTTACTGTTTTCTGCAATCCTTTGGCCTGAAACGATATCCTTGTTATCCTCATCTTTTACTGAAATAGTACCATTGGCAGGGGAGGTAAATGTAACCGGATAAGCACTTTTGAAATAAGCTATAAAATGAGCTTCCTCCGGTTCTCTATACACAATTTCGTCACCCGCATCAATTCGGTTATCATTAAGAGTCCAGTAATCAAATTCATGATTACTGTCCTTAGGAATTGCCTTAATAGTAATCGCTTCATCTGTATAAACTTGTTGTACATTCGGGAATTTTTCAGCAATAACAGATCCCTTTTTTACATCTGATGGTATGAAGTAAACAGTTCGTTTGGGTATTGAAACATCAAATGTGGCTTCAATATTGACCGGAGACGTTATAGTGTATTCCAATACATCAGAATCAATAGATAAATATTTAGAATTGATTGTCAAAGAACTTAACTTATATCCATCCTTAGGTGTCAGTTTAATTGTTATCTTGTCATTCTCAGGAACTTTATCTCCGGACTTAATAATATTATTTTTGCTATCAGCGACTGATATTGTTCCATTAACAGCACTATTAAAAGTGACGGGATATGCACTTGTGAAATATGCGACAAATTCTGCATCTGCATTATCAGAATAAGTAAATACGTTGCCTTCATTTGTTCTTTCACCATTCTTAGTCCAATATGAAAATGAATGATAGTTATTGACAGGATTTGCACGTAAAATAACCGGTTGACTTGTTGTTATTTCATTAACATTGTTATATCCATCAGCTGTTACAGTTCCTTTGTCAATATTTGAAGATCTAAATTTGACAGTTCTTGTTGGAATTACTATGGGAGAAAATTGAGCAATTAAACTTGTATTCTGCTTTATATCAAAAGAGTAATTGGTAGAAGATGAAACTATTGAATTGTCTAACTTCCAGCCCTCGAAGTTGTATCCCTCAGCTGGTACTGCATTTACAGTTACATTTGTACCTTCATTAAAGCTTGATGTCATACCACTGACTCCAGATATTGAAACCGTACCGCCTTCTATTGGATTAGCACTTATAGAAAGAGTATATTTCTCATGGTCTTTCTCAAAATTAGCCACATAGTTTGTTTTAGCAATTGGAGATACTGATAAAGGATTATCACTACCAATAACCTCCTCTGCGGCTGTCCATTTGATAAAATGCCATCCGGTATTAGCCAGAGCATTTATTGTGTGTTGGCTACCGAGGGTTATGGATGCTTGTGTTGAATTCTTATTATCGTCAATCCAAACACTACCTCCATTTTCAGGGAAAGCAGAAGCAGATATTTCTATATCTTTGGCACCCTCCCATATATCAATGATATAAATAACATAATTCCCTCCGTATTCACGCCAAACAAACCCGGTTAAAGTAACCTCTTTTTTAAGATATTCTACTGGATTAGACTCATCCTTAAGCTTTACCTGATATTTGTTCACTAAATAAACATCTTCTTCGTAAGGATCGATTTGAACAGTTCCATGCAATTTAACATAACCACTGACATCAGATAATTTTTGATCTGTAAGATTAACTGGAGTTGGTAATGGAATTACTGAAGATGAAGAAATATTTCCACAAAACGGAGTGCCATATTCAGTTAATGAAATAGGTGTTTGTTTTTTTAATAGTCCGGAAATGAAACTAATAGAATTACCAGGTTCACATCCCTCTTTCTTGAGGAGATCTGGTCTCATCCAATAAATATAATTTTCACCATCATATAATAGAGCATACAAACTATATCCTACGATTACAAACTCTGAATTAATTTTCACAATTGGTTCCTCATCAGCTTCAAATTTTGCAACAGATAATTCTGAAACAGAATTATAATTATATACATTTTGGCTGAAGGAGGGAACTGTCCCGCAACAAAATAAAAGAGCCATTAGAATGGCTCTGAAAAACTTTTTCATTATACTTATTTTTTTATACTGCCTTAAAACTCATGTCCAAACCCTTGACAGAATGGGTAAGGGCACCTACGGAGATATAATCAACACCACATTCACCATAATCTCTTAATGTTTCAAGAGTTATGCCTCCTGATGATTCTATTTCAGTTGCGCCATTGATAAGTTTGACTGCTTCTCGGGTTCTTTCCGGAGTAAAATTATCGAGCATTATTCTATCCACACCGGCTGCAAGAGCTTCCTTAATTTCATCGGTATTTCTGACCTCAACCTCTATTTTGAGCTCCTTACCGGTTTCCTTGCAATATTTTTTAGCTGCTTCTACAGCCTTGGTTATACCTCCGGCAAAGTCCACATGATTATCTTTAATCAGAATCATGTCGTGAAGTCCCATTCTGTGGTTGGCTCCGCCACCGGTTTTAACCGCTTCTTTTTCAAGCACTCTCATGCCAGGAGTTGTTTTTCTGGTATCAAGAACCTTTGTTTTCAATCCTTTTAATCGGTCCTGATATTTTGCTGTTATTGTAGCAATGCCACTCATGCGTTGCATAATATTCAGCATAGTTCTTTCTGTTTGAAGTAGTGAACGCACCGAACCTTCAACTTCAAAGGCAATATCTCCTGGCTTAACATGACTTCCATCTTCAATGAAAACAGTCATTTTCATTGACGGATCAAATTGTTCAAATACCATGCGGGCGATATTTACACCGCTAAGAATGCCTTCTTCTTTAATGATGAGTCTCTGCTTTCCTCTTTCTTCAGCAGGAATAGTAGATAAGGTAGTTACATCACCATCGCCTACATCTTCAGAGAATGCGAGTGAAATCAAATCATTAATTAATTCTTTATTTTCTTTCATTTATTCAGAATTTTAAGAATTTATTATTTTTGCGAAATTAATCATAATTTTTGCAAATGAAAATTGTTTTACTAACTATTGGAAAAACTTCTGCAAAAAATATTGCGACGAGCATTGATATGTATCTGGACAGATTAAAGCATTATATATCGGCTGATATAGTGTATTTGCCGGATATAAAGTCAACTGCATCGTTGAGTATAGACCAGCAGAAGAGTAGGGAAGGACAACAATTCTTAAATTATTTCACACAGGGAGATAAAGTTATTCTTCTTGATGAAAAAGGCGATTCCATGACTTCTATAAAATTTGCAGAATCAATAGAGCGATCAATAATCTCAGGAGTTAAGCGTCTAATTTATGTGGTCGGTGGTCCTTACGGATTTTCCCCTGAAGTTTATAACAGAGCTGACGCAAAACTTTCTTTATCTGCAATGACTTTTCCGCATGACCTGGTGAGACTAATCTTTGTTGAGCAACTTTATAGAGCTATGACAATTTTGCGAGGAGAGAAGTATCACCACGAGTGAGTTCAAACTTTGATAAAATCAAGCATGACTGAATCTGATGTCAACCAGTATGACTCATTTATGCCAATATGATTTCTTTCTTGCCACATTATACTATTCGCGATCAAATTTTGAGCGGTGTTTTCAACAAACAAACGACTTTTCAATCCAAATAGAATCTCACATAATTCAAGATTCAGCCCGTTAGAAGTTCGTAAGGATGTAATAACAAAATCATTAAATCTCTCCTGTTCATCCTCTTCCTCTATAATATTTACACCTATTCCTTCGTTTCGCAAGTAATAGGATATATTTCCGGGATTGTAACTTCTGTTTATGCCGTCATAACTATGGGCACCGGGACCTAATCCCAGATATGGGGTCATATCCCAGTAAGATGAATTGTGCCTGGAATGGAACCCTGATATAGCAAAATTTGATATTTCATAGTGTTTATATCCTGCATTTTGAGTTCTTTCACATAGTAATTGGTACATTTTTGTCGCCATCTCATCGCTAATTTCTTGAATTTTACCGGATTGTTTCATAGCTGTAAGCCTTGTCCCGGGTTCGTATGAAAGCAAATAGCAGGATAGATGCTGTGGATGTAATTTAATAATCTTATCTAAAGAATCATCCCAACTCTGCATTGACTGTAACGGAAGCCCATATATTAGGTCAAGACTGAGATTGTAATTATAATCCAGTAGTGAGTAAGCAGCGGATAAAGCCTCGTCTGCAGTATGCCTTCTACCAATAAACTTTAATTCATCATTATTAAGTGACTGTACCCCCATGCTGACTCTGTTGACTGGAGTATAGTTTTTCATCCAGTTTATAAAATCGTCAGTAACATCCTCGGGATTCACTTCAATTGTTGTCTCCTGAGCGCCAGATGGTAAAAGTTTAAAGATTCTTTCCAAACTTTTTTTGCTTAAGCAACTTGGAGTGCCACCTCCCAAATAAATAGTATTTACCGTCTCTTTTAACTCACTTATTCTATGACGGTATTCGTTTTCGAGGCTATCGATGAATTCATTCTCCCACTTCAATGGTAGAGAGTAAAAGTCACAGTATGCACATTTAGAGTGACAGAAAGGTATATGAATATAGATGCCTGCCATTTTTATTTCTTAATCCCTTCTGCACATTGATTTGAAAGAACAGAATTTACAAGATTTATCATCATGCGCCTGAAAAAACGGCACATCCGGATTGAATATTTCAGATATTGTAGAGTTGAGTTGCTCTACAAATTCATTCAAGTGCTCATTATGATCATCAACAACCTTTTTACCGAATTTCACTTGTTGGGGACCTGATGAAATAATTTTTCGTAAATTGTAGATATATAATGCTATCGGTGTGGAGCTATTACGGTATAAATTATAAGTGTATGCGTAGAGCATCACCTGTCCGACCGCTTTTTTCTTATAGTCATGTGAGATATGATCAAAATATTGAGACCAGTCTGAAATTACATTACTATCATCACCTGTTTTGTAGTCGATTATTCGCATTTGGCCATTGGAAATATCTATTCGGTCTATTTTAAGTTTAAAATTTACCGAGAGATCATCAGCAACTTTCAAGTCAATGGGTATAGATCTTTCTGCTTCAACAAGAGTGAGGGGAGCATATTTCAAGTCGGCTTTCAACACCGCGGTTATTGATTCTTTCATAACCTTTCCCATTATAAGTGTCTCTCCTTCCAATGGTGTATCTTTCCGGTTATCATCAAACTTAAAATACTCCTTATTAATATGCCTGACTATCCGTTTATCTATAGATATGTCAGTAGATTTCAGAATTTGTTCCAATTCATGTCCAGGTATAATACCTCCATTAAGCGAAGCAATCTCAGTGTAAATCTCTTCAAGCACATCATGAACAATTGTTCCATAAGTGCCGGCATCCATAAATTCATTCAAATCTTTATCATCACTGAAACCTTCAACATATCTGAGGTAAAATTCCAATGGACATGAGATGTAAGTATTTAACGCACTGGCAGATATATAGCGCTTATCTTTGCTTGAACTCTTGAATTTTTCAAGTTTAGCCAATATCTCGGGATTATTCTTATCTATCTCAATTGATTGATTAACATTCTCCAATGGATTGAATACCTTAAGAGATGAGTGAACTTTGTCAGTGTCACCAAACAGATAAAGTAACTGTGTCAGATATCGTGACATCTCACCGGTTTTAGTGCCTACACTTCTTGCATCGTAGATGAGTTTTACATTTTTTGCTCTTGATATGAGCCTGTAAAAATAGTAAGCGAAGATACTCTCCTGAAAATCCGCCGTTGCCATTCCATATCCCTTCCTGAGAGCATCCGGGATGAAAGAACCAGAGTAATGCTTTTTGGGGAATATTCGCTCATTCATTGACAACATGATAATGTTGTCAAAATCCAGAGCTCTGGTTTCAAGTACTCCCATTATTTGAAGGCCTTTAAGCGGTTCGCCTATCATATTAATTTTCTCGCCTGCCACAGTTCTTTCTACCATTCGGAAAAAAGTAGTCGGACGAATCTCTGTTTCAAACTTAACACAATGTTCCCTAACAGATTCAACTGCTTCTTGGTAAGCTTTAAGAAATTTCAAATCGGCAGAACTACACCCACTTTCAATCATTTCAATGACTTCTGTAATGTAATCATATACTTTGTCATTTGAAGACGAATCAGACTGTAATGGATAGAATATAGGAGCAAGTGTTGGAGCATATTCAGCAATCTGCTGCTGACTCACACGGAAAAAACGATTGGTTATGATTGCATTTTCAAGTTGTTCAGCCTCTTCAGATGCCAGAGTTCTGATAAAATTGTTATTTATAATGGCAAGGATATCATCATAATAAAATGTTGGGACTCCACCGGATAGGCGCACACGCATCTGCATATTCACTATGATTTTCATCAAGGCCGCAATTGGGGTAAGTTTTAACGGCAACCCCATAGTAACATTAATACTACTTATCACATCATAGGGAATAGACCGCCGTAATCCAACAAATAAAGATTCGTCAGGTAATACTACTGCAGTGTCAACTGCATTATCAGTATCCTTAATCGAACCGTTTACCGCCCACTCTCGAAGTATATTGCCAGCAAGTTTCACCTGTGCCATAGATGACGGCACTCCTATAATCTCAATATCCGGTAGGGTTGCGATTTTTTCTTCCGGCAAAGGATATTTAGACGGAAATTCCTGCTTGTTTTTTTCTATAAATTTACCTGCCCGGTTAAAACCATCCTCAAATGCCGGAGAGTTATAGTCCCAGTAGAAATCAGCAAGCCCATAATCGCGCAGTGTAGAAAGAATCTTTAATTCTGCCGGAGATAACACATTAAAACCAATGAAAACATATTTTTCAAAAGGCAGACGTTTTTCTTGTATGACATTTTTTATAACCGATGCAACTTTACGGTATTCCATACCGGATGCAATTTTACCTTGTTCATCCAAGCGATTGTGAAACGCATGATATAATTTCCCGAGGACTTCCCACAGTTTCAAAAACTTATCTTTAGTAGTGCCTTTGGAATTTGTGGTTTCTATGTGATTCCAAAATCTCTCGGCAAAATCTGTTGCCGGTTCTTCTCCCCAATAACGTTTTATAATTTCTTTCTGCTCATCTGTCAGATATGTACTACTTATCTCTTTGAATCTTTGAACATTTACAAATAGCGCATCAGGATCAACAAGATATCTGTCAACATCATTAAAATCTGATATAAGCATATCTCCCCAGAATATAAACCTATCAAAATCAGATATATCTTTTGAGAGTTTTTTATACTCATCAAATAATATAAACAGCTGCTCCAGTCTTGTTGCCGGTTGCCGTTGAGATAATTCAGATATAAACGAACTTATCGTTCTGACATTACTAATGCCATAACCTGTTATTTCCTTAAGATAGTTTCTAAAAAAGATAGACGATCTTTTGTTTGGAAAAATGAAGCATATCTTTTCTATTGATTCATTATCAGCAAATAAGCCTGCAACTTGTTTTAGAAAGGGGGGATAGTACGTCATTCTATTGTTTAAGTAATAATATTACTTTAATAGCAACATCAAAATTTATAATTTTGCCATTGCCATTTCCTGAAATATCAATTATTGCTTTATCAAATACATCTATCAGTTTTTCTACATTCCTCTCATTAATAAATCGAGCGAAGTTTACACTGAATTGTGATTCTGACGCACTGAGAAAATTGAGTTGCGGTAACTTGAAATTGAATATAAAGTTTTCGCGGATAAGACGGCAACAGTAGTCATAAAATCTGATTTCTCTTTCTCTGCCAATAGCTGTTAAATCTTCGCTCCATTTTTTCAGATCAGCAATTTTTCTCTGGTATGCAAGTCTCATAAGAGAGATAAAGCGCTCAAGATACTCACTTTCATCGCCGAGATTACCAAGATTCCTTAAAGCCGCACTTACTGAGCCGTTAGCACAATGTGCAACAGAAAGAGACGAATCAGGAGAGACGCCGGCAATATTTTCAATTATCTCAGAAACGTTAGCATCTGATAATTTGCTGAAACTGATTTTTTGGAGTCGGGAAGATATTGTGGGGAGAATTTCCGCAGAATTATCGCTAACCATTAAAAATAAAGTATCTTCCCACGGTTCCTCTAATAGCTTAAGCAACTTATTAGCCGCCTCAGTGTTCATTTTTTCTGGCAACCACCAAATGACTATCTTATATTTTGAGCCATGTGAAGCAAAAGATAGTTTATGGAGTAATGCAGCGCTTTCATACACGTATATTATCGGTTGGGGATTTTTCTTATCTCCTTCGATAGCCTTTGTCCAAGCCCCGAAATCCATATATCTCCTATCTCTGATATATTCTCCCCACTCAGGCAAATAGTCATCGCTTGTCGGATTCTTAAAAGCATCTGTTTTGAGAACTGGAAAAACATAATGAGTGTCAATATGTCCCAAATTCTGATGCTGCCTGCAAGATGGACACTCTCCGCAACTGTCTTTGGCGCCTTCCACTTTTCCTGTGCAGTGGATATATTGGGCAAATGCTCTTGCTATAGAGAACTTTCCAACTCCTGAAGGCCCTTCAAAAAGTAGGGCATGAGGAATCTTCCCGGAATCGGCAAATCCTCTGAGTCTATCCTTAATACTGTTATGTGCCGGAATATCTTCAAATAACATATAACGGGAATTTACATAATGTTTTCAAGAATCTTCCGAACACTGTTGGTGGCATTCAATGAATAAAGATGAATGCTCGGCACACCGGAAGAATATAAATCTTTCATTTGTTCAGTACACCATTTAACGCCTATATCCTTGGCGTCATCGTCACTCTTACAAGCAACAATTTCATCAGCCAGTTCTTCAGGTATATCTACGTGGAAAACTTTAGGTAGAAGAGTAAGCTGTCTCTTTGACACTATAGGCTTAATTCCGGGTATAATGGGGACTTTAATACCGACTTCACGACATTTTTTTACAAAAGAGTAAAACTTATTATTATCAAAAAACATCTGAGTAACTATATAATCGGCTCCCATATCAATCTTATGTTTCAACCAGGCAATATCCATTTCCACATTAGGGGCCTCTTCGTGCTTTTCCGGATATCCGGCAACCCCATAGCTAAAAGGAGTGTCATTTACAATTTCCATCTGAGTACCGTCAATGAATAGCCCTTTATTGAATTCATTAATTTGTCCCGCAAGTTGGCTGGCATGTGAATGTCCGTTTTCATTAGGACGGAAGGATGAATCGTGTTTAGCCTTATCTCCTCTAAGCACAAGAAGGTTGTTTATGCCTAAGAAATTAAGGTCTATAAGCGCATATTCCGTTTCGATTTTTGAGAAGCCACTGCATATCAGGTGAGGAACAGCTGTAATGTTATACTTCTGCTGAATTGCGGCTGCTACCGCAACAGTTCCCGGACGAGCCCGTTCGCTGACCCTCTGGTATAGACCGTCCGGAGTACTTTTATAAACCATTTCACTGCGGTGAGTCGTGATATTTATATATGAAGGATTGAATTCTTTTATTGAATCAATATTCTTAAATAGTTGCTGAATTCCTTTACCTTTCAGAGGAGGAAGAACCTCTATTGAAAAGCCCTTCGTTTTTCTATTGTCTATTATTTCCGGAATAGTCATGACCAATAAAATGATATGGAGTTTGTTATTATACAAAAGTAATAAAAAATAATTAACCTGCAGTTGCTATTAAACTTATATGTTCTCTAAAACGGTGTTGATGTCATCATCTGTAGTTGACCAATCTGTTACAAATCTGACAGGTGTTTCTATTTCACCCATGGCTCCCCAAATCTCGAATGATGCTATTTTTTTCAGAGATTCAATTTTTTTATTCGGTAATACGAAAAATTGCTGATTAGTTGGTGAATCAATTAACAGTGGATATCCCTTTGAAACAAACCCATCCTTCAATTTCATCGCCATTTTTATTCCATGTTCACCAATTTTATGATATAAATCATCTGTAAACAAACGCGAAAATTGAATTCCTAATAATCGCCCTTTAGCAAGAGTGGCACCGTGGAGTTTAATCAGAGATCTGAACTGAGGAAACAATTCCGGGCGTTTAGTTACAATAGCTTCGCCGAAAAGTGCGCCACATTTGGTGCCACCAATATAGAATACATCACAATTGTGTGCAAGTTCAACGAGTGAAATATCACATTTAGGTGAAGCAAGTCCATAGGCTAATCTGGCTCCATCAATAAATAACGGGATGTCGTATCTTCTGCACACTGCATATATGGTTTCAATCTCTTCCTTGGTATAAATAGTTCCAAGTTCTGTTGGAAAAGATATGTAAACCATTCCCGGACGAACCATAAATTCATTGGTGTCATCAGAATAAAAATTTTTTATATAATCGCTAATGTCCTCAGATTTGAGTTTGCCGTCAAAGCTCTTTAATGTTATAATTTTATGACCATTAGATTCAATTGCCCCGGCTTCGTGTACATTTATATGAGCTGTTTCAGGGGCAATTACGCCATCATTATGATCAAGTAAGCGGTCTATCACCACTGCATTTGTTTGTGTACCTCCTACAAGAAAATGAACTTCGCCATTATTTATTCCACAGGATTCCAATATTAGATTAGCCGCATTTTTTGTGAACTCATCCTTACCATACCCAACAGTATGAAGATTATTTGTGTCAATCAGTTCCTTCAGTACCAGAGGATGGGCTCCTACCATGTAATCGCTGTCAAAATAAACCATATTTATATTATTTTTGTGAACTGCAAAATTAATAAAATGTATCAAAAGAACTTTTTAATCATATAACAAGTTACATTATTTTAAGCGATTAGATATGACAATAATAGAAGCTATAGAAACACGGCGCTCTGTAAGAAGCTATGATGGTGCCGGTATAACTGATGCTGAGAAACGAGCCATAGAATCAGCCATATCCGACATTTATAATCCATTCGGTGGTTCATTTACAATCAAACTGAAAAGCTTCGGAAACAAAGAAACTTATAAACCAAGTACGTATGGGATTATTAGGGGAGCTCAAGATTTTTTTCTTGTGGGATATGCTGATGATAAATTATCTGAGCTGGCTACCGGTTTCTGCTTTGAAAAAATTGTTCTGAAATCATGGCAAATGGGGCTCGGCACTTGTTGGATTGCAGCTACTTTCAAAGGTTCTGATTTTGAAAAAGGGGAGTACCTGTTAACTGGTCATAGTTTAAAGATAATTTCTCCTGTTGGAGTCCCGGCTAAAAAATCATTGATTGAAAAAATAAGCCGATTTGCAGTAGGTAGTGACAAGCGAAAACCATTTGATAAAATGTTTTTCTATAAAAATTTTAATACCCCGATTCCGGAAAACAATAAGTATCGTATGGCTCTTGAAATGCTGAGAATGGCTCCTTCATCAACTAATTCTCAACCGTGGAGAGTACTTGTAGATAATAATACAGTACATTTTTATTATTCGGAAAAAGGCTCTTTATCCATTCTTGATACAGGTATTGGTATTTGCCATTTTTATGAAACTGAAAAATATAATGGTAGAGAAGGAAAGTTCGTAACATTACCGAACACTCCAGTGGTTCATGAAAGATGGAAATATCTCGTAACATATATAGGTAAGTAGTTTATACCATCTCGGTTGTTGCTTCAGACAAGCTCATCCGACGCGTTAGTACCTAATAACTTCGTCTTCGCAAATCGGAATTATACTCAAGTCATTAACAAATCATTATAAAAGTAACTTTCACGACCAACTTTCGGAATATTATGAAGAATAAAATTATAGCAACAATATTAGCTCTTGTGGGAGTATCTACAACTCATGCGCAATCGGAAGTGTATCAGTTTAATCTTAGCCCTGAGCAATTCGCAAAATATATTAAATCTGAGAATATACAAATCCTTGATGTAAGGACACCTGATGAATTTTTTGAATCCCACTTGAAAGGAGCTGTCAACATCAATATTTATGATGAAGATTTTGAATCCCGAGTAAAAGCTGAACTTAGCAAATACTTGCCGGTTGCAGTTTATTGCAGAAGTGGAAAACGATCAGCAGAAGCAGCAAAGATATTGAAATCCATAGGATTCAATGTTAAAAACCTTGACGGTGGTATAATATCTTGGAAGAAATCCAATCTACCAATCGCCACTGAATAATGTATAGATTTTGCTCTTTTGCTAATCGCATAATTCGTCTAATTCTTTTAACCACATAGCTGAAGATGCATCGCTCGGCATTCTCCAATCGCCACGCGGTGACAGACATACACTACCCACTTTAGGCCCGTCAGGCAAGCATGATCGTTTGAACTGCTGATTAAAGAATCTGCGAAAGAAGACTTTCAACCATTTAAGAATAATGTCTTTACTAAATTCGTCTCTAAAGGCTTGTTTTGCCAGATAATATATGCGTTTGGGAGAAAAACCATATCTAAGGGTATAATATAAGAAGAAATCATGCAGATCATACGGACCTACTAAATCTTCAGTTTTCTGCTTTATTGTACCATCTTTTTTAGCCGGAATTAATTCAGGACTTATCGGGGTGTCAATAATATCAGATAGTGTTTGTTTAAGCACACTATTCTCTGCTCTTACCGCAAACCAATCAACAAGGAATCTAACTAATGTTTTAGGAACGCCAACATTGATACCGTACATTGACATATGGTCACCATTGTATGTTGCCCATCCTAATGCAAGTTCAGATAAATCACCTGTACCAAGAACAATCCCATTCTCAGCATTAGCAATATCCATTAGAATCTGAGTTCTCTCACGTGCCTGGGAGTTTTCATAAGTAACATCATGGATTTCCTTGTTATGACCTATGTCAGAAAAATGTTGAAGCACAGCATTGGCTATAGATATTTCCTTAATAGTAATTCCAAGTTCTTGCATGAGTTTTATTGCATTATCATAGGTTCTGTCGGTTGTGCCGAAGCCGGGCATGGTTACTCCAATGATTCCTTTTCTGTCTAACTTCATACTGTCAAATGTATGAATGGCGACTAAAAGTGCAAGTGTAGAGTCGAGTCCTCCGGAAATGCCTATAACAATTTTTGAACAATTTATAGCTGATAGACGTGTGGCAAGTCCTACCGTTTGAATATTAATGATTTCAGTACATCTTTCATCTCTTAAACTGTCGCTTTCCGGGACGAATGGTTTTGGAGAGACAACTCTTCCGGCAAGTTCGTAATCAAAATTCCACTCATTAGCGGTATCTGAAATAACTATATTCTGAGCTATACCATTACGGCGCATACATTCAGCAAAAGAGGTGTTATGAAATCGATCTCTTCTAAGTGCGTCTATATCAATATCTGCTATTATAAATTTCTGAGCCGGATTCCACCTGTCATTAGCCTGCAGCAAGCTGCCATTTTCAGCAATAAATGATTTAGGAGAGAAAACTAAATCGGTAGAGGATTCACCCTTACCGGCTGAAGAGTAAACATATCCGCAGATGCAGCGGGCACTTTGCTGTGTTACAAGTTTTTTTGTATAGTTATACTTACCGATAACATCATCACTCGCGGATAAGTTAAATATTATTTCAGCACCTTCCATTGAAAGAAATGAAGACGGTGGAGCCGGTACCCATAAATCCTCACATATCTCTATGCCTATATTCACCCCATAACTTTGAAATATTGCTTTCTGATGATCCGGGGAAGGAATGAACCACCTTCTCTCATAAAACTCGTTATATTCTGGCAGATACGTTTTAATTACAATGTCTTGCTCACCATTGTGGAGAAATATGGCACAATTGGCAATTCCACCATCCATTTGCATCGGTGCCCCTACAATGAGATGTATATGATGAGATTTTGTCCACTCTTTAAGCACTGCTATGCCATTAGATGCCTCAGAAAGCAAAAGTGAACAATGGAAAAGGTCACCACATGTATAACCTGTTACACTAAGTTCGGGAAATACTACTATCTGAACTCCATCTTCTTCCAGACGTTTAGCAATGGTAAGAATCTCTGCAATATTAGCATTAACGTCTGCAACTTTAACAATAGGTGTTGCAGCGGCAACCCGAACAAATCCGTTAGTCATATCATTCTTGTTTTGTGCAAATTTATGTTTTTTCTATGAAACAATTCATCGTACTACCTTTGTTTTGAATAAAAAAACTATTTTTGTAAAAAAGTTTATTTAATATGAGAGTTTGTCATCCAATAAATAAGAAGAGTTTAGTCTCATTGATGCTCCTGGTGATGATTGGTTGTTTCAGTAATTCCACTCATGCATCAGAAAAAGGAGAAAAAAGCATAGGATTAAGAGGTGGATATGCAACAAGCAACCATAGTGCGGTCGCCGGTTTGTATTTTCAGTATGCTTTCAGTTCCAGGTTTAGACTTGCCCCGGATATAATGTACACATTCAGACATAATGGAACAGATGCATACTCATTAAATCTTAATGCGCACGTTCCGTTCGGCTTAAATAATAGTAAAATAGCAATATTTCCTATTGCCGGCATCAATTATACTTCTTGGAATATTTCCGGAGGTAAAGAATTTGATGAAAATAATGATGCAAAAAGCAGAATAGACCGACTTGGTCTTAACATAGGTGGAGGTGTGGAATATTTTGTTAAACCTACACTGAAACTGTCTTTAGAGGCTAAATACAGAGCTTTGAAAGATTATGGCTCAGGAGTATTCACTGCTTCTATAGGTTATGTCTTCTAAAATAAATGATTGCGGTTTCCGTAATAGTTCCGTTTCACAATGCTGAGTCAACTTTAGGGGCAGCATTAGAATCTCTTCTAACACAGCAGTGTAGGGAAGAGGTGGAATTCATTCTTGTGAACGATGGAAGTACTGACCATAGCGAGGAATTAGTTAAGTATTTCTTTGCTCTTCACCCTGAATTTGAAAAGAAGAGTATTTTGATTAACAGCCCTTTCAGGCAGGGTGTCGCTGCTGCTTATTCTTTAGGACTAAATAACGCGAGGGGAGAGTATTTGGCAAGACTTGATTCAGATGATACTCTAAGTTCCAACGCAATTGATATAATGCTGACTACTGCCAGGACTGAAGGTGCAGATATCGTGTGCGGCAAAATAAAAAAAATATATCCCGGGAAAAGCTCAAAGATATGTACTCCATCAAGTTTGTTTGGAAATCTGAACTGTATACCACTAAATACAACAAACTTCAGCCTATGCAATAAATTGGTCAGGAAGTCATTACTGTCTAACAATGACATATTTCCAACAGCAGGCATTGATTGTTGGGATGATGTAAGTATTATGTCAAGAGCTTTTTCGGTATCATCTAAATCAATAGCAGTTTCACAGTCGGTTTATAACTACACAATTGACATTCAGAATGCGTCACTGTCAAATACCCCACACGAATTAACAATGCGACAGAGGCTTATGTGCTGTCTGCTTGTAGAAAAATGGTTTGTGGAAAGAGAAACAGCTGATAAATTCGAAGAATTTATTCTATTAATGAAGTTTCATGCCAAAATAAAGCTATTGCGGGGTGAATATTGTGATATAAAAAAATGGCGTGATACTTACCCGGAAGTAAATAAAAATATTATGAAGATTAAACAACTTCCGTGGATAATGCGAACAGGATTTTACATTCTTGATAAGTTACCTCTAATAATGGGTAAAACAATTTGCAAAACCATAGATAAATTTGTAAAAAGATAGTGTTATTGTCGAACCGTCTCTTAGAATTCCAATGATAGTTTAACGTTAAGAAGACGTCTTGTCAAGTAATTAGGAACAGCATAATTAACATTATTCACATCACTTACCCAATAGTAATTTCCTACATTAGAAATATCTAACAGATTAAAGCAATCTACTCCTATCCACGCACTTTTTATCCATTTCAAACTGTTTCCGGATCTATCCGGAGTTAAAAGACCATAAGCGAGACCCAGGTCAATCCTTTTATAAGGAGGAGTGCGGAAATATCCTTTGTCTCTACTGCTATGAGGAGCACTTTGTAAAAGTCCATCCATAAATACACCGCGCAGACTAACCTTCAATTTCGGCAACTTAGGCAGATAATCAGTAAAAAATAGCGAAATACTATAGCGTCGCTCATTAGCAACCGGAACACTAATTCCACGAAGATTCTCATTAGACTTCATCAATCCCACTGTCAGCCACGAATCGTTTCCTGGAACAAATTCTCCGAATAATTTTAGATCTAACCCTGATATGTATCCAGAACTTTCATTCATCCCGGAGTAAGTTACTTTAAGATTATCAATTTCATAGGGTATAATGTCATACAATTTCTTATAGTATGCTTCTCCTGAAAGTTTAAAAGGACGATTAAAAGCCTTGAAAGTATAATCCGCTCCTAACACAAATTGTAGACTTTTCTGTGATTTGATATCTGTATTAAGGTGCAACTCATACACTCCTTCATATAGCTTGTCCGCATTTCTGATTTCTTTGAAGAATGGGGTCTGATGATATAATCCTGATGCAAAACGGAATGCCCACTTGGGTGCAGCAGCTGGGACAAAACCAATCTGGGCACGTGGACTCAGTATGAATTCTTTATTAAATGAGGTATATGTTGCTCGAACACCTGCACTTACATTGAAATATCCATATTTACCGGAGAACTTGATATTATCCTGAACATATGCCGAAACCTGTGAACTTGACAGTTCATTATTTGATCGGGTAAAATAGAATACTCTTAGCATATCCTCAACTGGCAGAGAGTATCCTGCCGAATCACGGCTTTCCCATCCAATTGAATTATCATTCATATTCATATTCTTAAAGGTAAGCCCGTAAGTAAGAGAATGGGATTTAATTGCAGATATACCTCTTAAAGAGGTTGTAAAGATTCTTGATTTGAGCCTATCTCTGGAATGGTCTTTGTACTTTCCCACTCCCATTTCTCCACCAATCTGGCTGTCTTCAGAACCGGCTTGGTCGAGCCAGTACTCACCGGAAATATCATAAGTAACAAGTTCGTCCCCTTTATATCCCGTGAATTGTAGCGCAAGGGTAGTGGATTTATTCACCCTGAAATCAATACCTGCGCCAGCAAAAAGACTAACAAACTTATCTTTCTCACTACCGTCAAAATAAACCTTAAATTTTTTCACATCATCCATAGTGCCGAAGTTAGTATTACGGTCGGCTGGTTCAAAACGATAGTTAGCGATATTTACATCACCCAGTAGTGATATTTTTATTCTTTCGGATGGGATAACAACAAAATATGATTGCCAGTCAAAAAAATCGGGATTATATTCTCCTTTCGTATCAGTGGTCGATAAAATTGATCCATTGCGTCGGTAGCGGATACCATGCAATTGAGTGAACTTTGTTGATGCAGTTCCTATAGCACTTTCAACACCCATCAAACCCGCATTTAGCGACGCTTCAAATTTTTCAGGTTTACGATACTGCACATCAAGCACAGAGGACATTTTTCCACCATATTGTGCACCGAATCCACCTGTTGAAAATTCGACCGATTTGGTTAAATCAGGATTGATTATGCTAAGACCTTCTTGAGCGGAAGTACTGATAAGTTGGGGACGATAGATTTCAAATCCGTTAATATATACAGTATTTTCATCATAAGATCCACCTCTCACTGAATATTGATTGCTTAGCTCATTGGCACCTGTTACACCTGGCATTGTTGATAGCATTGATTCCACACTTCCACCGGTGGGATCTGCTGCATTCTTCCTATAACCGTGAGTATCTATTCGTTGTGTGGCACTCGTTTGCTTTCTAATCTCACGAACTTCAACTTCACCGATTTCCTTCTCAGAAGATAGTAGCCGGATATTAATGATTAGTTCACCTTCTGGTTTAATGAGCTTTCTAGTCACAGTGCGGTAGGTAATACAGGAGTATGTTACAACAACTGTGTCAGACGCAGCACATGACAAGCGGTATTCGCCGTTTGTTTTGCTAATAGTTCCAGCGACCCCAGGTGATACTTTAACTGTAGCTCCTTCAATTGGTTCACCAGCATCATCAATAATTCGTCCACGCAATGTGAAGTTTTCAGCACTAGAAACAAGTACCGAAATTATAGTTAAAGAGAAAAAACAAAGAAGTCTAAGCATTATCATCACAATCTTAACGATAATATATCGCTAAAATTGTGAAACGGTCAAAGTATTTTTTTGAAGAAAGACCTGCGCTCAAAATAATCCCGATTAGACAATAGTCTTATTACTCCGAAAGACACACCGCAAACAATTAAATCAGGAAAGAATAAAGAATAGCACCCGGTCATTTCTATTGTTAGAAATAATGCCATCATCGGTGCCCTTATGGCTCCAGCCATTACACCTCCCATACCGAGAAGAACCATATCTCCAAAAGGTAAATCTAATTGAGGTAATAATGATTTAACGATAAGAGCGAATAATAGTCCGGCAATGCTCCCAGCAAATAAAGTCGGTGCAAAGTCTCCGGCTACACCACCGGCACCGTTACTTGCAGATGCAGCAAAGCATTTGAGCAAGAGTAATCCCACACATGCTATAATAAGAGCCGGTATGCCTCCGATAAATCGGCTAATTAAAGTGTTATCTACAACGCTGTATATGTCACCACTAAATAGATTGCCTATAATATTGTAACCCTCTCCGTATAATGAAGGAAATAAATATATGGATACAGCCAGAATTGTTCCGCCATATAAATTTTTCAGCCATGGATTCTTAATTTTGTTATACCGTTTATCCATTCCTTGCATTATTGAGGAATAGTAAAATGAATATAATCCACAAAAAATCCCAAACACTATGAATAAGGGCATTATAGATGGCGAAAAAATGAGATCACTTGAAAATGGTAAATCAGAAGAATATCCCGAACATAAGTAAGTAGTCATAACGGCAACGATAGCAGAAAGCAACACAGTTATGACAGATATTGTTGTTAGTTCTAACCTTAAAACTTCCAGTGCAAAAAGAAATCCACCAATAGGTGATTTATAAATCCCGGCTATGCCCGCAGCTGCACCACAACCAACTAGAACCATCATCATTTGAGGTGTGAGTCCGAAAATTTTTGCGAAATTACTACCTATTGCAGCACCGGTATATGCTATAGGACCCTCCGAACCAGCCGATCCTCCGAAACCAAGTGTTATAGAACTTGCCAACATAGGGGCTGCCATAATGCGTGCTTTAATGGTATAGACTTTATTATTAAGCTTTGAAATCAACTTACTCACCCCGTGAGTAATATCAAAACGCACTATGTATCGTACAAATATTCCGGTTAACAATATTCCTATAAGAGGAATTAATATCATTACCCATTGAATTTCACCGGAAAATGTGGTGTGTAACCAATGGGATACTCCGGCAATCATCCTTTTCAAAAGGAATGCAAAAAAGCCGGTAACTATTCCAACAAACACCGCTAAAATCGGTACGAAAAAGTTCTCATTAAAATGCTTGGCTCGCCAATTAGACAAGGAGTTTATAATGCGATTATGAGTATCGGGTTGCGTATCCATAGCAGTATAACCCATTTATTAGCTTTAGGGTTTAGGAGATTTATCCCAAAATCTGCAATAATCTTTAACAACACAATTCAGACATTCCGGCTTGCGAGCCTTACACACATACCGTCCATGTAATATAAGCCAGTGATGAGCCTTAGGAATCAAATTTTCCGGTATATACTTTATCAGTGTTTTTTCAGTTGTAAGCGGATTCTTACTGTTTGTTGTGAGTCCTATGCGCTCACTCACTCGAAATACGTGAGTATCAACC
This sequence comes from Barnesiella sp., assembly GCA_014800945.1. Classification (GTDB taxonomy): domain Bacteria; phylum Bacteroidota; class Bacteroidia; order Bacteroidales; family Muribaculaceae; genus Paramuribaculum. Next base: position 6,680 of record JAAVFD010000015.1, on the reverse strand, counting down.
GCCATCGCGCTTTGATGAAATACCACAGAAAGAATTACATTAGCTGTTTTCCTTCCCACCCCAGGGATTTTCAGCAGAGAATCCATATCGTCTGGCACTCTGCCATTGAAATCACTCACAAGTGTTTTCGCCATTCCCAAAAGAGATTTCGCTTTGTTATTCGGATAAGAAACCGATTTTATGTATTCAAATATTTCCTCCTGGGTTGCGGCCGACATTGCCTCTGGAGTTGGAAACGCCTCAAGCAATGCCGGAGTTATCATATTTACTCTTTTGTCAGTACATTGTGCCGACAAAATGACAGCCACGAGCAAACCGAACGGATCGGAATAATTGAGCTCAGTCTTTGCTTCAGGCATTGCTTCAGCAAACCTTTGCAAAACTCCTTTATAACGCTCCGGCAACGTCATGACAAATCTTATCAGTGAGCTGAAGTGAATTCCTCAAGGAATCGTTTATCATTCTCAGAGAACATTCTCAAATCCTTAACCTGATATTTTAGATTTGTGATACGCTCTACACCCATGCCGAGCGCAAAACCGCTATATTTCTTACTGTCTATTCCGCACGCGTCAAGAACATTGGGGTCAACCATTCCACACCCTAAAATCTCAACCCACCCTGTATGCTTACAGAATGAGCAGCCTTTACCTCCACACAGATTGCAGGAAATATCCATTTCGGCAGAAGGCTCTGTGAATGGGAAATAACTCGGGCGAAGACGTATTTTTGTCTCAGGACCAAACATCTCTTGCGCAAAATACATAAGAGTCTGACGAAGATCAGCAAATGATACATTTTCTGCTACATATAAAGCCTCCACCTGATGGAAAAAGCAGTGTGCTCTGGCTGATATAGCTTCGTTGCGGTACACTCTTCCCGGGCAAATAATACGAATTGGGGGTTGAGTATGTTCCATTACTCTCGTCTGAACCGATGATGTGTGAGTACGAAGCAATACATCAGGACCACGACTTATAAAAAATGTGTCCTGCATATCTCTCGCAGGATGATCCTCTGCAAAATTGAGTGCTGAGAATACATGCCAGTCATCTTCTATTTCGGGACCTTCTGCAATAGTATAGCCTAATCGAGAAAATATTGAAGTAATCTCATTCCTCACAATTGTGAGTGGATGTCTGGTACCCAATGGCAGCGGAGCTGAAGTTCTGGTTAAATCCAATTCAGCTAAGGCGGAATCTGGAATTATAGCCGCAGAATCTTTTAGTTCAGTGATTTTTTCAGTTGCGAGATTCTTGAGCTCATTGAGTGGCTTACCCAAAGTTTTCTTGGCATCACCGGTGAGATTTTTGAAATCATTAAACAATGCGGTGATAATACCTTTTTTACCAAGATATTTAATTCTTAATGCCTCTGCATCTTGAGCTGACGAAGCTTTGAGACTATTTATTTCCTCTTTGAGGGAATTAATTTGATCAATCATAATTAAGCTAAATATTTAGCGCAAAATTAAATAAAAAATTATGATGAATAAATAACGCTCTAAAATATTTGTCTGAATTTTTACTTATATGACTGTTTATCAATTCGTAAAGCGCTTACTTAAAACCGAATGCAACATTATCCACATAGAAAGTTAATCCTTCAGTGCCGATGAATGGTTCACCATTTCCGCTGCTTATCATTACTATAGCATGGGTAGGAACTGAGTTTGAAGTATCCCAATTCTCTTCATTCACCTTTACCAGTTTCCCCTTGGAATTACGTGCATAATAAGCATTTTCTCCGTTTCTTAATCCTAACCATTCGTAATTAGGGTTCTTGGAGACATCGCCATAAATCAGCGGTATTTTGTGGCCGCTAATCCATTGAGTACCATTCTTAAAGTGCTCTCCACCTGTTGCGACTCTAGATGCATGAATATTCCCTTCAGAATCTTCCCAACGCTTTTGTAATATTATAAAAACGACAGCAGAATCTCTACCTTTCAATGTTTTCTTTGATCCGAAACCGGTACTCTTGGTTCTGGTATCAGTGTCCGGCATATCAACTTTATAATCAAGAGAGAGAAATGCTGGTTTCTTAGTGTATTTCATTCCCATATCCATTTTCTTATAAGGATCGCTTGTGCTTGAAATAGGCTCTATCATTTCACCGAGAAACATAGACCCAGCAACCATTACATTCATATTTATCAGCCCTAGAACCTTTACATTTTCCATCTGCGTGCAAAGTTTAGCACATTTGTTAGATGCAGTTCTGTTTGATGGATATACGGCATTTGACCCTTTTGTTACACCACTGACTTTTGCATAAACATTACTTGTAGCCCAAGGTGAACCTCCCAAATTTTTGTATGGAGCAGTGTTTGAGATATTCTGTGTCGGACCTATTTCAAATAAGGTTTTATGTTTTCCTCCAATAACTATACTTTCAGTTATGTCACGTGAAACCCAATTTTCAAAGTCTCCAAATTTTATCGGCTCAAGCTTTTCGGCAAAAGAGCTGAGTGATACTCCACCGATTATTAATGATATAATGAATTGTCTATGTGTCATAATGTTTTAAATGAAGTGCAAATTTAATAATATCTTTAATGATTTTCAATTTTCATAGTTATACAGGTGTAATATGCACATTATTTACTACAAATAATGACTTAAAGGAAAATGTGTGGCGTGAATTTAATGAAAAATAGTATTACTTTTGCAACTGAATTTTAGCCTTTCTCTGACATACACACCACATTTATGCAAGAAGCTTCTAAAAAGATTGTTTTGATTCTGGCTTTGTGTATATCATTTTCCGGTTTTACACATCCTGCCAATGGCATCTGTGCATCAGATTCATTGACGGATTCCATTCACATGAGTAAGAGCCAGAAATCCAACAATCTTTTTAGACGAATAATATCTTATTTTGATGATACTAACAAACCCAAAAAGAAAAAGAGGTTTGATGTCAGTTTTATAGGTGGGCCACATTATTCAAGTGACACCAGACTCGGATTAGGGCTTATGGCAGCCGGAAATTATTATACAAAAGGAGATACAACTCTTATGCCGAGTAATGTAAGTCTGTATAGTGACCTTTCAACAGTGGGATTTTATCTTATTGGCATAAGTGGCAATAATATTTTCTCTGGTGAAGATATATTATTTGACTATAATGTAAACCTTTACTCCTTCCCCACAAAATTTTGGGGAATAGGATATAGTAACGGTAGAAACAAAAACAATGAGACAAAGTATGACCTCTTTTCCACAAAGGTTTCAGCTGATTTGTATTTCAAACTGGCAGAGGCGCTATATCTGGGACCTGGAGCGCAATTCTCATATATGAAAGGTTCTAATATAGACCCGCAATTTTTATACCTATGGAATGAAGAACGTTTACGAACTCTGACAACTTTTATTGGATTTTCAGCCAAGTACGATACCCGAGATAGCTTCACGGATCCACATTCCGGTTGGCTATTATCAATAAATCAACATTTCGCCCCACGTTTTTTAGGTAATAAAATGGCATTCTCTCGCACCAGTTTTATAGCCTCTCGTTATAAGGCGGTATGGAACGGGGGAATAGTGGCTACTACATTGGAAGGCACCTATAATTATGGTAACGTTCCATGGACCATGCTATCAACATTTGGCGGTAGTAAGGCGGTGAGGGGATATTACGAAGGAAGGTATCGTGATAAGGTTGAAGTAGAAGGGATAGTTGAACTTCGGCAGCATGTGTGGAGGAGAAATGGAATAGCTATTTGGGGCGGAGCCGCTGCTATAGCTCCGTCGATCTCCAAATTTCGTGGCAAAGCTATATTGCCTTGTTGTGGTGTTGGATACCGCTGGGAATTCAAAAAAAGAATCAATGTACGTCTTGACTTTGGTATAGGACGTGGTGAAAAATCTTTTGTATTTAATGTTAATGAAGCATTCTGAAAATAATAAGTTTATTATAGCTGATATTTTGTACTGGTGGACTTTAGCAGTTGTTATCGCTCCAAATATTCTGCTCTCATTTACTGAACCAATATCAATATTTGGCAAATTGACCAACAGTATCTTACCAACAGGAGTGTGGTGGGTTTGCCTATCGCTATCAAAGAAAGTAGGACGGACCTCTCTGTTCATGTTCCCGCTAATGTTTTTTGCCGCTTTCCAAATAGTTTTATTGGGTCTTTACGGCAGAAGTATTATTGCGGTTGACATGCTGTTGAATCTTCTTACAACCAACCCTGCTGAAGCCGGAGAATTACTTGGAAATATGATGACATACGTTTTGCTTGTCATTGTTATGTATATTCCACCGATTGTAACAGCCATACTGTGCTGTGTAAAAGGAATCTACCTGAAGAATATTTTTATTCAGCGATATAGAATTATAGCTATATGCCTGACTATAACAGGAATTTTTACCCTTATTGCAGCTTATTCTTCTGGAACTGGATATTCGGTGAAAAACGACTTGTTTCCTATAAATGTGTTGTACAACGTCAAGTTAGCAATACATCGCGCGGTGAAAATGACAAGTAATAAAAGTATTGACTACAACCATTATGCTCATTATGATTCATCACGAAACAGTCGAGAAATTTATGTAATGGTTATAGGGGAGACCTCAAGGGCTGATCACTGGCAGCTTAATGGCTATACCCGACAGACAAACCCACAGTTGAATGACTCAACATATATTTCGTTCCCCAAAGTACTCAGCGAAAGTAACACTACCCACAAGAGTGTGCCTATGCTGCTTAGTCATCTAACTGCCGAAAATTTTGAAGACTCAATTTATTGTGTTAAGAGTATAATTTCAGCATTCAAGGAAGCGGGATTCAAAACTGCCTTCTTTTCCAATCAGCGATATAACAGATCTTTTATAGACCGATTTGGTTTTGAAGCCGATACCTCAATATTCATTAAGGAAATGGATGGTGCGGTTTCAAATCCTAATGACTTATCATTAGTTCCTTATTTAACCGCTCAAATTTCAGAAGGTAATAGAAAACAACTGATTGTTCTTCACAGTTATGGCTCACATTTCAGCTATATAGACAGGTATGAGGGTATTGAGCCTACGTTTACCCCTGATTATCCTCTTCAAGCTAATCCTTCACATCGTAACGAATTGATTAATGCCTATGATAACAGCATTTTATTAACTTCAAAATTGTTATCGGAAGTAACTTCAGAATTATCCAATTTGGATTGTCCTGCAGCTATGATATATACCTCTGACCACGGTGAAGATATTTTTGATGATAACAGAAATCTTTTTCTCCATGCATCACCGGTACCGAGCGCATACCAGATTCATGTACCGTTTATCCTTTGGTTTAACAAAGCCTATGTATCTCAATATCCGTCTATTATAAAGGCTGCTGAAGCCAACAGATTGAAAAATGTCAGTTCCAGCAGCTCTTTTGCTCAAACAGCATTTGATATAGCCGGTATCAGAACAGCTGTATCAGATACAACAATGAGTGTAGTAAATATTTCATATAAAGAACCGAAAAGAATTTATCTTACAGATCACAACATTGGGTTACCGCTCAGAAATATAGGTATGAGACAGAGAGATTTTGAAATTCTTGATTCTTTAAAGATAATTACAGACTAAATTACGAATGAATTTCTGCTACAACAGAACCATCAAATAGATTTATAGTTCTGTCAGCATACGATGCATCGTGGTTTGAATGGGTTACCATTACAATTGTTGTACCTCCTCTGTTAAGTTCATTAAGCAGTTCCATTACCTCCTTACCATTGGTTGAGTCAAGGTTGCCTGTGGGCTCATCAGCAAGTAGTACTTTTGGGTTAGTAACTACAGCTCTGGCAATTGCCACTCTTTGCTGCTGACCACCGGACAACTGGTTTGGATAATGCTTTGCCCTATGATTTAAGTTCACCTTTTCGAGGACTTCTTTAACAAGTTCCTTTCGCTTTGATGATGATACATTAAGATAAGTCAAAGGCAATTCTACATTCTGAGCAACAGTTAATTCATCTATAAGATTGAACCCCTGAAACACAAAGCCTATATTACCTTTGCGCAAGTCTGTACGCTCATTTTCTCTTAATGAGCTGACTTCCTTGCCGTCTATTTTATAACTCCCGGATGTGGGATTGTCAAGTAAACCTATGATATTCAGTAAGGTCGATTTACCGCAGCCTGATGGTCCCATAATAGCTACAAATTCTCCGTCCTGAATCTCCATATTTACACCATTCAATGCACTCGTTTCAATTTCAGAGGTGCGGAACACCTTTTTTAAGTCGTTAATTTTAATCATATTAATAAGTATTATTTTATTCAGATCTTAGATTTTCTACAGGATTAGCCGATGCGCGACGAACTGTCAGCACTATTGAAATGCATAGAATTATTATGATTGTAGCTAAACCGGAGAGAATAAATGTAATAGTGAGATTTTGAAGAGTTATAGTGAACTGTTCAAGCCACATATGGCTGAAATACCATGCTGCGACAATTCCGAGAGTCACAGCCGGTAGAGCGGTAATTAAAACAGACCGGCATATCAACCGCACCACAGAAGTGGTTGTTGCTCCATTTACTTTTCTCACAGCTATTTCACGACTACGACGACTCATCTCGTCATTCATATATCCGGTCATACCGATACTGCAAATAATCAGCAATATAACAGCTGCGATTGATACAAGAAGACGAAATTCGTTAACATCCCTATATGAGCG
>JAAVFD010000014.1 GCA_014800945.1 Barnesiella sp. | reverse complement strand
TCTCTGTAAGCAGAAACACCACCGGCAGCCCGTTCGCGGGAAATGCCTCGCTGAATGACCTGACTATAGGAGAGATGGTGACAGCGCTCGAACCGGATGCTTTCAACGGTTGCACGGCTATAAACAAGGTCACATCCGAGTCGGCAACTCCTCCCACGCTTCAGGTCAGCGGCTTTGATACTCAGACTTACGACAGCGCTTTCCTGTTCGTCCCTGACTATACCGTCAGCCGATATGAGGCGGCTCAGGGGTGGAAAAATTTCACCATATTCGGTAAGAATGAGGTTCTGGCGAAAACAGTCACTATTTCTGCCGACAAAGCGGAACTGTTTGCCGGCTCGCAGATGAGTCTCACGGCTGAAGTCCTGCCTGCCAATACCCGGAAAAAGACCATCACATGGAAAAGCAGCGATGAATCGGTTGCCACCGTAGATCAGTCCGGAAATATCTCAGCCATAAAGCCGGGAACCGCAACCATTACCGCTTCTACTGTCAATCGTATCACAGCATCGTGCTCCCTCACGGTGCTCCTTGTGCCGGTTGAAGCAACTTCCATAGCATTCCCCGAAGATAACGTGGAGCTGACGCAGGGGGAGAGTATTCAGCTGACGGTTCTGTTCACCCCGGAGGAGACTACGGAGAGGGAACTGACCTGGAGCTGCGACAACTGTGACATTGCTACTGTAGATGAAAACGGCACTGTGACCGCTCTCATTCCGGGAACCGCCACTGTAACGGCTACTACTTCAAACGGACTCACCGCATCATGCACCGTGACCGTGCTCAGACGCATCATATATGCCGAAAGCATCTCGCTTGACAGCTATGAGGCGGAACTGACACAGGGAGAGAGCGTTCAGCTGACTGCGACCGTCTCACCTGACAATACCGATGACAAGACTGTTATCTGGAGCAGCAGCGATGAAGCCGTCGCCACCGTGGATGCAACCGGATTGGTCAGTGCTCTCCTTCCCGGAAAAGCGACTGTCACCGCAACGACTTCAAACGGACTCACTGCCTCATGTACCGTGACGGTTATTCCGCCGGTAATTGAGGCTGACAGCATTACGCTGAACATAACACAGACTCAGATTTACAACGACGAGCCCCTTCAACTGATGGCAACTGTTTCGCCTGATGATACAACTGACAAAACCGTGACGTGGAGCAGCAGCAACGGGGAGATTGCAACTGTAGATGAAAACGGATTGGTATCACCAATATCTGAGGGAAAGACCACTATCACCGCTACTACCGCCAACGGGCTCACCGCATCATGCGAAGTGACCGTGCTCAGACGGATTGTGATAATCTCACCCGAAAGCATTNNCCTAAACATCACACANGCNGNACTGACCGANGGNGAGAGCNTNCAGCTNACCGCNACAGTATCNCCNGAAGANNNCNACCGACAANACNGTGACATGGACTTCGGACAACTCCNCCGTTGCCACAGTGGATGCNTCCGGNTTGGTATCTGCCATATCTGAGGGAATGGCTACTATAACNGCNACTACCGCCAACGGGCTCACNGCATCATGCGAAGTGACNGTANTNNNNCGNATNGTNATNATCNCNCCCGAAAGCNTNNCNCTAAANATCACACANGCNGAACTGACCGAGGGGGAGAGCGTGCAGCTTACCGCCACAGTCTCACCCGAGAACACTACCGACAAGACCGTGACCTGGACTTCGGACAACTCNNCCGTTGCCACNGTGGATGCGNCCGGNTTGGTTACAGCTATCAGTGAGGGAGAGGCTANTNTCACCGCATCGACCGTCAANGNACTCGCTGCANCNTGCCNCATAATTGTCAACGGACACGAATGGCGCGAGGGCAACGGCAGCTACATCAGGNTTGAAAACGGAGANATTGTGGTNTANGGANANGGCACNGCNNANGTNTNTAACCNACAGAGGCANNCTCGTTGCCAANAGCAAAGCCGGCAGAATCACAGGACTNCCCCGCGACATCTACTTNGTGCGCNNCGCNNNNAAATCATACAANATAANNCTTTAGCTCAAGGCAGAATCTTGATATCTTCAAGATTGATAAGATTGTTTAGAATCGCGAAGATGGTGAGNCCTGCGGGTGAATGTATCTGCAACTTGGCNGAGATGTTACGCCGATAGGTGGTTACTGTGTGTACCGANAGGCATAGGGCATCNGCTATCTCTTTGTTACTCATACCTTTTGCCACACAGCAGATAATCTCTTTTTCTCTGGCGGTCATGTTATCCGCCAGTGAGTCAGAGGATTGCTCATCTGACTGTTCGGATTTTTCTCTGGCGGATAGTTTTAGCTCTTTTTCAAGCTTTTCAACTGCCGGAATAAACAGCTTGTTTTCTATTTCACAATGGCTCGTCAGTTCGTCACCACAAGATATTATGTCTATCAGAGCCGAGGTGAGTATGTCATTGTCTTTTATGTGGTAATGCCTTATAAATATATCTTTAAGTTCCGTTAGCTTCTCAGCCATGCTGCCGTGGCTATCCAGATAGTCGGTTATTCTGAAATCGGATCTGCCTTTTCCCTCCATCAGTTGCTCNACGTAGCTGAATATATTNTCATTTTCATTATCCATGTGGTTTCTCACTTCCTGAACATAGTCATCAAAAAATTTCAGAAGAAGAAATGCTATATCATTAATATCAGTGCAGTTAACTGCTTCAATCAGTTTTCTGCGTATCGATGGCAGAAGAAAATCAAGAAAATATGTGTGCGCCCTNCTGAGGTAGCTCATTAAGTGAGGTAGTGATATATCCGATGACTGACGGATATTGCCGCAAACAAAGTTACACACTGCAAGGAAAGTATCACAATCAACATTNTCGGTGGNGCAAGCTGCCGCAACGCTTTTATCACCAAATCCGAATGACAGTCCGAAGCGGTTCATAACCACCAAAAGGTGTGGATTCTCTTCTATGAGGTTGCGCAATTTATCTTCACGGGTAAATTCTGTCTTCTTTGCCATAATAAATCTATTGAAACGAATGAGCCGTAAAACTCCATGCAAAGATATACACTTTNACNGAGGTTGTATATACCTAAATTTGGGTGTTTTTTAGGNTGNCAGGATATATTTTTAAGAAAATNAGAGTGNAAATAGTCCCATTTTTGGGTATTGTNGCTGCNTTTTAACNAAAATAATTTTGCAGTCGAAAAAATAAACCAAGCAAATAACGAATATAATATTAATACAATTTTTATGAAGAAAACGCTTACACTTCTTGCAATTGCCGTAACTCTGATGACNGTTTCGTGCAGCAACGATGACAGCCCNGCTAACCTGACTAAAGAGGTTACCGGAACCTATTCTGGATACACATCCGCTTCGTGTGCATATTTCAGCGGTAGCATGAGCGCAGACCAAAAAGTAGTGATTTCCGAAGGCTCTTCAGCCAACAAAGTAAATGTCAGCTATGAGTCNACAACATGGGGAACGGTCTCCATNTCAGATGCCACTGTGGGCGAGAGCGATCANGGCTACATACTCTCCGGGAGCGGAAAATGGTCTATGGGTCATAATGGTAATACAAGCGAGTATGACTGCACTTTCACCGGTGTTATCAAGTCAGGTGAAAGTCAATTCACATTCTCATCTCCAAACGTGATGGGAGGTCTTAAAGTAGAGTTTACCGAAGGTGAAATTCCCGCAGATCTTGTCATTCCCGGTTCCTATAAAGGCTGGACCGATGCCACATGTGCATATTTTCAGGGTATGACAGCCGAAAATCAGACAGTGACAATAAGCGTTAAAGATGACAAGTACAGTCTTGCATATACATCCGATACATGGGGAGAATTTTCAGCTGAAGACCTTAAGGTTACTTACTCCGACGGAGTGTTTTCTCTAACCGGAGACGGAATCTGCAAAATGGGTATGAATGGCAATGTCAGCGAATATCCCTGCTCTGTTTCAGGCAGCGTTGACGTTGAAAAATCAGCTCCGGCTTTCGTAATCACCGTTCCCGGAGTAATGGGCGGACTCAAAATCACATTTACAAACGGAGACAAACCTTCAGAAAGCACAAATGAATAAATTATTTGGAATAATTACAGCGGGAGTAGCTTCAATGGGGCTACTCTCTGCTTGTAACGGTATTCTTGACGGAATATATGACGAGCCGGATAGCGGTGACCCGAACATAGGTTTTGAGCAGGAAGGTCAGATATATATAAATGCCACTTCTTATACGGACTGGGTGTATATCAGTTTTGCCAATAAAACCACCGTTACTCTAAGCTATGATGAGGACGCTCCTGAAAAATGGGATATAGCTGTTCACCGCTATGATGTGAAGACCAATAATGCCAAAGTTATTGAAACTGATTACACATCGTTCAACGAAGCTATGACAGCGGTGATAGATAAAGCCAATCTGGTCGGTGACGAATGGACCACATCCAAGATTGTCATCGATATGTCCACCATGATGGACGGATATCTCGGTTACACAGAGTCCTACTACAACTCCGAATTATCAAAATGGCTTAATGTTGACACAAGCACTATGCCCCCTATCTATGAACTGTCCGGAAAGGTATATATAGTATATCTTGCTGACGGCACCCGTGTGGGAGTCAAACTGATAAACTACATGAACGATATGCTTGTGAAGGGATATATGACAATTCAATATGTCTATCCTTTCTAACAATAACTGAATCAATGAAACACAAAGTAATCGCCTTCGCCACATTCATATCTCTGGGTTACATCGCAAGCGCCCAAAATAAAAGCGTAAAAGAGGATACCGATTCCTTAGACGATGACAGATGGAGCAAGATACTCGATGAGGTTGTTGTTACCGGCACCATGACGCCTAAACTGATTACCAACTCCCCTATTCTGACTCGTGTTATCAGCACCGGAGACATCCGTAAGAGTGACGCCACAAACATCAGTGACCTGCTTCAGGCAGAACTTCCCGGTATAGAATTTTCCTACTCGATGAATCAGCAGGTGTCACTGAATATGCAGGGATTTGGCGGCAACTCGGTTTTATTTCTTATAGACGGTGAGAGAGTTGCAGGAGAAACACTTGATAATGTGGATTATGACCGCCTTAATCTGAATAACGCCGGCAAAATCGAGATTGTCAAGGGAGCTGCATCATCGCTTTATGGGTCAAATGCCGTAGGCGGAGTGGTAAATATAATCAGCCGTGAGGCATCAGAGCCATGGACGCTTAATGTCAACGGTCGCTACGGTGAGCACAACAGCCAGCGCTACGGAGCGGTATTTACCTTTAACAAATGGAAAATCAACAGCTCAACCTCTGCTCAGTACTCCTCTATAGACTCGTATAATATGAAGAACGAGGGCGATTACTCCAAGTATTACGGTGGCAAGACCTGGAATGTAAGCGAACGTCTGACCATCAAGCCTATAAATGCGCTCAAGGTCATTGCCAGAGCCGGTTACTTCTTCCGCGAACGATATTCTCAAGTGAGTACACATGACCGGTACCGTGACTTTTCAGGCGGATTGCGTGGAGTGTATGAATTCTCTCCCGGCACTAACCTGGAGTTGAGCTACTCGTTTGACCAATATGATAAAAGCGACTTTGTGATGATTAGCCGCAAGGATGTGCGCGATTATTCCAATGTGCAGAATATCGGCAAAGCCATATTCAATCACACTTTTGCCGAAAAGCATATCTTGACATTAGGAGGCGATGTGATGCGCGACTATCTGATGTCATATCAATTTGACGGAAACGGCAGCCACAGACAAGTTACAGCAGACGGATTCGCTCAGATTGATCTGACATTTAACAAACTAAATATTATAGCAGGAGGAAGGTACGACTACTTTTCAGAGTCTGATATGAAACACTTCTCATCCCGTGTCAATTTGATGTACAATCTTGACCGATTCAAAATCAGGGGCAGTTATGCCGGTGGATTCCGTGCTCCAACTCTTAAAGAGATGTACATGAACTTCGATATGGCAAGCATTTTCATGATTTATGGAAATCCGAACCTTAAACCAGAGGTCAGCAACAACTTCCAGCTCTCCGGCGAGTTTACCAAGGGATTGCTCAACGCTAATATCGGTACTTTCTGCAATCTGGTTGAAAACAGAATGACAACCGTTTGGAATCAGGCACTCGGAGGAATGGAGTATAACAATATTCGCAGAGTCAACATTGCGGGAATCGATGCAAATATTGCCTGGCGCACAAAATGGGGACTTGGAACCAGACTTTCATACGTCTTTACACATGAACACGTTAGAAAAGGCGAACCATACACCTCCTCCACCAGACCCCACACCGCTACAGCCAGGGTGGATTATTCACATGAGTGGAAGAATTACGGCATCATGGTTGCCCTTAGCGGTAGAGCACTGTCTAATGTAACTGTTGATGAATTTACATCACTCACATCATATGAAGAAACCGAGCGTGTGAAATATCCCGGCTACACTATGTGGAAACTCAATGTAACAAACAGTGTTTGGAAAGGAATTGATGTAATACTCACGGTTGACAACCTTTTCAACTATGTACCGAAGTATAATTACAGCAGTACTCCTTCAACCACCGGAATATCATTCAATATCGGTGTTTCACTCAACATTGAATCAATGCTTAAATAAATATGACCAGAAAACAGATAATCATAACCTCAATCAGTGCAACAGCAATTGCACTTGGAGCCACTTGCGTGTGGCAAAGCACAGCTTCAACCACAAACATTGCATTTGTCAATTACCAGCCTATAAATCTTGGCGAAATAGGCAAAGCGAATGATAACTCTCATATAAAGATAGTAAATCTCAGTCCTGATCAACTTGACCGTGCGAACAAATATGATATGGTATTTGTAAATGGCATGGGATTGCGTATCACCGAAGAGCAGCGGGCTGCACTCGCAAAAGCAGCTGAAAAAGGCTTGCCGGTACTATCTACCGCTGTTACCAATCCTCAGAATATGATTGTATCAACCGACTCTGTTGACACAGAGTTTCTCAAACAGTATCTTCAGGGAGGAGGCAGAGAAAATTATCGCTCTATGCTTAACTATGTGCGTAAGTTCATCGATGGGAAAAAATTTTTTATCGGTGACATATCCGATCCGCAGCCATCCCCTACAGGATTGTTCTATCACACTGATGTTAAAAGTAAAAACGGAGATATAATCTATTTCAACACCCTATCCGAGTACGATAAATACCTTACAGATAACGGATTGAAAACTTCTGGGAAACCCGCTATCATTCTTACGGGACAGATGGGGGTTCCCGATGAATTGATTTCCGAACTTGAGGCTACAGGTAATATCGTTTATCCAATCACAAATTTCCAAAGATGCATTACAGACGGAACGGCTGACAGCATTGCTGCATCAGCAGTGATAAATATGGCACATGGTCGCCTTGGTGATGCTGCCGTTAATTATCTGACACACAATAATATTCCACTTTTCTCACCTCTTAATGTAAACCGCGACTACAATGAGTGGATGGATGATAAAATGGGGATGAACGGTGGTTTTCTGTCACAAAGTGTTGTTACACCTGAGATTGACGGAGCGATTCGTCCCTGGGCATTATTCGCTCAGTACGAAGGTGAGGACGGAGTTCCTCAAATCAAAGCTATTCCCGGAAGATTAGAGGAATTCGTTCAGACAGTCAACAATTATACCCAATTGGGCAGAATGCCTAACAGTGACAAAAAGGTTGCTATATTTTATTTCAAAGGCCCCGGACAAAACGCACTTACTGCCGAAGGTATGGAAGTTGCGCCCTCTCTCTATAACCTGCTTACAAGAATGAAAAAGGAGGGCTATAAGGTCAGCTATCTACCCGGTTCTGAGGCAGAATTTGAAAAAATGATAAATGAACGGGGTAAAGTTTTCGGAAGCTATGCTGTTGGTGAAATGCAGCGTTTTGTCAACACTTGCTCACCCGAACTTATAAGTGAATCTGATTATAAATCCTGGTGCGAGGCATCATTGTCACCGGACATGATAACTGATATAGAAGCATTAGACGGTGCTTTTCCGGGAAGTGGACTAAAAACTAATGATGGTAAACTCGCCATTGCTGCTCTGAAATTTGGAAATATTGTACTTATCCCTCAGACAGCAGCGGGAATAGGAGACGATAGCTTCAGTATTGTACATGGAACCGATATGGCGCCTCCTCATGCTTATGTAGGAGCATACCTTTGGGCTAAACATGGGTTTGAAGCTGATGCGCTGATTCATTTTGGAGCCCATGGTTCACTTGAATTCACTCCTCGCAAACAGGCGGCTCTCGGCAGTAAGGACTGGAGCGACCGTCTCATCGGCACTATGCCGCATATCTATGTTTACTCCACGAGTAATGTTGGTGAAGCAATGACTGCCAAACGCCGCAGCTATGCCGGAATTGTCAACTATCTTACCCCTCCTTTCATGGAGAGCAATGTGCGTGGTATTTATAAAAACCTTTCCGATGCTATTGCGTCGTACAACAAGGAGGCTGAAAGTGACAACTGTGATTCTCGCCGACTTGACCAGGCATCTAAACTGGTTAAGAAATACACTGTGGAACTCGGAATTCACCGTGAACTTCGATTTGACAGCACTATGTCAAAAGGATTATCAGCCGATGAAGTCGCAAAAATAGAAAACTTTGCCGAAGAACTCGCCAATGAAAAAATCACCGGCGCTCTTTACACTATGGGAGTGCCTTACAGCAGTGAGAAACTGAACTCAACAGTCTATGCGATGAGTGTTGATCCTATAGCTTACAGCCTTTACTCGCTTAACAAGAAACCGGGCGAAGAGGCCAAGGGATTTGCATTCACCACCCGCTATCTCACCCCGGCAAGAAATCTTGTGAAAAGCTTGCTGAATGAAAAACGCGAACCTAACGATAACGACATTTGCCGCGTTGCCGGAATCACTATTGCAGAACTCGAAGAAGCAAGACGAATTTCTAATGATGTGGAAGGCTCTAAAGACCTGTTCTCAAAAATGATGGTCATGGGTTCTTCCATGCCCGCAAGCGCACCAACAGCCAAGCTGTCTGAAAGAACCGAGCATCCCTCTTCTGCTATGAAAAAGATGATGAAAAGTGCCGGAATGTCACCTGAAAAAGCATTGGAAATGGCTAAGAAAATGGGAGCCGACTCAGCTGCCATATCAAAAATGAGTGCAGCAATGAAGAGAAACAATCCCGGCAAACAATCCCCTAATCCTCAAATGGCTATGATGTCTGCGCCGAAACACACCCAGTCTGAAATTGATAAGGCAACCGCTATAATGGAGATTGAGCGTACTATAAAAAATGTTACTAAATATTATAATGCCCTGCTATCAAGCCCTGAAAACGAGCTTTCCTCTATTATCAATGCCCTGAACGGCGGATATATCAATCCCACCTCCGGAGGCGACCCGGTGCTCAATCCTATGATTTTGCCTACCGGACGGAATATGTTTGCTATCAATGCTGAAGAAACGCCATCGGCTGTTGCTTGGGAAAAAGGGAAATCTCTTGCCGACAACACTCTCAAACTCTATCGAGAGGCTCACGGTGATTCGCTGCCGAGAAAAGTCAGCTATACACTGTGGAGCAGCGAGTTTATTGAAACAGAAGGAGCAACTATAGCTCAAGTACTTTATATGCTCGGTGTCGAGCCTCTCCGGGATCCCTTTGGTAGAGTCACCGACCTGAAGCTCATCCCCTCCGAGGAGCTTGGTCGTCCACGTATTGATGTGGTTGTACAGACATCCGGCCAGCTCCGTGACCTTGCAGCATCACGCCTATTCCTTATCAGCCGGGCTGTTGAAATGGCAGCTAATGCAGAAAATGACAAGTACCCCAACTATGTGAAAGAGGGTGTAACCGAATCTGAACGGCATCTGGTTGACAAAGGCGTATCACCCAAAGAAGCGAGAGAATTATCCACTGCAAGGGTATTCGGCGGAGTAAACGGTAGCTATGGCAGCGGCATCCAGGAGATGGTAGAAGCAGGCGACCGCTGGGAAGATGACAGCGAAATAGCTGAAACATACATTCATAACATGGGTGCCATATATGGGTCGGAAGAAGATTGGGAAAAGATGCGCGATTATGCATTTGAAGCGGCACTTACCCGCACCGATGCAGTTGTACAGCCAAGACAGAGCAATACCTGGGGAGCTTTAAGCCTTGATCACGTGTATGAATTCATGGGTGGAATGAATCTCGCTGTAAGAAACGTTACCGGTAAAGACCCGGATGCTTACCTCGCTGACTATAGAAACCGTAACCGAGCAAAAATGCAGGAGGTCAAAGAGGCTATAGGTATTGAGAGCCGTTCTACTATTCTGAATCCCACATATATCCGCGAAAAAATGAGCGGTAGTGCCGGAGATGCATCATCTATTGCTGATGTTGTGAGAAATACCTACGGCTGGAACGTCATGAAGCCGGATGTGATAGACAATGAGCTGTGGAATGATATTTATGACACTTATGTAAGCGATGTGAATAATCTCGGCACAAAAGATTACTTCAAGAATGTCAATCCCGCTGCGTTGCAGGAAATTACCGCAGTTATGCTTGAAACCGCGAGAAAGGGGATGTGGCAAGCATCAGAAGAACAGATTTCAACCCTCGCTCAACTGCACACAGAGATTGTAAACGACTATAAGCCTTCATGCAGCGGATTTGTGTGCAACAACGCTAAGCTTCGTGACTTCATTTCCTCTAATGTTGATGCCGCATCTGCCAAGACCTATAACGAACACGTTGCAGATATCCGCAATGAAAATATTGCAGATGCCGATGGAATGGTTATGCAGAAAGAGGAGCTGAATGACATTCAAAAATCAACAAGCCGCATAAGTGGTACTCTTGTTGCCGTAAGTGTTGTGATCTGCCTCGTAATTATCTTTATTGTTCTGAAGCGCAGAAAAGAAAACGACTGATAAGTAATGGAAACAGCTATCATCTTTATTATGCTTGCCGTATGTCTCAGCTTCGCGCTGAAGCTGACATTTATGAAATGGCTGCCATGTATATGTGAATGTGCTGTAATAGCCGGGGCTACTTTGTTATCAACCGACTTTGTCACAAGCCAATCAAAAACAGGCATCTCCACATGGATTTCAAGTCCTGAGATTATGCTTGATGTGGCTGTGATACTCACAATAGACGTTGCTCTGCAGATAGCTTTCTGCATAAGTATGGCAAAAAATGGTTCTTCGCTAAAGGATAGAATCTGTTCCGGAATTCTTACATACTTGCCTGGAGTTCTCATCTTTCCGGTAATGGCGGCTTGCCTTGTCGAACTGATTTTTTCCACTCCGGGAATCAGCTTCTATAAAATATCGGCATCTCTTGCCATTGCCATTTTGATAGGTTTTCCTCTCATTGCGTATGGCTTAAAGACACTTCTTCCCGGCAAATCCATGCGACTTGAACTCACATTTTACACTAACTGCATAATCGCCATGCTCGGAATAGTAACAACAGTTAACGGCAGAACGGCGGTTGCCGGTGCAAATGAACCTCATCTAACTGCCTTGTGCACTGTATTTGTAATTTTTATCGCAGGAGCAGTCGCCGGAATATTTATGTTTAACCGTAAAAATAAAATACAACGATGAATTTAATTTCTAACATTCTTTACTGGATTTCCACCGGATTACTCGTACCGGTTATTGTTCTCCTTATATATTTCTTTATAAGGGCTTTGATTCTTATCGGTGCATTTTTCAGTCAGTACATGATTGAACGCAAAACTGCAGTTTTACTTCAGGAAAAGATAACCAATGCTCACCCGACCCAGATATTGGAGAATATTGAAGCGTTGCCGGATTCCGGGACGGCTCTTATCAATAAATACCTAAAAGATGTAGCATCTGCTAAAGGAAATGAAGCCAGAATGCAACTCATTGTCTCTGAATACGAAATGGCTGCGGAGAAAAATATCGCCGGATCAAAAATTCTCACAAAAATGGGACCTATTCTCGGTCTTATGGGCACCCTCATTCCAATGGGACCTGCTCTTGTAGGTCTTGCCACAGGCGACATTGCATCGATGGCTTATAATATGCAGGTTGCATTTGCCACAACTGTTGTAGGACTCGTTGTAAGTGCAATCGGATTTGTCACTCAGCAGGCAAGGGAACGTTGGGCTACGAGAAATCTCGTTGTGCTTGATTATGTTGTTCAGTCATTAAGTGAAGCGAAATGAGACCAAGAAGATCTATTTTATCACGCGGTGAGGACTCCGACCCGATGAGTGTGGTTAGCAACCTGTTTGACGTTGCAATGGTATTTGCTGTAGCTCTTATGGTTGCACTTGTTAGCCGGTTCAACATGACTGAAATCTTCTCACAGGAAGACTTCACTATGGTAAAGAATCCCGGTAAGGATAACATGGAAATAATCACCAAAGAGGGTGATAAAATAAACCGCTACACACCGTCCGAAAACTCTGATGCTTCAGGCAACAAAGGCAAAAGAGTTGGTACTGCTTATCAGCTTGAAAACGGTGATATAATTTATGTCCCGGAATAAATCATTGTTAGTCCTATAAATAAATATTTAGGTGGGAGAACCGTTATCGGAATCTCCCACCTAAATTAATTTATTATATCTAATTTATAGGTCAGTCAATCGGGGCAAATTCATCCTTACCAACCCCGCAAAGAGGACACACCCAATCTTCCGGTAAATCCTCGAAAGATGTGCCGGGTTCAATACCATGTTCAGGGTCACCTACTTCAGGATCATAAACCCAATCGCATACTTCGCATACAAATTTCTTACTCATAGTCTTATATTTTAATTGTGTTTTTATTGATTATAATTCATCGGTAAAACACTCATAACTCTACCATTGTTCACTTTTGCCGGAAGTATAAGAGCCTGTGCAAATATATTTGAAACAAAAAACACAATATAATATTTGCATATTTACAAAATATATATTACCTTTGCGCCAACAAACACACTCAACAACTTTTATCAATATGAAAAATTTCACATTTGCCATGAAATGGCACGAGATTCTCAAATCTTATTCCAACGATATCCGTCGCGAAGTATATGACGCTATAATTGAATATGTTGCCACCGGAACTATTATCGAAATGCAACCGGTAGCCAGAATGGCATTTGACTTTATCCGCTACGAAATAGACGAGAAAGCACGCCGAAAGGAAGCCCGTTTGGCTAAAAAACAAAATAACACCAGCGAAACTCAGCATTCTCCATCACAAGAATTTGATTCGGACCAATTAGCCGAAGAATACATAAACTCTGGCAAAGCCACTACATCACTTGTTGTGCGCAACAAAGATGTTGCAATTGTTGTGGATAAAGACCGGATACGTGGATTTGTAAAGCAATGCGTCCAGGACATGCTTGACCGCAGACTAACACCTCATGGCGATAAATCACGGTTCTTTTCCACCTTGCATCTTATTGTTTCAAACCGGCTCGATATTATTCACAAAAATATCAAATCACGGAACCCGTCTGAACCGTTCACAAATGAAATATGGCAAATGTTGATGCTTGACGCACGACGCCGCTTTCCTGAAAATGACCGATTGACGGCATGAAATACCGGTTTTACCGGAAAAATCCCACAAAAATCACGGCAAATTTGCATATAAGCAATAAAATCTATACTTTTGCACCCGGTTTGCGTAATCTCTGGCAGGACATGCAGCCTGGCCATATTGCGCGAGTGTTAACTTTTTAATTAAAAAGAAATGGATTTAATCAAAGTTGTTGAGGAAGCATACGCTACCGGCAAGCAGCATCCCGAATTCGGTCCCGGCGACACTATCACAGTTGCTTACCGAATCAAAGAGGGTAACAAAGAACGTATCCAGCAGTACCGTGGTGTGGTTATCCGCATTTCCGGTGAGGGAGACAAAAAGCGTTTCACCGTTCGCAAAATGAGCGATAACATCGGTGTTGAGCGTATTTTCCCCATCGAGTCACCCTTTATTGACTCTATCACTGTTAACAAGTACGGTAAAGTTCGCCGCGCTAAGCTTTATTATCTCCGCAATCTTACCGGCAAAAAAGCTCGTATCAAAGAGCGTCGCATGGTATCAAAGTAAACAAGGCGTTTGTTCACGCAAAAAAATAGCGGACTGCATAATGCAGTCCGCTATTTTTTGTTGTATAATTAATAGTAGTAAATAAGCCGTGTAAGACACATTTTTTCACTTATTGATTTTTTCAGTCTGTGTTTTTGCTCCTTTCCTTACAATAAAGTAACTTTGCGAAATAATAAAGTCACTGCAATGAACGAGGATGCACTAAGCCAGCTATACCTTAAAGACACTGCATTCAAAGATCTTATGCAGCGGAGAATATTTAATGTTCTCCTTGTCGCTTCTCCGTATGACGCATTCATGATGGAGGAGGACGGTCGCATTGAGGAGCAACTGTATTTTGAATATGTAGCTCTCAATCTCAGCTCGCCACCGCGCATCAGTCAGGTTGCCGATACACCGGAAGCGCTAAAGGCATTGGAGCAGAAGCACTACGACCTGATTATCATGATGCCCGGCATGGATGTCAGCGAAACATTTGTCGGAGCAAGACAAATCAAGAATATTCATCCCGACATTCCGATTGTCGTGCTCACGCCATTCTCCAAGGAGGTGTCGCGACGGCTCGCCAATGAAGATTTCACAGGCATCGACTATGTTTTCAGCTGGCTTGGAAACGTTGATTTGCTGCTCGCCATCATAAAACTTCTCGAAGATAAACTGAACGCCGCTAAAGATATTAACGAAGTAGGCGTTCAAATGATTCTGCTGGTGGAGGATTCCGTGAGATTCTACAGTTCTGTACTACCCACTATTTACAAAAAGCTGCTCAAGCAATCACTTGAAAGCTCCACCGAAGCACTTAATCAGCATGAGCAGATGCTGAGAATGAGAGGAAGACCTAAAGTGATGCTCGCCAGAGACTATGAGGAGGCAATGGAGCTGTATAACAAGTACGGCAACAATATGCTCGGAGTTATCAGCGATGTTTCATTCAAGCGAAACGGTCAGAAAGATAAGTATGCAGGGCTAAAATTCGCCCAGTTCCTCCGAGAGAAAAATCCGCATTTACCCATTATCATTGAATCAAGCGAAAGCGAGAACGAGGATCATGCTATTCAGATGAACTGCGTTTTCCTTGACAAAAACTCTAAGAAACTGCCGGTTGACCTCGCTGAGGCTATCAGAAATAAATTTGGCTTCGGTGACTTCATCATCACCGACCCAAATACCGGCAAAGAGATTGTTACCATACACTCTCTCAGAGACCTGCAGTACAGCCTTAATGATGTTCCCGCAGAGGCGTTGATGTACCACGCGTCAACAAACGACATATCCAGATGGCTTTACTCACGTGCCCTCTTCCCTCTCGCAGACGTCATCAAGGCACATCAGTTCAGAAACATCGAGGAGGCGCCCGCTGCCAAGAAACTTTTCTTTGATCTCATTGTCAAATACCGCAAGATGAAAAACCGCGGCGTTGTGGCGGTTTTCAAGAAAGACAGGTTTGACCATTACTCCAATTTCGCGAGAATAGGTGAAGGTTCGCTTGGCGGAAAAGGCCGAGGACTCGCTTTTATTGACCAGATTATCAAAAAGAATCCCGAGTGCGACAACTTTGACGGCATTACTATCAGCATACCACGCACTGTGGTGTTGTGTACTGATATATTTGACGAATTCATGGCGTCAAACAATCTATACCCACTTGCTCTGAGTGATGCCCCGGATGAGGTGATACTAAAGACATTCCTTCAGGCAAGACTGCCTGAAAGACTCATTGAAGATTTCTTCGCCTTGTTTGAGGTGGTGGATAAGCCGCTTGCCATCAGAAGTTCCAGTCTGCTTGAGGACTCCCATTATCAGCCCTTTGCCGGAATCTATTCAACATATATGATTCCCAAGGTGGAGGACAGATATGATATGCTCAAATACCTTAGTGATGCAATAAAGGGTGTTTACGCTTCTGTTTTCTATGCCGACAGTAAGGCATATATGACTGCTACCAGCAACGTCATAGACCAGGAAAAGATGGCTGTGATAATTCAGGAAGTTATCGGTCAGGAGGTTGACGGATTATATTTCCCCTCGTTCTCCGGTGTGGGACGTTCGCTCAACTACTACCCTATCGGTCATGAAAAACCGGAGGACGGAGTAGCTGAGATTGCCATCGGACTCGGTAAATACATCGTTGACGGTGGTATGGGGCTGAGATTCTCGCCACGACACCCGGAAAGCGTATTGCAGACATCGGAACTTAATCTTGCTCTGCGTGACACCCAGACACGCATGTATGCACTTGACATGAATGGCATCAATAAGGATTTCAAGATTGATGACAGCTTTAACATTGTCAAAAAATCCATTCAGGATGTCGCACCCTCCGGAGCGTTGAAATATATGGTATCCACATTTGACTGGAGAGACAATGTGCTACGCGACAATGACTTCGGAGAAGGACGAAGGGTTGCTACATTCAACAATATTCTCAAACATAAGGTTTATCCTCTCGCCGAAGCTGTTGACTTTATGCTCACCAAGGGGCAGAAAGAAATGTCCCGACCGGTGGAAATTGAATTTGCCGGAATGATTGAGAAGAATGGAGACAGCAAAGGACACATCTACTGGTTGCAGATTCGCCCGATTGTTGACAGGAAAGAGCTTGTTGACGAACATCTGCTGGCACTTCCCGATAAAGACCTGATTATGAAGAGCGACACCGCGCTCGGACACGGAACGGTTGACAATGTCAGGAAAATCGTGTATGTTCGTCCCGACACATTCTCCTCATCAAACAACTCTTTGATTGCCAGAGAAATTGAAAAAATAAACCGTCAGTTTGTTGCTGATGGAGAATCATACATTCTTGTGGGACCGGGAAGATGGGGTTCAAGCGACACAGCACTCGGTATTCCGGTTAAATGGCCTCAGATATCCGCTGCAAGACTGATAGTTGAGAGTGCCGTCGGGTCATACCGGATAGAACCCAGTCAGGGAACCCACTTTTTCCAGAATCTCACATCATTCGGTGTAGGATATTTCACTATTGATCAGGCGGGAGGTAACGGCTTCTTTGATTCTGAATATCTTGATTCCATTACTCCTGTTCACGAAAGCGAATTTGTCAGAATAGTGGAATTTGAGTCACCGCTCGCTATTGGAATAAACGGTAAGACCGGAGTTGGAGTCGTGGCTAAACCGGGAACACAGTCAGTACCTGATAACGAGGATTTAGTTGTCAATAATATTACAGAATAAACTTCGATATGTCCCTATTAAACCACATAAAAAGAGCTTTTGGTCTCGATATCGGTTTCGAAGCAGATGACTCTGACTTTGAGCAGCAAAATAGCAAGGAACCTGTATCTGATACTGGCGTATCAGCCAATATCGGAGCACAATTGTCACAAGATGAAAACTTGGGAGCGGACATTTTTGACGGAGTCATTGAATTGTTCAATAAAACCCAGCCGGAGTTTGTCAGAGAATGCCTTGAAACTAATGCACAGAAAGAATATATTCTTCGCAACATAGATTCCAAACTAAGGAGCCGACTCGAAAAGGAGGTGAACAGAGCCAAAATAAGGGGTCAGATTCTATGGGAGGAGCAGATGAAGAAACTGGATAAAGAAATTGAAACTCTCAGGCAAGAGAAGGACACGCTTCAACATAAAAGGGATGAATCAAAAAGCCAGCAGCTTAGCGCGGAACGACAGAAAAGAGCACTAATTGAAAGAGTACACGACCTTGAGACTCAACTGCTTACCATTGAGGCGGAGAAAGAGCAGTATTTGCTTGAAAATCGCAGTATGCTCAACAAACTGAGAGTTGTAGCAGTTACCGGCGGTGATGTCAGCAATGAAGCGGTCAATGAAATAACAGATTTGGAAAGTCAGCTTAATGAAGCAAGAAAACAAATTGAGACATTGCACATTGAAGCTGAACATTTCAAAGCAATAGCAACCGCTCACATTCCTGTTATGGAGCATTTGCTCCACACCATTGAGGAACTTGCCGGCAACCTGAACGAGGCGGGTCAAGAGAATAACTCCACTGAGATCGATAAGATTTCAGCAGAACTGAATAAGGCCAAAGACCTGATAGATACCCTGAATAAAAAAGTAGAGGGTTTAACCTCTACCCAGGAGCGTGATATCAGAGAAATTACTCAACTCTCTGAGCGGCTCAAAGAAAAAGACATTGAAATAGAGTCACTTAAACAAGAACTCGACCATAATAATTCAGGCGTTGAACCGGTTGAATCCGCTGAAACGTCAGCTGAACCTTCTCCCATAGCAGAAATTGGAGAAACCGACAAAACTCCGGAGAAACCGGCAAGCAAAACTACAAGCAAGCCGAAAAAAAATAAAACGGCAAAAAAGAAACCACGTATTTCCGCAATTGATGAACTGATTGAAAACAACGATTGGTTTGTTGCTCCGACAACACTGCCGGAAAGCCCGAAAGAGCCGGAAAAAGCTGATGACTTCGGCTATAAGGCACCTGCTCCACGCAAAGCGCACCCTGATGATGACAAACAACTGTCACTCTGGTAATTTCACTGATTAATAATTTATAAACTCATGAATATAATATCAAAATCAATTCTATCAATAGCCGCAATTCTGGCTGTTGCTGCAACCTCTCAGGCTGCAGGAGTATCCCAGTTTAAAGATGTTGATAAATATCTCGGTAGCAAAAGATATGCGTCTGCCCCCAAGGCATTCACATATATGAATGACGGATCCAACTATCTGCAACTCACGCAAGACGGTAAAAAAATCATCAAATATGCCACCGGAAACGGTAAGGAAATTGATTTGTTACTTGACCTTGATAATACCCGTGAGGGAAATATCGATAAAATTTCCGGATTCAAAATGAGCCCTCAGGAAAATAAAATCCTTGTTTGGAAAAACTCAAAATCAATCTACCGCCGCTCATTTGATGCCGAATACTATGTATATGATATCAGAACTCGCATTCTCCGCCCTCTGTCAACCGATCATCCGAGACAACAGGCTCCGCTATTTTCGCCTGACGGCAGAATGATTGCCTTTGTTGCCGGAAATAATATTTATCTCAAGCAGCTCGATTACTGGACTGAGAGAGCAGTTACTACAGACGGCGCTAAAAATATGATTATCAACGGTGTGCCCGACTGGACATATGAGGAAGAATTCACCACCGCATCATCTATGACTTGGGCGCCGGACAATTCCACCCTCTGCTACATCAAATATAATGAAGCAGCAGTGCCGATGTTCACATTCCCGCTTTATGAGGGTGTTTGTGACAAACTCACCGAATACTCTCTCTATCCGGGATTGTTTACATACAAATATCCTGTTGCCGGTGAAAATAATTCCGTTGTAAGCGTTCATGCCTATAATATCGACAACAGAACTACCTATAACATAAACTTGCCGAAAAATACCTTTGAATATATTCCTCGTATTTCGTATGCACATAGTGCAGAACGGCTAATGATTACAACTCTCAACAGAGCTCAGACCAGAATGGAGCTGTTCGCCGCCAATCCCAAATCTACTGTTGTAAAATCAGTTCTGGTAGAGGAATATAAAGCTTGGCTCACTCCTGCAACATACGAGGATATCAAATATTTCCCCGACTTCTTTGTTATCACTTCTTCACGCACCGGCTACGACCATCTTTATCAGTACTCATACACCGGTTCGCTTATCAAACAGCTCACATCAGGCACATTT
This sequence comes from Barnesiella sp., assembly GCA_014800945.1. GTDB lineage: Bacteria > Bacteroidota > Bacteroidia > Bacteroidales > Muribaculaceae > Paramuribaculum. The sequence continues at coordinate 125,177 of JAAVFD010000014.1, read as the reverse complement.
GATGTGCTCAAGTACTACGGTTATGACAGCAACAGTGGACATCACTACTTTCAGTCAACCGCCAGCGGACCAATAAACCGCGTTATCAGTTCTGTAAACTCAAAAGGCAATAAATCCGACTACTCCCCTGCCAGAGGCTGTGCTTCTGCAACATTCAGCCCTGATATGTCTTACTTCACCGTCAGATTCTCTGATATAAAAACTCCCCCTACATACACTCTTTATTCCGGTTCAAAAAAAATCAGGACATTGGAAGATAACAGTGAGTTGAAACAAAATTATGCTGATGCTCCAAAAAGAGAATTTTTCACTATGAATTCCGATGGATACACCCTCAACGGTTATCTTATTAAACCGGCAGGTTATAATCCCATAAAGAAATATCCGGTTATAATGTATCAGTACAGCGGTCCCGGCTCGCAGCAGGTTCTTAACGAATGGTCTATCGGATGGGCTAACTGGTATGCTGCCAACGGTTATGTTATTGTATGCGTGGACGGACGTGGCACAGGTGGACGCGGAAGAGAGTTTATGGATGTAGTTTATAAAAAACTCGGTCACTATGAGTCTATAGACCAGGTGAATGCAGCCAATTTTGCGGCACAGCTTCCATTTGTTGACCCAAGCAGAATAGGCATACACGGATGGAGCTACGGCGGTTATGAAACCCTTATGGCTGCCTCTCAGCCAGATGCACCTTATGCTGCTGCTGTTGCAGTGGCTCCTGTTACCGACTGGAGATACTACGATACTGTTTACGCTGAGAGATATATGCTCACTCCACAAGAAAATGAAGCCGGGTACCGAAACTCTGCACCCCTCAATTTTGTTAAGGATGTAAAGTGTCCTCTCCTGATAATGTCCGGAACCGCTGACGACAATGTTCATTACTTCAACACAGTTCAGTATGTTTCGGCAGCGGAAGAAGCGGATATGTGGTGCGATATGCTGGTTTTCCCAAACATGGATCACTCAATCAACGATTGCGGCGCACAGAAAATTGTCTATGCACGTATGCTTGACTACTTTAACAAGAATATGAAATAATTTAGAATGTCAGAACAGATCAAGGCAACGATAAAAGGAATCTACCTGCTGTGGCTCAACTGGGTCATAGTGGTTGGAGGCATATCGTTGCTGGTTTGTCTGTCATTGTGGCTCGATCCGGTACTTATGCCTCTGGTCGCATTTGCATTACAGGGGGCATTCTATATGCTTATAAAAGCTAACCGTAACCGGCGTATTCCGGTATGCTTCCTACTGCCGCACTTAGGCATGAGGATAATGTTTTTCTGCGGTGTTATCATGCTGGGAGTCAACATTCTGTTTTCCCGCTGGTTCTTCAACTACGTTTTCAATCCGGAAACAGTCAATACTGAGATACCGTTTATCACAACCCTGATTGTGGCACCGGTAACTGCTGCCTGCTGCCTATATGCTCTGTACCGAGGATCACATTACTCATTTTGTCTGAGCTGCAAAATCAAGTATGGAACTCCTGCCGAGCGTGGATTCCTTGGCAAACTATTCACTCAGGAAGGAACTGTGCAGGCTCGATTTCTCGGAATGATTACAGCCGGCATTTCTATTGTGGCATGGATATATTATTTCATCCTTTATGTAAATGTAAATCTGAACCTACCGGATAGATTTGTATTTTTCATTGCACCGATAGCCATATTCTTCTGCTCTATTGTATATATGGCTCTGAGGTATCTCGGATTGTGGAATTATTACAGCAATTATATCGGCTCAAGTTCCCTTAAGAACGGACCATATACCTTGCTCCGCTTCATTATGATATGGGACAACTATATTGCTGTTGTGCCCCCGGAAACCGACCCCGATAAAATCACGGATATAACCATGAATCGGTTTGACACACCGGAAAGTATCTATATTTCAGCTCGTAAAAACGTAACTCCTCCCGAGGCAATGTCATATCTGGTTAATAAACTCGGATTCCGAATTGAGGATATCCGGTTCATGTACTCAATCACTTCTGGCAACGCAGACTATAACATTTTCAACTATCTATGTTTTCTGAATGATGATGAAAAAGAGCAGTTGCTGAAAGAAAAGCCCAATGTGGAATTCATTTCACTCCATCAGCTGCACACACTCATCAACACTAAAAAATGTAACCCGCTCTTCAGTTCTGAAATCATCAGATTGCACACAGCTGCAATGGCATGGAAAACCTATGATAAGAACGGCAAGAGGAAATACAAAATCAAGCACTATACTCCCACCTTCCGTTTATGTGACATTCATAAATGGGATGTAGATTACAATGACCCAATCTGGTTCAAGATTCACCTCTTTAATGAGGATTCATTTCTTTACAAAATTCGCCGTCTCTGGCATAAATACACCACAGATTGAATAAATATCCAGTAATAACCGGACCGACTGCGAGCGGAAAAACTGCACTTGCGGTAAAAGTGGCACAGGCACTTGACGGCGAGATTATAAGTGCAGACTCGCGACAGATATACGCAGGAATGGATATTGGCACCGGTAAGGACCTTGAAGAATACGGCAATGTGCGTTATCATCTCATAGATATTGTGCCGGCAGGTTACAAATATAATCTATATGAGTATCTCAGAGACGCACGAGCTGCCGTTACCGACATCTCGGCGAGAGGAAAACTGCCGGTGGTGTGTGGCGGCACAGGAATGTATCTTGAAGCACTGATTCGTGGAACGAATCTCCCGGAAGTACCTGAAAACAAGGAGTTGAGAAAACAACTTGCTACAAAATCGCTTGACGAGCTTACAGCTATTCTTGCCGAAATGAAAACGCTTCACAACACAACTGATGTTGACACCGCAAAAAGAGCTGTCAGAGCTATTGAGATTCAAACATATTACCTTGAGCACCCGGAACTCTCACCGGATGTTTCGCCAATGGAACCTGATAAAAATGCGGTTATAATCGGTGTTGATATCGACCGTGAATCTCGCCGCAGAAGAATTTCGGCAAGGCTTCAGTCAAGGCTCGATACCGGGATGATAGAGGAGGTAAAAAAACTTCTTGACTCAGGCATTCCTGCTGAAAATCTGATATATTACGGGCTTGAATATAAATTCATCACATTATATCTAACCGGTGAACTCACCAAACAGGAAATGATAGATTCTCTTGAAATAGCTATACATCAGTTTGCCAAACGTCAGATGACCTGGTTCAGAGGTATGGAGAGAAGAGGATTTGAAATTCACTGGCTGCCCTATGACATCAATCCCGACATATTCGTAGAAAAAGTAACTGCACTTTTACAATGAAGCTACTTATATCTGTTCTGGTGACCATACTATGCATCGCTGAGGCAAAAACTGCGGAGCCTCAACGCATTTACCTGAATCACAACGGAATCACACAAGATACCACAATTACTGTACCTGCTCTGCCACCGGCTATCGCTTCATGCCTGGAAATTCGCATGGATATTCCTGGAAAAGGGTTTGGCAAAAAGAATTCAAATAAAATCATATTGAGTTGGCAGGATAAAGACAATAAAGTATGGAGTGCTGCTTTCTCTACTTTCAACTCCGGCTCCGACGAGCTTCTTGACGGCGGCAGGCTGTCAGTATCAGTTACAAATACTGCGAGCAAAAAGCCTGTGTTTGAAAACACATTCAATGATATTGTAACCGATATGAACACAGAGCTAAGTATCTGTATCAATTTCACTGACACTGAGGCGGTATTGCTCGCCGGACATAACAAACTGAAAGAGATATCAGTACTTTCCGGTGAATTTAATCCATCCGGCGCAATAGATTTCAAGATAGAGGGTAGGATTGAAATATCTTCTATTGTGAGCGAGTACTCTGAAGATTTAAGAACCATTCTGCAAACTGATCTGTGTGAAGAAGATATTATAAAAATGATTACCGGGAAACCGCAACCTGTCGGAATATGGAACGCTCTTGACCGTGACACAGACTCAAAATATGCCTTGGCAGGTGGCAGATATACGCTGGCAATAGTTCCGGTTCAGGATACTAACGAGTTTGACATTCTTTATCTTAGCGGTGCGGAAGTAAATACCGGGACTTGGAAAACCGGAATGAAAAAAGGTAAACTTATTCCAACCGCATTCAAAAACCACTACGACCTGATTTGGTATGACTCAGCTTTAGAGCCTATAGAATACGATGCCACCGCATCTGTGGATCAGGAAATCATCTTATCGCTATCTTTCCCGCTTCTGAAATCCACGCTGCGCTTTGTCCGTCAGTAAACATTGATAAAAAAAATAATCACTATTTTTACGGACTATTTCAAATAATAAACAACTCTTGCCGTTATTCTTAAAACAGGATTTTGATTTTATTGAATCAATGACTAAATATTTTACAATAATACTTTATCTTTTTATTTCCTCCATTATACTTGCTGGTTGCAGGGATGACTTAAGAATACCGGAGACAATAGACCTTGAAGAGACTGAGGACCTTCAGTTCCTTGTCAAGAACTGTGGTAAAGGTTGGGAAAGCAGGTCATTCGATCCGGTGCCTGCATCATGGCGTGACTTACCTGTTATGGACAGCGTAAACATGCTTTATCCCTCTCTTTTTATTCGGAAAGGGGTAAAATATGAACCTCAGCATCGCACACTCACACCGCTTTATGACTATTATGATCCGGAGAACCCCGGTGATGTTATAGACAAAGGGGTTGAACGATATCCGGGTTCGGGCTCTTACACCCTTTCGCTTGATGTTCAGAGTAATAGTGACCGTGCAGGAAGGCTGAAAGTTGTTACCACAGCATTCACAGACGAAGCATATTCAGAGTTACGGGCACTCGGAAAATCAATCCGGTCGGCAGACAGTCGCTCTGTTATTGTAGATGAGAAAAATCTTGAAAACCTGTACTCCAGAATCGGCATTTCAGGTGTCTGTTACGAAGATAGCTTTTCATTTAAGCCTCACCAGTTTAAAGTAATAGAGAATACTCTTTTTGAAAATAATGGCAACCGTTGGACGTCTGTTGGCAACAGCTTCTATTGGAATGTCTGGACCGATGACTACAACTTAATCCGTTTCTTCGGTTATGCCCCCTACGATGCTCCGGGATTAAAGATTGCTGAAGATGCCGATGATGGCACTCAGCAATTTGACTTTACTGTTCCGGTGAGTGTTGATGACCAGATAGACCTGGGAGCTGCAACAGTTGATGCTCCGGGAAACTACCGTCACACCGTACCTCTACTTTTTGATCATATTCTCACCGGAGTCAGATTTTTGGTTGATGATAAAAATCTGGCATCCTGCCTTACCAAAGTTACTCTTGGCGGAGTTTATGGTTCCGGAAGATACAAGCACTCAGTAAAGCCTTATAATCTTACTGATTATGACGATTTCTCGAATCCGAATATTAATGGCGGTATTTCACCGGATGCTCAAGACAGAGAAAAGGGATCATGGATTCCGCTCGGCTCACCGGATGCGGAATATACTCTGGCAGATGATGACTTTTTCGGAAATAAACGTGAGCCTATACTATCGGAATTCAGTAAAGACAGCGAGGATGACTGGTGGTGTGTCACCGATCCGGACAGAATGTTCATGCTCATACCTCAGAAATTACCTGAGAGCGCATATATCGAGGCGGAATTCCATGATAAGAACGATTATATAAAAATGCGTGGTAAAATCGGTGGTAAGGATGCCGATGACAATGACCGGGAGTGGGAGCAAGGCACCATTGTAACATACGTAATCACCACTTTTGATATAGAATATGTTCTCAAACTGGTTAAAGAGGGTGGTCGTTATCCCTATACCGGTGGTTTTGACGACAAGACCGTTGTGAGCTACGCCCGTTACTACGACAAAGCCGGCAATCTGCGTAAAATTGCGCCTATTGAATGGTATCCGGTGCTATATGATGCCCAAGGCAAAGAGATCAGTTCTATAGGCTGGTCAAGTGTAACATACGATCCGAAGCCGGGCAGCAAAGGCGATTTCCGCCCGGCTGAATACGGTTTTGCCGATAATCCAAATGATTTTGCTGAATGGTTTGAAAAGAATCTTGAGGACTCTGTGTGCTGCGGACACGTTAATGTCTCTCCTCAGGGAGCATTATACAGTAATTCAACTTACAGCATTCTTAAAAATGCGACTCCTTTAGGTACAGCTGACAATCCGGTAAATCTCGCCACCCTTCGCGGTAACAGACAGGATGGTGCCTACTCTACCGCAAACTGCTATATGATTAATCAACCCGGCTATTACAAAATTCCACTTGTTTACGGCAATGCAATAAAGAACGGAGCTCCTAATGAAGAAGCTTACCGTTACACCGGTAATGTCAATCAACATCGTCATTATACCTTTGAGAATCATCTCGGCAATCCGATAACAAATCCATATATCAAAAATTGCGGTGTTACGATTTCTGATGCAGCAATTGTGACCACAACGGCAAAGAATGCAGTTCAACTTGTTTATTTAGATGATGATTTTCTCACCATTTATATTGACCCGCTGTATATTGATCAAGGAAACACCATAGTTGCGGTGCGCGACAATAAGGGCGATATAATGTGGAGCTGGCATCTATGGACAACGGCAAACAATCCCTACTTGAACGATAATGTGACTGTAACAACCAATAATGGTGAGCCATTTACCTTTATGACTATAAACATTGGATGGCATACCCCGGACCCCACGGGAGGTGATGATGAGCGAGCAGCCTACTGGAAGCCGGCACAGAATCGAGGTTCAGCAGTGTTACAACCTGATAAAATCAAGGAAGAAGCGGGCATTTTCGTTACAAAAAACAGCTACCGGATATGGCAGCAGCAGTATAATGCAACAAGAAGTGGTTTTGCACCGGCCTTTAACTGGGGACGAAAGGATCCGTTAATGGGCATACCTCATCGAACATCTTCTTTCAACTCCGGCAGTTACGGGGAATACTACGCCTTCCGAGCCACTTACGCAAATCAAGCGCTAACAACCCACAATTTGGACGGCAGCCAGACTTATAGTCTGAGTCAGGGATACAATTTTGTGAAACAATTCACACCCGGTGAATCGGTGAAAGTGCCGTGGGCTGTACCCTCGGTATGCAACCTGTCATTTAACCCTGATCCTACTTTCAACGATTTTCAGACAGGTGCCACAACAAACGCATACTATGTGTCCTGGTGGACCGGAAACGGAGACCATATATATAAACCGGGCCCGGTGCCCTTGAAAAAGGAGTTGTGGGCTGACCATATTTTGTGGCCGAGCGGACGAGTGAGTAACGGAGACGGGGGCGGCTTTTCAGATAATTACACCCGTTATGATGATTTGTGGTGCGTAGGACAATCCGGCACCGGATATCTGAGCCATGCTCAAGGTGACAGGATTCCAATAAAAACCGTTTATGACCCTTGTCCACCCGAATTTATGGTACCTCCAAACCGCGCTTTTGATCGCCTTAACAAGAATACAGGTAAACTTGAAAACGGAACCTACTATTTTCCGGAATCAGGTATTTCATTTTGTGCCACCCCTTTCCTTTCAGCGAGAATAGGCGGTGCTACAACACCAACAGGTATTTCAGCGCCAATATCACCGGGACTCCCGATGGAACCGGGAGATCAAAGCATCAGTTCGGAATATCCGCACTATTCCTATGTCTATCCTTTTACTCTGGATTTATTTGAAAACACCTTGTCTATCTGGACTTCAGATGTATCCTGCTTAGTACACGGCAGCTACAATTATATTTACGGCTCATACTATAATATAACCGGTGCTTTTGTTTCCAACCCGTTAAATTATTCCGATAACGGAAACACCGCTCAAGAAGGCGGAGTTAATGACGCCCGCTCATCCGGCAATCTTTGGTCAATGAACGGAAGACAAGTGAGAGCGGTAAGGGAAAAATAAGACCCAGTTCCCCAATATTTATTAATGGGGTCTAAGCATCGATTATGAGTTTCACACAACTGATTTAACAACCTGAGAGGATATATCATACGTGATTGACGAATCAAGCAGTTCTACAGTATAGACTGTTGAGTTTCTCGATATTTTATATACATTTGCTGTATTTTCTGTCTGCTCCAGATAAGTATATAGTTTTTCCGGAAGTTGGTCATAGATGAGAATTTCAGGTAATGGAGAACCGTTGCCGTTTACAGTAATCCAAGAATTATGGCTGTTGAAAGTAACCGTCACTCCACCTTTTACTGTTGCAATGCTTTCATTGTTCCCGGTGGTATAACTGTTAACCTCCTGCCCGGGAAAATAGGTTGTGAAAAAATTGGCAACCGGTGAAGGCAAATCCTCCCAAACGTCATTTTCACACGAAGCTATGGCGAATATGGTTGCAAAAAATATTATAAGAGTGTAAATGTTACTTTTCATATCGGTGGTTTAGTTGTTTGTTTTTTAACATAACACAAAACAATTATTGCAAGTTCACTATATCTGACTATCTTTGCGCCACATACAATAAAAAACTGATGACATACAAAATCAAGCTTGCCATACTGTTTATAACAGCCGCATCATTATGGTGCTCCCCTGCCAAATCTTTTGCAGATGAGACACCTTATATAAAAATGATGGGAGCGGCTGACAGTGCGATAGCAAAAGGTGACTGGGAGATTGCAGAGAAATATCTGCGCACAGCAATGCGCATGGAGCCAGCAAACCCTGCCAATCTGCTGCTACTTTCAAATCTGGGAATGATACAGTTTTACCAGGGGCAAGACTCTCTTGCCCTCAGCACCCTCACCGATGCCTGCAACATAGCTCCGCGCACGGTGCCAGTACTTGCCAACAGAGCAACCGTTTATGAAGCATTGGGTAAATATGACGAGGCTCTCAGCGACTGCAACCGCATACTTGCCATAGATACCGCTAATGTACGAGCCAGAGCGATGCGAATAAATTATTATATGCGTAAAGGCAAAGCGAGCGATGCAGAAGCTGATCTTGACACATTGTTACAGTATTCGCCTGACAACCAATTGGCACTAATATTAGCCGGCAATATATACACCTCTACCGGTAGATATGCCGAGGCTATTTCTCCCCTGACAAAAGTAATTGAGAAAGACCCTCAGGCAGAATATTATGCGGTAAGAGCACTGTGCCGAATAATGACAGCCAATCTAAATGATGCTTCCTCTGATATAGCCGAAGGTCTGAGAATCAATCCATCGGAAGGAGAACTATACCTGTACCGCGCGGTACTGAACAAGATGAGGTACAGAAACGATGATGCCAAATCGGATGCCAAACGAGCAGTGAAACTCGGTGTGTCGCAACAACGGGTACAGCAATTTCTCAAATAAGAGCCAATTGAGATATGAAAAAACAGTTATGAAAACATTACAAATTTGAGCGTGAACTTATCTCATTGAAAAATTGTTAGTTAAATAATAGCAGAGAATGATAAAAAAGTCGTAACTTTGCAGCGCACATTAAAAATAGTTATGCACAGACATAATAATGTTTAACAAATAAACTTTTTTACAATGAACACTGAGACAATCGGAACATTTGCCGGACTTGTGTGGAACTCTCTCAATGAAGCTGATGTTCTCGGCCTTAAGCAAATCAAAAAAATGACCAAACTTAAAGACAAAGAAGTTTATGCAGCTCTCGGCTGGCTTGCCCGCGAAGGAAAAGTAGCCTTTGAGGAAAGCGCAGAAGATAAAGAACTTCTTGTTCGTCTCGTTAAGTAATTCCCAATCGACAATTAGAATTAAATTTCTATATCAGATTGCAAATGTAACTGATGTGTGAGTAGCCGAAGAATCTGAATACAGATTGTGATACGGCTTTATTCATCCGTTACATTGTAAAACGTCTCAGAGGCTGTGTCAAAAAGTTTGTCACAGTCTCTTTTATTTACAAATTTATGGAAGGAACAGTAATAAAAAATACGGGTAGCTCCTATATAGTCCGCACAGATGACGGAACTGAAATGCCTTGCAAAATAAAAGGTAATTTCCGCATCAAAGGGATACGCACAACTAATCCGGTAGCGGTAGGTGACAAAGTCGAAGTGCGACCGAGCGAATCCGGTGACTCATACATCACCGCCATTTCTCCACGACGCAACTACATAATACGCCGTTCCAGCAACCTTAGCAAGGAAGCTCATATAATTGCGGCTAATATAGATAGCGCGTGCCTTGTAGCCACACTTTTCCACCCTGTTACTTCCACAACATTCATAGACCGCTTTCTCGCTACCGCTGAAGCTTATGCTATTCCCGCCACTCTGGTTATCAACAAAACAGATCTATGCAAAGGCGACAGTGAAAGAGAGGAATATCTTGAAGCTGTGACATATCTCTACCGTTCAATCGGCTATTCGGTAATTCATACCTCCGCCGAGTCAGGCGAAGGAATTGATGAACTGCGGAAACATCTTGCCGGAAAAACCACTTTGCTGTCCGGCAACAGCGGTGTTGGGAAATCCACACTTATAAACCGTTTGATTCCGGGTCTTGAGCTCCGCACAGCCGAGATAAGCAGCGTTCATGATACAGGAATGCACACCACAACGTTTTCAGAGATGTTCGAACTCCCTGCTCCCGGTGGTTTCATCATTGACACTCCCGGAGTGAAAGGGTTCGGCACTGTTGATATAAACCGTAATGAGGTGGCACATTATTTTCCGGAGATATTCAAAGTATCCGCCGACTGCAAATATAATAACTGCACCCATACTCATGAGCCGGGTTGCGCGGTTCGCGCAGCTGTGGAAGACAATCTGATATCTCGCAGCCGCTACAGTTCGTATCTGAGTATTCTTGAGGATACCATGGGTGAAGATAAATACCGTAAAGCCTATTAATAGCCGGTTCGACAATAAAAATTTGTTTCGCTCTTTTTTGATAAAAGGCAATTAAAAATTCAGTGAAAGTGTGTTGATTTTGGTAATAAAGGCATAACTTTGCAGTTTCAAAAATAACACGGCGTTTTTATTGCGCCGCATCACATTTTTTACTTGCAAAGTCTATGAATCTATCAGGATCAATCGATTTCAGACCCAAGCTCTTCTCTGCGCTGAGGCATTACGATGCCAAGCGTCTAAAAAGTGACTTAATAGCCGGTGTTGTTGTAGGCATAGTGGCGTTGCCACTCGCCATAGCCTTCGGTATAGCGAGTGGTGTAAGTCCTACAGTGGGACTTATCACAGCTATCATCGGCGGTTTTCTTGTGTCAGCATTAGGTGGTTGCTCAGTTCAGATAGGCGGTCCTACCGGCGCATTCATCGTTATAGTTTACAATATCATAGCCACTTACGGCTTGCAGGGTCTTGCCATAGCCACCCTTATGGCAGGGTTAATATTGGTGCTATTGGGATTATTTCATCTCGGAACCGTAATAAAGTTCATCCCTTATCCAATCGTTGTAGGTTTCACCGCCGGCATTGCCCTGACAATTTTCTCAACACAGATAAATGACTTTTTCGGTCTCGGGCTCAAGAATGTTCCGAGTGAATTCATACCCAAGTGGGGTGAATATATAAGAAACTTCGGCAATATTGACTGGACAACCCTTGCCGTTGGAGTAGTGTCACTCCTTATTATAATAGCAACTCCCAAAATTTCAAAAAAACTTCCGGGTGCGCTAATTTCAATAATAATCGTTACTGTGCTTGTGTGGTTTATCAACTCCATGCCCGGCTTTCATATCGAAACTATCGGTGACCGCTTCGGCACCCTTCCCACTGATATACCGGAGCCTCACGGCTTTGTGCTGAATATGGCAACTATCAATCAACTCCTCCCCTCGGCATTTACCATAGCGATACTTGGCGCTATAGAGTCTCTGCTATCTTCAACAGTAGCCGATGGTGTGACCGGTTCACGCACAAACAGCAACACAGAGCTTATCGGTCAGGGTGTTGCCAATATAGTTGTGCCTTTCTTCGGCGGTATTCCTGTGACAGGTGCGATAGCACGCACAATGACCAATATTACCAATGGCGGACGTACCCCGGTTGCCGGCATAGTTCACGCTCTGGTGCTTTTGCTCATCTTCTTGTTTCTGATGCCTCTTATCAATCTTGTGCCGATGGCAACTCTCGCCGCCGTGCTTATAATGGTAAGTTATAATATGAGCGGCTGGCGCACAATCAAGGGTATTATGAACAACCCGAAGAGCGATGTGACAGTTCTGACTGTTACATTTCTGCTAACAGTGATTTTTGATCTCACAATTGCAATAGAAATCGGTCTGCTTCTCGCAATCATCCTGTTTTTACGCCGTGTTATGGAAAACACCCAGATACGCGTCTATTCCGAGCAGCTTGATGTTGCCGAAGGCAGCGAGGCTACAGTGCATGAGGTGCTGAATGTTGCTCACGGCGTGGAGATATATGAAATAGACGGCCCGTTCTTCTTCGGTGTAGCCACCAAGTTTGACGAACTTATGCGCAACTCGATGGCAAACAAGCCAATTGTAAGGATTCTTCGAATGCGCAAGGTTCCGTTTATCGATGCTACGGGTGTTCATAACCTTGAGATTCTTATAAAGTCATCGCAGTCGGAAGGCATCCATGTTGTTCTCAGCGGTGTAAACGAGAATGTTCATAAGGTGCTTGAGCACGCTAATGTGGAGCATCTCATAGGCGAGGACCATATCTGTGACCACATAACCAAAGCGGTAGCTCTGGCAAACGAAATAGTAGCGAAAAGCACCAGAGAGTGATAAAATTGTTAAATCCGGAGTGTGAAAGCTACAAAAATTGTGGTTTTTTAAAGAAAAACATGATTTTGAGGAAAAAAAAAGTAAAAAACGCTTGCAGAGTCATAAAGAAGTATTACCTTTGCATCGTTTTTGAAGCTAAAAATTGTTTTAATATTAAATCAAAAAGAAAAATGAAAAAGTTAGTTTTAATGCTTGCTGTTCTTTTCAGCGTATCTCTTTTCTCTTGCGGTTCTTCTGACAAAGCTGCTGAAGCTGCTGATTCAGCTGTAGTTGTTGAGGAAGCTGTTGTTGAAGAAGTTGCTGTTGTTGACAGCGCAGCTTGCGATAGCGCATGTGCTGACTCTGCAGCTGTAGTTGCTGAATAATAGTAAGCTACGACAAGAGATAAGAGCCGAATCAGTTGATTCGACTCTTTTTTTTGTGCCTATACGAAAGTGGGGGCTATGCGTATGCCGGATATAACATATCTGATAATAGACTAAAAAAGGCTGTGCAAATTGCACAGCCTTTTCTATTTATAGAAACCTAATACCTTATTTAGCGGCAGATTCAACAAGAATTTCAAACGCTGAGGAAAGTCCTTCAGCATCCTTGCCACCCGCCTGTGCGAAGCCGGGCTGACCTCCACCACCGCCTTTGATAGCTTTGGCTGCTTCCCTAACCATTTGGGAAGCATTGTGTCCTGCCTTTACAAGATCTTCCGTAACCATAACTGTGAGGAGCGGCTTTCCGGAAACATCGCTTGTAGCTCCAACAAAAATCGTTGCCTCAGGTGAAGCAGCTCTTACAGCAAATGCAACAGCTTTAGCCATGTCCGGGAGCCTTACACCTCTGAGTGAAACAATCTTAACTCCATTTTGTGTTTTAGCCGATTCAATAGCCTCTTTTGCAAGTGCAGCAGCACGCTCATTGAAATAGTCCTCAGCCTGCTTGCGCAAATCAGCATTTTCCTCAATAGCCTTGCGGAGAGCAGACACTACATCCGGGGCATTATTGAGCATAGAACCAATCTCGCGCATGGTATTCACCATATCGTCAACCGATTTTTCAACTGCGGCTCCGGTGATAGCCTCTATTCTACGGATGCCGGCAGCAATACTACTTTCAGAAACGATCTTAATCATTCCGATATTTCCGGTATTTGCCACATGGGTGCCACCGCAAAGCTCAACACTATCTCCGTATTTAATTACTCTTACTTCGTCGCCATATTTTTCACCGAACAATGCCATCGCTCCCATTTCCTTTGCCTGAGCGATAGGCACATTACGGTGTTCATCTCTTGCAATAGCCTCACGCACCATCTTGTTTGCAAGTTTTTCTACCTTAGAAAGCTCCTCGGGAGTGAGTTTCTGGAAGTGAGAGAAGTCAAAGCGGAGAACTTCAGGCGAAACAAAAGAACCTTTTTGCTCAACATGAGTGCCGAGCACCTCTCTGAGGGCACGATGAAGCAAGTGGGTAGCCGTGTGGTTACAAGATGTAGAGGTTCTGGCGTCCTCATCAATCTTTGCTGTGAATGTATCGGCTACATTTTCAGGCAGTTTATTAACAAGATGCACACCCATACCGTTTTCACGTTTGGTGTCGAAAATCTCAGTTACCCGTCCCTGAGAGTCGGTGAGAGTTCCACGGTCTCCGGTCTGTCCGCCCATTTCAGCATAGAAAGGTGTTTTGTCGAGCACAATCTGATAGTACTCCCCTTTTTTCTGCTTGATTTTGCGGTAACGGAGAATCCTTGCAGGAGTTTCCACGAAATCATAACCAATGAATTCTGGTTCACCTTCATTAACCACAACCCAATCGGCTGCCTCAATAGCGGCAGCGTTTCTTGCCCTTGCCTTCTGAGCTTCCATTTCTGTTTCAAAGCCCTTATGGTCAAGAGTCATGCCGTTTTCTTTGAGAATCAACTCCGTAAGATCAAGCGGGAATCCGTAAGTATCGTAGAGCACGAATGCCTCCTTACCGGAAATTTCGTTTTTGCCGGCAGCCTTTGCTGCAGCGATGGCATTTTCAAGCATCTTTATGCCATTTTCAAGAGTGCGCAAAAATGCTTCCTCCTCCTCTTTTATAACCTTCATGATAAGTTCCCGCTGTGCCTTAATTTCGGGATAAGCCTCACCCATGGTGTCAATAAGAGTATCAACGAGGCGATACATAAATGCCTGTTTCTGCTCGAGGAAAGTGTAGGCGTAACGCACTGCTCTTCGGAGAATTCGGCGAATAACATATCCAGCCTTTGCATTGCCGGGCAGCTGTGAATCGGCTATTGAGAAAGCTATTGTGCGGACATGATCCGCAATAACTCTCATAGCAATATCCACCTTCGGGTTCTCACCGTATTTCTTTCCTGCAAGAGTTGCTATTGTTGAAATCAGAGGTGTGAAAACATCTGTATCGTAGTTGGATGTTTTGCCTTGAAGTGCCATGCAGAGTCGCTCAAATCCCATACCGGTATCAATAACCTTTGCGGGCAGCGGTTCAAGCGAACCGTCAGCCTTACGGTTGTACTGCATGAATACAAGATTCCATATTTCAATAACCTGAGGATGATCATGGTTTACGAGCTCGCGACCCGATACCGCCGCTCTCTCCTCGTCGCTTCGGAGGTCGATGTGAATTTCCGAGCAGGGTCCGCAGGGTCCGGTGTCGCCCATCTCCCAGAAATTATCGTGCTTGTTGCCGTTGATAATATGGTCAGCGGGTAGATGTTTCTCCCAATAAGAAGCAGCTTCGTCATCGCGTGTAAGCCCCTCCTCCGGAGAGCCTTCAAACACAGTTGCATAAAGACGCTTAGGGTCAAGATGAAGAACATCCACAAGATATTCCCAAGCCCAGTCGATAGCCTCTTTCTTGAAATAATCGCCAAAAGACCAGTTGCCGAGCATTTCAAACATAGTGTGGTGATATGTGTCCATGCCCACCTCTTCAAGGTCATTGTGCTTGCCGCTTACACGCAGGCATTTCTGCGAGTCGGCAACACGGGGATATTTAACAGCGGCATTACCAAGAATAATGTCCTTAAACTGGTTCATACCGGCATTTGTAAACATGAGTGTGGGGTCATCCTTCACAACCATAGGAGCTGAAGGAACGATGCGGTGGTTCTTGGATTCAAAAAAATCCTTGAACGACTGGCGGATTTGCTTTGCTGTCAGCATATTAGAATTTATTGATATTTCTATTATATAAATGTACGCGCTTGCGCGCGCGATAACGATGACAAAATTACCTTTTTTTGAGTATATTTGCAAGCATCAATTATATATGGACGGTTCAGAAAAGAAATATTATAAAATCAGCGAAGTGTCGGTGCTCCTCGATGTGCCGGCATCAACCCTGCGCTTCTGGGAGAGCGAATTCGGCAATCTTCGTCCCAAGCGCAATGCCAGAGGCACCCGATTCTATTCTCAGGCAGATATGGAACGCCTCCAGATTATCAAGTATCTTGTAAAGGATCGCGGGCTCCACATTGAGGCGGCAAAAAAAGAGATGCGCAACAATCCCAAAGGGATGGAAAACACAGCAAGGGCTGTCGCCAGACTCAAAGAAATACGAGCCACCTTATGCGGTATGCTTGAGGCATTTGAGCGCCGCCGCTAAGAGCCTATCATTTAGCGAATTCAACAATCTACCCTCAATACATTTTTTATCGTCATTCACATTCATTGTCGAGAGATTCGACCTCAGTACTTACCGATATTTTGGCACAAACTAATTTTTTTTCATGGGAATGAAACTATTTGACCCTGTTGTTGCGTCAAACAGTATAAAAAGAATTTTTCCCTAAATGGTAACTTACGCAATCAATCACCCGCTACTATTCTCTCTACTGCAATTTGCGGAAGAAATAATGCAGACTGACAGCCGGTCTCGGGAAGCCGAGACAAGGTTTACTCAGATTATTTCAAACCATGGTGGAATTATCAACCGAATATGCTATTCGTTTGCCGACAACACCGATGATTTCAATGATTTGAGGCAGGATGTTCTTGTGACCCTTTGGCGCGGAATGGATTCTTTTCGCGGAGAAAGCTCCATTGTTACATGGATTTACCGTGTAGCCCTCAATACCTGCGTGACTGCAGCGCGCAAACAGGCAACGAGAAAGGAGCAGCCTCTCACCGGAATCATTGAACCGACCGAGGATAGCGATTGTGAAAACGACAGAGTGGTTCAACTTTACGAAATGATTGCCTCGCTGCCTCTTGAAGACAGGGCATTGATACTTTTATGGCTTGACGAAGTGCCATACGAGGAAATTGCAGAAGTGATGGGCTACCCACGCAACACAGTTGCCGTTAAACTCCACCGGATAAGGGAAAAACTGAAGTCTAATTTCAAAAAACAACAGTAAACCATGACAGATCAAGAACTAAGGAGCGCGTGGCTTGACACCCGTACACGTCTTGAACGAATTGAAAAACAACTTAATTCTGACAACGGCAGCCGGTTCAATTGTAACCGCAGGACATCACTTGACAACCTCATCAACAGATACAAAACTTTTGCCTGCATCAGTTTCTGTATGCCTATATGTATGTTAGGATGGTTCAAATCCGACCATATAAATACCCCTTACAATTTAATCATTCCATGCGTGATGGCTGTATATTTTTACATTGCAGCCTTTATGGACATCTACCTTATGCGCGGATTAAAGAGCATAAACCTTAACACGATGAGCGTCAGCACAGTGTGTAGCCTCGTCAGCAAATACAAGCGCATCCATCACATCTGCATGATTGTGCTTATTCCGATATGTATTACCATTATAGGACTGATATTAACCGCATTTATCAGCAATACCTATATGATTGCCGGTGTTATTGCCGGGGCAATAGTAGGACTTGCTATCGGTATTGTGCAGTATCATAGATTTATGAGCGATTACAAGATTTTGTCCGAGGATTAAGGCTATTGAAATTATTGTAAATGCGCTCAAAAAATAGTTGCAAATATCCTAATTATCATTACCTTTGCCAAAAATATTCCAATTATTTACACATACTAATTTATATCAACAGTATGAAAATATCCAACCTAATCTCAGCGGCGCTTCTTTGTATCACCGCTGTTCTGCCGGCCACGGTTTCAGCCCAGATGATTCCGCAGCTTCCGACAGACAAAGAGGTGCGTATCGGCACCTTGCCTAACGGCTTGACATATTACATCCGTCACAACGAGTATCCGAAAGGTCAGGCTGATTTCTACATTGCCCAGAAAGTAGGCTCAATACTTGAAGAAGACAACCAGAGAGGTCTCGCCCACTTCCTTGAGCATATGTGCTTTAACGGCACCACCAATTTCCCGGGCAAAAACCTTATCAACTGGCTTGAAAGCGTGGGTGTTAAATTCGGGGTAAATCTGAATGCATACACAAGCATAGACGAGACTGTTTACAATATCTCAAACGTGCCTGTTGCCCGCGAAGGTGTTCAGGACTCATGTCTGCTTATTCTTCACGACTGGGCAAACGACCTCCTTCTGCTACCGGAGGAAATTGATGCGGAAAGAGCGGTTATCCACGAAGAGTGGCGCAGATCAAACGTAGGACAAATGAGAATTATTGAAAAGATTCTTCCCACAGTTTATCCTACCGACAAGTATGCTTACCGTCTGCCTATCGGAATTATGGAGGTTGTTGACAACTTCCCCCACCAGGCTCTTCGCGATTACTATGAAAAGTGGTATCGTCCGGACCAGCAGGGCATAATTGTTGTAGGCGACATTGATGTAGATAGAATCGAGAACAAAATCAAAGAGATGTTCTCTGATATAGAGATGCCTGAAAATGCCGCTGAACGAGTTTATTTCCCGGTTGCAGACAATGAAGGCACAATTTACGCCATAGGCAAAGACCCTGAACAGACAAACGCTATCGCGTTCATGATGTTTAAAGATGATACATTCCCCGATTCACTCAAAAACACCCAGGCTTACTATGCAGCCGCATATATTCAGGATATGATCGAGCTTATGCTTTCTCACCGCCTGAATGACATATCTTCTAAACCTGATGCACCCTTCGGTTCAGCATCAATCAATTTCGGTGAGTTCTTCCTATCCAAGACCAAAGATGCCCTTACAATGATTGTGCTTGACAAAGACGGTAATCTCCCCTCCTCTCTGGCAGCAGCATATCGTGAAATTCTCAGAGCTCAGCGCGGTGGATTCACTGTAGGAGAATTTGACCGTGCCAAAAGCGAGCTTCTGAGCCGTGTTGAGCGCACTTACAACAACCGCCGTCAGCGTGAAAACAACAGCTACGTGCAGGAGTATGTGCATAATTTCCTTGACAATGAGCCAATTCCCGGAATAGAAGTTGAATGGCCTATGTACCAACAGATTGCAGCTATGCTGCCTCTTGAAGTAATCAACCAGTTCATGGCTCAGAGAATCACTCCCGGCAACCGTGTTGTAATGGCTATGACTCCTGAAAAGGATGGTATGACATATCCCACAGAGCAGAATTTCGCTGATGCTCTTGCAGCTATTGATGCTGAAACTATCGAGCCCTTCGTTGACGAAGTCAAGTCGGAGCCACTTATCGAAAATATCCGTCCCGCCGGTAAGATTGTATCTGTAAAGCACAACAATCAATGGGATGCGGAAGAGTGGCAACTGTCCAATGGTGCAACCGTAATTGTAAAGAAAACAGCATTTAAGGATGACGAAATATTATTCAGTGCTGTTGCAAACGGCGGCTATGCCGGCAAATTCGGCGACAATTACGCCAACAGTGTGATTTTCAGCCCGTACGCGCTCTCAGAGTACAGCCTCGGCACATACACACACTCCGATTTGCAAAAATATCTCAGCGGCAAGCAGGTTGGTGCCAGCTTCGGCTTCGGCCCGATAAGCAGCACTTTAAGCGGTAACACCACTCCAAAGGATATTGCTACACTTATGGAGCTTATCTACATGACATTCACTGATTTCAAATTGAATGCCGATGAGTTTGAAGCCCTTAAGAAAACTTACTCCGGACTTTTGCAGAACAACGAAAATGACCCGCAGTTTGTATTCTCCAGCAAGCTTTATGAAACAATCTATTCAAGCCCCTTCAACCGTCAGCTAAGCACAACTGTTATAGCAGGTGCCGACCGTGAGCAGATTCTTGAAATTGTGAAGACTCTGACAGCAAACGCCGCAAATTACAACTTTGTATTTGTAGGTAACGTGGATATTGAAGCCCTCAAGCCTCTTGTTGAGCAGTATATTGCCTCTCTACCCGGCAACAAAGCTACTGCAAGCCGCAAGGCACAGACTCTTCCAGCCGGATTTACTATCGCACCAGGCACAGAAGTCAACACCTTTACCACCAAGATGCAGACTCCCCAGACAATCTTCAATATCATAAGCTGGGGCAAAGAGCCTTTCACCATGCGTGAACAGCAGATTGTATCGGTTGCCGGTCAGATTCTTTCAAAGAGACTCAATGACCTCGTGCGCGAAGAGATGGGCGCAGTGTATTCAATCGGTGCATCCGGCTCACTCGGCAGGTCTTCCGGTCAGGCAACAGTTATGACCGGTTCACCAATGAAACCCGAATTGAAAGAGGAGGTTTTCAAGGCTATCCGCGGACAGTTTGAAGATATGACCACAACCGTGTCAACTGAAGAGTTTGCCAAGGTTATTGAGTTTATGGTAAAAAGCTACACCGAAGCCAAAGAGAAAAACGGCTCATGGCTCGGCGCTATCACCGGTTGGTGCAACGACGGCATAGACACTTTCAACGGTAACATTGAAAGCATCAACTCAATCAAACCCGCCGATATCTCCTCATTCATGAAAGATATGCTCAACCAGAAAAACTACCGCACAATAGTGCTCGATCCGGCTGAATAAACTACTCTACTAAGTTAAATAAGCTGCGCCTGAACTTAAGATTCCGGCGCAGCTTTTTTTGTATTTAATCTTTATTTTGAAATTTATTCCACAATGTTTAATCTTAATTAGTTAACTTTGTAATCATAATATAATAATAACCACTTTAATACCACTTATGTCTAAACCATCTTTCCGCTGCATTCTCACTCTTTTGTTTGCGTTGGCGCTGCCCTTTGCTGGCTTGGCGCAGTCACAGAACAAAGGCGTGAGCTTTGACAGCAATAAACTCTACAGAATCGTTATGGAGAAAAACCGGCAGTGCAACTTTGAGCAAGTCGGTTCTACCGTAAAACTTGTAACCAACACAGACAATGAAATCAAACGATCTCAAATGTGGCGTATCACCCGCCTGTCCGGCAGCTGGCGCTTCATAAATGCAGAGAGCGGATTGGCTATAAGAGTCAACGGTAAACAAGTAACCTTAGGAAGAAACAACGGCTCTGATGAAGCTCAACTTTGGAAAATAAATCCTGTGTATCCACAATCATTCAATATCATATCGACAAACTATGCCGGTATGTGTATCGCTGTGGAGCAGTTTGGCGAATTAACTCTTATACCTCACAAAGACGCGATGATTGAGCCTGCCGCCAAATTCATATTCCTGCCGGTTGACGGTGGCTCAGCCATCACTTCCGTAAATATGTCAAAAGGCAGTAGCTCTAACTACTGGGAAAACGAACTTATTTTTCAGGAAAATAAAGAACCCGGCATAGCAACAATAATGCCGTATGCCAACGAAGCAGCCATGAAAGCGGATAAAGCTTATTACTCTACGCCTTGGACTGTTCCGGTCAACGACAAATATATGTCATTAAACGGCACATGGCGCTTCAAACTCGTGCCTGAGCCCTCACAACGTCCGAAAGACTTCTTTGAACCCGGATATAACCTATCAAGCTGGGATACTATCTCAGTGCCTTCAAACTGGGAGATGAAAGGATATGACAAACCTATATATGCAAATGTAGAATATCCCCACAGCAACACTCCACCGTTTATCTACGCCCGAAATGGATTTAATGACAACGGTAAGAATTACGGAATTAATCCGGTCGGTTCATACAGAAGGAACTTTTATCTGCCTAAGGACTGGGAGGGTAATCGTACCTTCCTTCATTTCGGTGGAATATACTCCGCAGCATACGTATGGATAAACGGTGAGTATGTAGGCTATACCCAAGGAGCCAATAACGTCAGCGAGTTTGATATCACTAAATATCTGAAACCCGGTATTAATTCTATATCGGTGCAAGTTTTCAGATGGAGCGACGGCTCATATCTGGAGTGTCAGGATATGTTCCGCATGAGTGGAATTTTCCGCGATGTATTTCTCTACAATGTGCCGATGGCATCTGTGCGTGACCATCGCATAACCTCCACCTTGTCCAACGATTATAAGGATGCTAAACTGAAAGTCGCACTCGATGTGGACAATCGTGATAATCTCACCGGCACACGAACCTATGATGTGAAAGTTTATGACCCAACCGGCAAAGCGGTTGCAACCAAAACCGTATCCCATAATCTGGCAGACAAAAAACCTGTGGTTGCGGAATTTGACATGAACGGTGTAGCGTTGTGGAATGCTGAAACGCCCAACCTATATACTGTGGATGTGATTCAACGCAATGCAAACGGAGGTGAAGAAATGGCATTCTCTACCAAACATGGATTCAGAGAAGTTGAAATAAAGGACAGTCTTCTTTATATCAACGGCAAGAGAGTGCTTCTTAAAGGAGTTAACCGTCATGACAGCGATCCTCTTTACGGAAGAGCGGTGCGCACAGAATCCATGCTTCGTGATGTCACTCTTATGAAACAGAACAATATCAACACTGTCAGAACGAGCCACTACCCCAACAATGCACGGATGTATGCAATGTATGACCACTTCGGACTTTATGTTATAGATGAGGCTGACCTTGAAGACCATGCCAATCAGGAAATCTCCGATATGCCGTCATGGATTCCTGCATTTGTTGACCGTGTTGACCGAATGATACTCCGTGACCGTAATCATCCCTCTGTAATAATGTGGTCACTCGGAAATGAGGCGGGCAATGGTGACAATTTCGAGGCATGTTACAACGCAGCAAAAAAACTTGATGACAGACCGGTTCACTACGAGGGAACCCGTATTGACAAGCCTTACGGAGGTAGCCGTTACTCAGACTTCTATTCAAAAATGTATCCCGGAATGGCTTGGATGAATACATACACAAGCAATCTTGACAAGCCGATGCTGATATGCGAGTATGCCCACGCTATGGGTAACGCCATCGGCAACCTTAAGGAATACTGGGATGTTATCGAGAGTTCAAACAGCACAGTTGGTGCGTGCATCTGGGACTGGGTTGATCAAGCCATTTATGACCCGCAGGAAATTAAACAGGGTGTTTATCGCCTTCACACAGGATATGATTACCCCGGTCCTCATCAGGGCAATTTCTGCTCCAATGGTATCATTCCTGCGACCAGAGAGGAAAGTGCTAAATTGATGGAGGTGCGCGCTGCACACCAGTTCATCAAGTTCCACCTTGACAAAATTAAAGGTAATAAGGCTGAGGTTACTATAGTAAACCGATACAATTTCCGTTCGCTCAGAGGCTTGGACCTTAAAGTTTCATCTGTCGTTAACGGGAAAGAGACTGAAACCAAGGTAATACCGCTTGAAGACATTCAGCCGGGAGATAGTGCAACATATTATGTGCCTGTTGCACAAGCACCTGTCGGCAGTGAAGTAATGCTTAATTTAGTTGTTTCATACCACGCCAAGCAAACTTTCGCCAATGCGGGTCATCCGGTTGCACAGGCTCAGTTTGAAATAGCCAAACGTGCCCCGCTTGCACCTTACAAGGCTAAAGCCAAAGGTAAGGGCGCAAATTTCAAAGTAACAACAGTAGGCGATACACTAAGCATCACTAACGACAAGGTTATGGCTGAAGTTGATAAGATTACCGGAATTATCACCAAATTAAGCATAGACAGTATTGATGTGATTGCAGATAGTCTTGGTTTTCAATTCGATAACCACAGATGGATTGAAAACGACCGTTATACCGACACTATTTCCGGTATGCAAGATACCGCAATGGTATCATTCCGCAAAGTCGGTAAAAATATCGAACTGACCACTGACAGAAAAGGTGAAAAGTGTGACACCAAAATAGTTTACACTTTCTATCCTGACGGAACGGTTGATATGAATGTGGATTTTGTTCCCCACACCGACAAGCTTCGTCGTGCCGGTCTTTCAGCAGGTATCAACCCGGCGCTTAACTTTGTGAATTACTATGCTTACGGTCCGTTTGAAAACTATAACGACCGAAAGGATGGTGCTATGGTCGGACGCTACACCACCACTGTTGCTGAAATGCCGGAACGCTATGTCAAACCGCAGAGTACCGGTGGACGTGAAGGTCTCCGCGAACTGATTCTCCTCGATGCCGAGGGCAGAGGTATCTCAATTGAAACTGAGGGCAATGTAAGCTTCTCTATTCTCCCCTATACTGATGCCGATCTCATGAATGCCTCTCATTTCTGGGAAATGACTCCGAGACCTTACAATGTTCTCCATCTTGATGCCTGGACAAGAGGTGTGGGCAATGCGTCATGCGGTGCTGATGTTGATACCCTTCCGAAGTATCGTGTTCCCAACGAGCCGATGAGCTACAAGCTCAGAATCTCTCCTGTCAAATAATTGATATTACTCCTTATTAATTATATAAAGTCCGGGGTGGCATAATCCACTCCGGACTTTTTGCGTAATTTTGCACCATGATTGAGATTATTGCAATATTACTCGCCGGCATAGCACTTGGGCGACTGCTGCATTCATTCAACAGCGTCAAAAAGTTCACCTCTGCGATGACTTTAACTGTATGGGTGCTGATAGCCGCACTCGGCTATAGCGTAGGCTCCAATCCCTATCTAATCGAGCATTTGCCATCGCTCGGATGTGAGTCCATAATTCTCGGTGCTTTTGCCACTGCAGGCAGTATGATAGCTGTATCTGCAATAAGAAGATATCTAAGAAAAAACTGAAATGAAAGGGAGCATTGTCACAATCAGCTGCTTTATTGCGGGGTGCGCTGCCGGATTATATTTTCAGACAGGCACCGAATTGGTTCACAAGGCATCATTATGGCTACTTTATCTGCTGATGCTTCAGGCAGGCATCAGCATCGGATCCAACTCACAGTTACCTCAAATTCTCAAAAGCATATCGCCGAGACTCTTTATCATGCCCGTCGCCATTATTATTGGAGCCATATTGTTTTCAGCCTTTGCCGGTTTGCTCTTAGCCCCGATATTTGGCAGAGAAGTGACTCAATACATGGCTGTCGGGAGTGCCTGCGGCTATTATTCGTTATCCTCGCTGCTGATAGGCAATCTTATGGAACCGACTCTGGGAGTTACTATTGCTGCCGAGGTGGCTACGGTTGCACTCCTTGCCAATATTTTCAGAGAACTATTCGCTCTTGTTGCCGCCCCCTGGATTGTGAAATGGTTCTCGCCGGAGGCTGAGATTGCCGCGGCCGGTGTGACGGCTGTAGATGTTTGCCTGCCCGCTATTAAGAAGTGGTGCGGACTCGACTATCTTCCTGCCGCTATAGTGTGCGGGGTGCTGATTGATATAGCAACACCTTTTCTCATATCATTCTTCTGCTCAATCAGTTAGCAAAAACAATCTGAACTCCATTCAATTTTTTTAGTTAATTATTTGGAGAATTGGAATTATTATATCTACATTTGCAGTGTACTATTATACTAATACACTATGATTGAAGTACAGAATATCTCATTTGCCTATAAAAAGAAAACTCCGGTGCTGAAGGATTTCTCCCTGGATATTGCTCCCGGAGGCATTTACGGATTGCTCGGCAGAAATGGTGCCGGTAAATCCACACTACTCTATCTGATTGCCGGTCTGCTTACTCCGGATTCCGGTAAAGTACTTTTTAACGGAATTGATACACGGCTAAGAAGACCAACTGCTATAAGCGATATTTTCATTGTGCCGGAGGAGTTTGACTTGCCCTCTATTTCACTGAATAAGTACCTTAGCCTAAATTCGCGTTTTTACCCCAATTTCAGCGAAGAGGATCTGCACAGACATCTTGACACATTTGAACTTACACCGGATTTGAATTTAGGAGCGCTCTCCATGGGGCAGAAAAAGAAAGCCTTCATGTGTTTCGCACTTGCCTGTAATACTCCCCTTTTGCTCCTTGACGAGCCGACAAACGGACTTGATATTCCGGGCAAAAGCCGATTCAGGAAATTTATTGTTTCGTCAATGAATGATGATCGCACTATTCTCATCTCTACTCATCAGGTGAGAGATATCGACCGTATTCTTGACCATATAATTATTACAGAGACAAACAAAGTGCTTTTTGACCAGCCGGTTTCAAAGATTCTGTCACGACTTAAATTTGTCACCACCGACAAGCAGCAGCTTATTGAAAACGCACTTTACGCACAGCCTTCTGTAGGAGGCTCCAATATTATCCTTCCAAATACGGATGATATTGATACCGAACTCAATCTTGAATCACTCTTTGAGTTTGCACTCACCAATCCTCAGGCGCTTAAAGATGCTTTTAGTAACACTACCAAAGACTTAATATATGAATAACAATAGATTCAGCATATCGCGCACATTTGATCTGTTCAGACTGTATATTATTGAAAACCGTAAGTTTTTGCTTATCTGTGCAGCAGCAGTAGTGGGTATTCTTATATGTGTTGCGCTTTCAGTCAGCAACGACCTTAACTATGAGCGCATTTACTCACACTATAGTCCTAATCTTGATCCGGCAATACCGTATCTTGTGCCTACATATATTATAATCGGATATATTTTCGCCGCACTCGGAGTTTCATTTATGTTTTCCGAGCTTAAATCTAAGCAAGGGCGAATACGAACCCTTATGATACCTGCAAATTCTTCTGAAAAGCTGATTTCAAGAATGTTTGTTTATGTGGTGATATATACCGTATTTTTCATTTTAGCCATATGCATAGCGGAATTTGTCAGAGACATTTATTTGATGACTAAACCAACGGTGGCGCCTGTAACACCTTTATATACCATATTCGGCAACAAGGCTGCATTAACCTACCTGACAAATGACAAATATCCGTTTCTGCTGCCGTGCATATTATTTGTCGGAGCGTTTGCAGCCCAGTCCTTCTTTGTGCTCGGAAGCACTTTCTGGTATAAATACACCGCTGTCAAGACTTTCGCCCTGTTTTTCGCTCTGTTTTTCATATATGCTGTTTCAGTTTACACTCTTGGCTCCTCCTTGTCTAAAGGAAAAACCTACACCAATCTGGATCACTTTATGAGCAATTATTTCGGATACCTGTTCCTGGGCTTTGAAATAATTGTATGCCTGTTCAACTGGGGTATGGCTTGGTGGAGACTACGCGAAACCGATGTAATAACTACCAAACGTTAAACAAATATGACATTTAACGAGAACAAAGCTATATACCTTCAACTTGCAGAGCGGATTATGGACGCGATAATAGCTGACAAATTTGCGCCCGGAAGCAGAATTCCGTCTGTAAGAGAGTACGCGGCTGAGGTAGAGGTCAATCCCAATACAGTTGTCAGGTCATACGAGTATCTTGAGCAAAAAGAGATTGTATATAATAAACGTGGACTCGGATTCTTCGTAGCCGAAAGCGCTCGTGAAAAAATCATCTCGATGCGCAAAGCGGTTTTCTATGCTGAGGAACTACCCTACTTTTTTGAGAGGATTGAATCTTTCGGCTGGACACCGACAGAACTCGCCGCTGAATATGAACAATTTTGCAAGAACAATAAACTCCCGGAATAATGAAAAAATCTACTATAATTCTTATCGCCACCGCTGTGGGTGTTTGGATTGTAGCCCTTGTTACAATCGCTGTGTTAGCATCTACAGGACAAAATTTCAAAGATGAAGAAATTACTATCACAGAGGATTCCCCAAAAATCACTCAGGTTATAAAACCATTCTCTTCAATTGTCTTTTCTTTAGACAATGTATTCTGTAATAATTCATCAATCGGTTTTGTGCAGTGCGACACCATTACCACGCCTCAACTGCTTTATTCAGAAGAAATTGCTGATTTCTTAAATTACACCGAAGAAAACGATACACTTAATATTTCATTACAATGCAGCAGCGATGATGATACCCGGTACTCTGTAATTCTTTATGGACATCGTCCTCTCACTATCATGATTCCAAGCGGTTCCGGAAATGAATTCAACATCAGTAACAAACAATATATTTGCTTATATCTTGAAGGAATCACTGCTAAAAAATTAAATCTATCTGAGTTCCATAAAATCAGAGTTAATTCATCCACTATTGATTCCATGAATATACTGGTCTCAAGTAACTGGAACTGTTCATTGAAAATCAATGATTCGGAGATAAATGACATGAAAGTCAAAATGACTAAACATAATGGCATAGAAATGACTGTGAGTCAGGACAGCGCAGCAACATCTACTATCCGAAACTTTGTTTTAGAAACAAGTGCCCCCGGAAAAAGTCAGCTTACATTAGACGGAATTTCTGTCAATAAAGTAAGTTATCCTTGGGATAATATAACATTAAGTATCAAAAACAAAGCAGAAATTGGAAATGTATATTCAAATGAAAAATAAATTTTCCGCAACATCTTCTGTAGCTTTGGTCGGCTGGGCTTGCCTGATAGTGATATCTGTGGGCAGCATTATCAGAGGGTGTGAGTTTGGGAAATCATCGGTTATCAGTCCTGCTATAATTCACTCAATTTCAAATAATTTCAAACAAGTTTATTATGCGGCAGAGAATATCACTAACTGTGTTTTTGATTTGACCGATACTCTATTCAATTTTCTTTACTACGATTATTGCGATTTTATGCTCGGACTTTTTTAATTTTGCCCTTAAAATCAGCTCATAATTTGTAAAATGGATACTCAAATGAAAAAGTGCCCCTACTGCGGAGAGGAAATACGTCAGGAGGCTATAAAATGCAGATATTGTCAGAGCGATCTTGTGACACCGCCCAATTATAACGGTTACAATCAGCCAAATCAGTCTCAGTATCAGCAGTATCAGCAACCTTACAATTCATGGATGGCTAATGACGCTTTTGCTGACGGCCCTCATGGAAAAAGCCGTGGCATCACAGCCATTCTTGCAATTCTCTTAGGAGGGCTCGGCATACACTATTTCTATCTCGGCAAAACTACCGGCGGAATAGTATTTCTCCTCATATCACTCTTTACCTGCGGTTCTGTGGCTTCGCTGCTCGGATTGATTCAGGGCATCATGATACTCTGCATGAACAATCAGGAGTTTGAAAACAGGTACGTCACCACACCCTCATCAATTCCTTTCTAATATTACTTATTCTTGGGAGTCGTGGTCTGAAATTCCTTTCTGTACCAAGGAGTTGAATAGGCTACATCAATAAAATCCTTTTTGCTCCAGGCGAGTTCGCTAAGAGCAAGCATATCCACAGCAAGCGGCTTGATACCATCAACAAAGATGGCATTCTTGCCGCTTAGCATTTCTTTTGCCTTGTCACTACCGTTGCCGAAGAAAAGGACCGGATGCTTCGCCGTAAAGTCAGAATAACTGTCACTGTCAAGCACCATCGGTTGCGGGTCAAGAAGCGGATTCAATGCCATATCGTAAACGGCCGTAAAGACCTCCATTCGGCGAGCATCAATCATCGGTGCGAACAATGCATCCTCAGGTATCTCTGCACCTGAAAACATTACTGATACCGCGAGGAGTTTCAATGTATCGATACCTATGAGAGGAATGCCGAGTGAATATGCAAGTCCTTTTGCCTCACTCAGTCCGATTCTCAGACCTGTGTAGCTCCCGGGACCCATTGACACCGCAACTGCGTCAAGCTTAAGCCCCAACTCAGCCGCCCTATCAAAGCAAACCTTTATAAAATCGCTCAGCAAAGCCGCATGGTTCCTGCCTGTGAAATCTTCACGATGAATTAGAATATCACCCTCCGCTGTCAGAGCTGTTGAGCAAACATCGGTTGAGGTATCAATATTTAGAATCACTGCCATAAGGTCGTATATTTTCTGCAAAAATACGAGTTTTTTTTGGCTTCAACAAATTGCTATCCATCAGCCTATTGGATAACTGTTTGGAAAACTTTAGATGAATATTATCACGAGAATGCTTGAAAACACAAGTACAAAGTTGGCAGTGGCATAGGTGACTGTATAACCTATTGCAGGCAAGTTGCTCCCTAAAGCATCTTGAATTGCGCCAATAGAAGCCACGCCGCATCTGCTGCCTGCAACACACCCTAATGTCTCCGCACATCCGAACTTAAAGATTTTATGTCCTACAAGCGTCATTACCACAAGCGGTATTATTGTGCAGATGATACCGACAATAAACAAGCTTATTCCCACTTGCGCAATACCTTGTATGAACGTGGGACCGGAAGTCAGACCAATTACCGCTATGAACATATTCAGCCCGAGTTTATCAAACAGCCATGACACCTGCGAGGGTATATATCCGCATGTAGGTTTTCGGGAACGGAGCCAACCGAAGAATAATCCCGAGAAGAGTGCTCCACCACTTGTGCTTAAAGAAACCGGGATACCGTCAATCATAAATGATAGCGCACCGATAAAACAGCCCAAAGCTATACCAATTCCTATAAACACCATATCGGTTGCTTCGGTCTGACGGTCGGCATAGCCGATATGCTCCGTGGCAATAGCTACTTTGCTGGGCAATCCTACCAGTGTCAGCACATCACCTCGCTGAATCTCGGTTTTGGATCGTGCCGGCAGACTCACACCATTGCGGGTCATGCTCTTTATTATTACACCATTCATGAATGTCTGCTTGCGAATTTCTCCAAAAGTCATTCCGGCTGCGCCGTTCTTTGACACAGTAACAGGCAGATTCTCTGCGCCAAAGCTTAACAGCTCGTTATCTGCCACCTCCGGCCCTATTATTCCTGCCTCATCGACGATTACTTCGCGGCGACCACTAAGCACTATCGTGTCTCCTTTGCTAATCATTAGACCCGGTTTGGGATCATATAGCTTACCTTTAATTCTGAGACGCTCAATGAAGAGCCTCACATTTTTCTGAGCAAAAATATACTCTACATACTGAACTGATCTTGGTTCATCGAATATATCAGACTCGGCACGATAGGCGCGGAATGCGACAGGACGATTTGCGTCAATCATTCCATCTTCGGGTGTAAACTCACCATCATCCATCTTGGATTCTATCTCAGCTGTTTCCTGCTTCACCTTCTTCATTCCTCCGAGAAGCCACGGACCGATATTAGAAAGAATCCAAGCCGAGCCAATAGTCCCGAAAATGTAAGTAACAGCATAGCAAGCCGGTATCATATCTGTTATTACCTTCTTTGCATCATCCGGCATGCTCAGGGAGCGAATTGTATCGGCTGTAACGCCAAGCGATGCTGAAGCTGTCTGCGAACCGGCAAACAGACCACAGGCGGTACCCATGTCGTAGCCCATCAGTTTGGATGCTGCTATAACGGTGGCTGCGCACACTAGAGCTTCAAGCACAGCAAATCCAACCTGTTTTAATCCTCGCCCTTTGAGAGAACGGAAGAATTGCGGACCGACACTGTAGCCGATACTGAACAGAAAAAGCATAAAGAAAACGATTCTTACTGTCGGAGAAATGTCAATACCAATCTGTCCTATTATTACTCCTATTATCAGAGTAGCGGCGACCGGACCGAGAGAAAAGGATTTATACTTCAATTGTCCAATAAAAAAACCGAGTCCTATTGTAAGAAAAATAGGTATTACCGGATTATCTCTAAGAATATTGAAAACATAGTCAATCAGTGCCATCTTTACTTTGCGCTATTGGATGTTGGTGATTAAATAAAAAATTAATTATATCTGCCGGCGTATCGGAGAATTTTTCAGGACTACTCCTATTTTAACGGGATGAGTGCCATGATGATGGTTAAGAACTGCTTGTTCGTTGGTTGCCATATTAATTCTTAATAATTTCAATAATCCAACAAGCAAATAGATTATAGTGTTTTGAGCCCTCTTGATTAATCCGAAAAAATGATAAGATATCCTGTAAAAATGATAAGGCTTGACCTCTCGGCAAACTTAAATGAAAGCACAGAGAAAATAGAAGACCCGTATTCACAAATTTGTGAATACGAAAAACTTTTCTTATCTTTGCTTCGTAATAAAGTTATATGATAGTTGAATTCGGAGAAGAATATTTGAGAGACCTCTATACTAAAGGAGAGTGTAGCGATAAAAAACATCGTTACAGAATTGATGTAGTCAAACGCTACAAGCGTGGCATAGATTACCTGAAATGGGCTTCTCGTAAAGAAGACTTGTTTCGTATTAACTCTTTGAATTTTGAGGCTCTAAAAGGGAATAAAGCCGGACGATTCTCTATTAGGGTTAATGACCAGTACAGAATAGAGTTTACTATGCGAGAAACCACCGAAGAGCCGATTCTTACTATCTGTAATATTGTTGAACTCTCAAATCATTACGATTGATATGATTACATTACAAGGCGTTGCTACAGATATGATAGCGAACAATCTCACTCCGTTTGAGCCAACTCACCCGGGAGAACTTATTAAGGATGAACTGGAGGTAAATGGTCTTACTCAGGCAAAGCTCGCTGAAAGTATAGGTGTTAAGCCTTCTCTACTTAATGAGATTATTAAAGGCAAGAGAGGGGTTAATACAGAAATGGCTTTATTAATAGAGGCGGCATTAAATATTCCGGCAGATTTATTACTTAATCTGCAAAGTGATTATAATATGCAGGTGGCAAAGTCTGATGCTTCATTTATGAAGCGTCTATCATCGGTTCGCAATATCGCAGCGATGTTATAAGAATTTTGGACTCCGCAAGATTTAGTTGGAGGCGGGGATTTTGTATATATCACGATAAATTTTTACTTTTGTTATGTCAATTGCCTAATGAGTTTTTGGCAATCTAATCTTAAAATAAAGCTCATGATTAGCGTTTGCTGAAAATGGCAGTTTTTAAGGTTATATCGTACTTTTGTAGAAAATAAGAATCTCAACCATGATTTTATCAATGACAGGCTATGGCAAATATGTTGCCGAAGCAGATGACAAAAAGATAACTTGCGAAATTAAATCGCTTAACAGCAAGCAGCTTGACATGGCTGTGCGCATTCCCTCAGCATTCAGAGATAAGGAGCTGGAAGTACGCTCACTTATAGGGCACGCTCTTGAAAGAGGAAAAGTTGAGGTCAATATTTTTTCTGAAAACATCAAGTGTGACGGAGCGGCAAAATTCAATGTTGCACTTATGGAAGCCTACAAAAAGCAGATAGTGGAACTGTCTGCAACCCTCGGTATTCCCGAACCGGCTGACTGGTATTCGGTGCTGATGCGTCTTCCGGATGTACTGAAGCCTGAAAATAATGACGAGCCCAAGGAATCGGAGGTAACAGTATTGCTGGAAGCTGCTGAAAAAGCAGCGGAAGCTCTTATGGCACACCGCAGAAGTGAGGGTGAGCGACTTGAAGAGTTCTTTACCAAACGGATTGAACGCATAAGTGAGCTACTCGCGGAAGTACCTGCTTATGAAACAGAAAGGGTTGCAAAAATAAGAGCCCGAATAGAGGATAATCTCAACCGGCTCCCTGTTGCAGAGTATGACGGAAGCCGCCTTGAGCAGGAGATGATATATTATATTGAGAAACTTGATATCAACGAAGAAAAGCAACGTCTTGCGCAGCATCTCCGCTATTTCATGGAAACAATGGCTGGAACTCCGGGACAAGGTAAAAAACTCGGATTCATCAGTCAGGAGATGGGCCGCGAAATCAATACTCTCGGGTCAAAAAGCAATCATGCCGAATTGCAGAAACTCGTTGTTCGCATGAAAGACGAATTGGAGCAGATAAAAGAGCAAGTGCTCAATGTAATGTAAATTCTTAATCAACCGTACAGTTCGAATGGCACCTACAAAGCAAGGAAAAATTATTATCATCAGCGCGCCCAGCGGTTGCGGAAAGTCAACAATAATTAATGAACTTCTGCGTAGAGGTGATATTGATCTTGAATTCTCCGTATCGGCAACCAGCCGCCCTCCCAGAGAGGGTGAAAAGCATGGAATCAATTATTATTTCCTTACCGAAGATGAGTTTCGCCAGGCTATTGCTGAAGGAAAGTTCGTTGAGTACGAAGAAGTTTATCCCGGCAGATTTTACGGAACACTCCGCAGTGAGGTAGAGCGGAAGTGCGCCGAAGGGCATAATGTTGTTCTCGATATTGACGTTAAAGGAGGTGTGAATGTAAAAAAAATGTTCGGTGACAGGGCTCTCAGCCTTTTTATACTTCCTCCATCTGTTGAAGAGCTTAAACGCCGCCTTGAAGGCAGGGGCACAGACTCTCCCGAAGCGATTGCGGAACGAGTTGGCAAAGCTGAATATGAACTGTCATTTGCCAAAGATTACGACAAAAAGGTGGTTAATGACAACCTTGATGAGGCTGTTGACCAGACAGATAAAATTATAAAGGAATTTATAGCCGGCTGAACCTTACCGTGAGATGAAAACAGTTGGACTCTACGGTGGATCATTCAATCCGGTGCATATAGGTCACCTGATTGTTGCTTCTTATATAGCTCAATGGAGCGATATTGATGAGGTGTGGCTTATGCTGTCACCATTAAATCCTTTCAAAACACAGAATCCGGACTTGCTTCCGGTGCAGATAAGAGAGGATATGCTCCGGCTCGCAGTGACCGATAATTCATATCTCGATATTTGTGATGAACAGTTGAAAATGCCGGTTCCGTCATACACCATAGACACTTTGGATTCTTTATCTAAAGTTCATCCCGATATATCATTCCGATGCATTATAGGCAGTGACAGCTGGTTAGGATTCACCGGTTGGAAAGAGTGGGAAAGGATAATTAAAGAGTACGGTGTAATTATCTATCCACGCCCGGGTTATGCCATAGATGAAGCTTCACTTCCGGAAGGCGTAATTGCAGTGAATGCTCCGTCGGTAGATATTTCAAGCACATTCATCCGCAATGCCTTGGCAGAGGGCAAGGATGTTGACTATTTTGTGCCGGATGCCGTTTATAAGTACATAAAGTCAAATAATCTATATAAGAAATAATATGTCTAATAAGGGACTTAGTAATAACTCACTCGCTTTTATAGCTTTGTGTAACGAATATTGTTCGGCTATAGAACAGGCTTTCGAAACAGAACCGGCTGATTTCACTGCTAACATGATTCGCCTTTTGCCAAGGCTGTACATCACCGCTAATGATTTGAAAACAGAAGAATCGATTGAAGAAGGCGGGTATCTGGAACAGGCTCTCGATGAGGAGAATTATGAAACAGTAAGAAGAAATCTTGAGGGTGTTTTCGGTGCAAACGACACTTATCTGGAGGTATTTGAAGAGGATATGAAGTACTCGGATACTCCTATCGCCGCATCTGTATCTGAAGGGCTTGCTGATATTTTTCAGTCGTTATATAATTTTGTAGAGATGGTAAGAGATGCACCCTCTGATGCTCTCCCCGGTGCTATTGAGGCAATCAAAGAGGATTTTGACAATTACTGGGGACAGATTCTCTGTAATGTTATGCGTCCGTTAAATCATATATACCACAACCCCGAAGAAATTTAATACCTATATAGTTATGGCACTGGAAAAAACCGACAACTATGTGAATGACCTGATGCGGTTTCTTGACCGCTCGGTAGTAAACTTTTACGCAACCGATACGGTGCGCCGCCGCCTTGAAGAGGAAGGGTTTACGGCTCTTGACCCGCGTGAATCATGGACCATAGAACCCGGAGGAAGATATTATCTTACAAAAAATGATTCTGCCATCTTTGCCTTTGTGGCAGGAGAGGATGGAGCCGATGCCGGATTCAAAATCATTTCCGCTCATAGCGACTCACCCGGATTCAGAATTAAACCGAACTGCGAGATGATTTGCGAGGGAGGTGTAGTGAAACTCAACACCGAGGTGTATGGCGGACCGATTCTTTATACCTGGTTTGACCGTCCGCTATCAATTGCGGGCAGAGTAATTATCCGCTCATTTGACCCGCTTAATCCGGTTCATAAACTTGTTAAATTTGACAGACCGCTTCTTACTATTCCACATCTTGCCATTCATTTCAACCGCCAGGTGAATGAAGGCAACAATCTGTCTAAACAAAAAGACATGCTCCCCGTGCTGGCTCTTGATTATAATTCGGCTCATAGTGGCAAAGACATAATACTCAATCTTGTGGCAGAAGAACTTGGTGAAAACAAGGAAAATATTCTGGATTATGACCTGAGCCTGTATGACACCACTCCTGCCTGCCGTACAGGACTGAACGGTGAGTTCATCACATCCGGCAGACTTGATGACCTGAGCATGGTTCATGCAGCTATGACTGCCCTCCTGGACAGCGACAATATGTCCATGACCAGAGTAATGGCGATATTTGACAATGAAGAAACGGGAAGCGGAACCAAGCAGGGAGCGGCTTCGCCTGTTCTGGAACATCTGCTTAGAAGAGTAACTGCATCTTTGGGCGGCGACGAGGAAACTTATTTGCGCGCAATATCCAATTCATTCATGGTGTCTGCCGACAATGCTCATGCACTGCATCCTAACTATCCCGAAAAGCAAGATCCCACAAATCATCCGATTCCGGGCAACGGTCCCGCCATAAAAATCAACGCGAATTGCAAATATATGACTGATGCAGACAGTGCTGCCGTGTTCCGTACAATATGTGAACGCGCCGGTGTTCCTTACCAGTATTTTGTGAATCACAGCGATGTTGCCGGCGGCTCTACACTTGGAAATATCCTTACTTCACAGATAGATTTGCGAGGTGTTGATATGGGAGCTGCAATATGGGCAATGCATTCGGCACGAGAAACAGCCTCGGTAGCGGATCATGATTACATAATCCGCGCATTTACCGAGTTCTATAACTGCTGATAAGGTATTTTTCAGGAACGGGATACCTTGAAGCCGGACTGACTCACCGTCATATCCACGAATCTCGCTTTAGAGTTCGGTGGAGTGGCGGTGAGTTCTGTTCTTATACGGGCAGCCGCTTCGGGATCTTTAGCCACCATATACAGATAGCCACCACCTCCGGCTCCCGGAAGCTTATAACCGAGAGTATAATCCTTAATCCGGTTAATAATTTCAGCAACCGCCGAAGTTTCAGTTCCACTGTCAAGCAGTTTATTCTGAGTCCATGTGCGGGCAACCATCTTGCCATAAACTTCAAAATTATTTCTCTGGATAGCATCTGCCATTTGCAAGGCATGCTCCTTCATTTCATCAAGCAGTTCAAGACGCTCTCCTGAATTCAGGAACATTCCACGCACAATTTCAGAAAGAATATTTTTTGCGGTTCGTGTAAGACCGGTATAATAGAGTACGTGGCATCCGGAATATTCCGGCGAGTTAAAAAGTCTGTCAGGCAGCCAGCTAACAAGTGGACGCTGCTCATAACCATCCTCGGTTTGAAGCAATTTTACTCCACCGAGTACACCTCCGTACTGATCTTGCCAGCCACCACCAGTTGTGAGCAACTGCTCAAGAGCAAGAGTGCGGGAGCATATTTCATTTTCATCCCATGCAAGTCCGGAGAAATCGGACAGAGCACCGAGCACCGTTGCCGCAAGTATTGAACTTGTTCCGAGACCGGACCCGGCGGGGATAGCGCTTAGCAAGGTGATTTCTATTCCTGCTCCAAACTGCTGCAGCTGCTCACGAAGAGTTGATGCCGATGAACGGCTGAAACCGGCAAGAACAAGTGCAGCCTTCGGTATTGAGAAGGGAGATCCCACTTTATTAAACTGGTACAGAGCATCATAGTCTGTTACCTCTTCAATCGCGCCAAGGTCAATAGAGCGTAGTATTACCTTGTAGTCACTCGCCGGCTTCACATATACCTGAAGAGGCGGCTGGCCGTTAAGCTCAATAGCCATATTTACTACATTGCCACCGGCAAAAAGTGAATAAGGAGGAGTATCAGTCCATCCTCCGGCAAGGTCGATTCTGACAGGACTTCTCGCCCAAACAATCTGATCGGAATATACATTGAGCTTAGGTTGAGGTACCGCCGATTCAAACGCTTTGAGCATCTCCTGCCGCAGAAGGGCAAATGCCGCTGCCTCATCGGCGGATCCGTCAGCCCCCTTTCTCATATCAATTCTTGATCGCAACATGAGGTTTCTTATGCGGGTCATAGCCGGAAGTTCGGCTGGTAGGATTGCCGGTTTTTCAATGTTCAGCAACGAGTATGCTTTTGCTGTGTCATCAAGATCTAATTGATAAAAGACACTACGCTCGTGATTCTTAGCAAGAAGAGTCCAGTTTCCTTTACGAAAAGCCTCCCTCTGGGCATAAAGCCTTTCAAGATTAGCCATAGCCGATATTTCGTCAGCCGATATCTTACGTGCCGAATTATACAAGTCAGCCCCTTCCAAAAAATCCGGCTCACTTATCATCCACCTTAGTATTTTACCGGCAGACTCAAGCGAGTCAGCTATCGGAAATATGGGAGCAGCCTGAATATCTGATTGAGTAGAATCTACCGGCACTCCCCTTTCATCCGCCCATACCTTGTATGGTTTTCCCATCCATTCAGTTTCGGGGTGAGTGAGAGCACCACGCATCGCATCGTTGAAGCCATAGGGACGCAGGGCATATTTATCATCTTCAACCGGGACAATGTCAACACAAGCACCGGAAGGAAGATTTAATTTCCAATCATTTACCGGCACTCCGGTGATAACATGGTTTGATGTAAGCGTCCATGATGCCGGCACATTACTGTTTTCAACCCACACATTATCATTTTCGGTTCCGAGTTTGTAGCCAATGTCCACATTCTGCACAAATAGTGACGGGTTAGCTTTGATTTTGTTGTGGAGAATCTTGCGCTGGTCGAGAACAAGATTCTGTAAAGCCACTGTTGAAGAAAGCAGTTCACGAGTTGTACCGAAATGATAAAACTCTCCTCCCGGAAGCGGTAAAATAGCAACAGTCAATGAATTAATTTCATCGTCTTTGATAGCGGGATTTGTGCCGAGAGCTCTGCCAAAGTCGCTGTACAGGTCGTAAAACCTCATTTCATCACCACTTTTAGAGCGCTTCATAAGCAATTCCACAGCCTTGTCACTTAGGAGCCATATACCTATATCCATCAGGAATAGATATTTGTCCGAGAGCGATTCAAGTTCATCAATAGTAGGCTTCTGGAGCATGAAGTCCAGTTTGGATGGTGTATTTCTATCACTCACAAACACCCCGTGGTGAGTTGCCAGTGCAGCATCGACCCATTGTCCGTAGCACACCACGTCTGCCTGAGGAATATCCTGAAGCGGTGAGCAAGCCCGTATGTACACATCTCCGCTTGCTATAAGAGTAGTGAGGGATTCGGGAGCGTTCTCCATTATTTTTTCAAACAGAGGCAGCTGTAATGACAGTAGGTTCTGGCTCAGTTTTTGTCCTCTTTTCCATCTGAAAACAGGAACCGGAGTAAAAATTTTACCCTCCGGAGCATAAGCCGGTAGCCTGCGGCTCTGTCCACCTGCATGGATTATTATCTGCTTACGGTTGTCATAGCCCTTACTATTTTTCCATTGGTCAATAATCCAAGTAGTTCCCCCACCTGAACCGAGTTTACTTCCGGGTGGGTCACATGAACAGAAATAATTTACAGAATCGAGATTTTCGAGATTATTAATTCTCCCAACTGTGTCAGGCGGGAGTGACAGAAGCTTAATTGTTGAATCCTTTTTCATTTTCGGATAATTATTTATCCACAAAAATAATTATTCTACAACATATAAAAAAGTAACACTGTAAATAGCTTAATTCTTTGAAGATAAAAAGCAGATTTCTAATTAGATGCACTTAAAGGCATTTACAACTATACAAGCACTCTTATTTTTGCATTAAAATCTGACCCATTCTCCTGACAGCCATCTCATGTTCTCTACGGCAAATGAAATGTGCATATTGCTTATTCCGAGGATTTCCTGAATCTTCTATCTCAACCCGGTGATTTATATAATCAGTTAATCCATGTGATTTAGTGTACTTGTCAAACATCCGTGAGAATAATCTACTCCGATATTCCTGAGGCAACAAATCTTTGTGATTCCTTTGCACATCAGTATCGGCATCACAGTAGAAACATAGAACCGCGTCATCGTTCTCATCAAGGAATCTTGCAAGTACGTCAGTAACAGCATACAAAATCTTTGATCCCACATAACCTGTTCCCGTCTTACGAATCAACGTAACATCATAAAAAACCAATGTCAGAGCCAACAGGTCCGTTGAAAAGTGTTCTATTGTTTCTGAATCATAATAGGAGAGGGCGACCAATACACAGTCGCCCTCCGAATTCCTTATATCAAAGGATATATCCATTATACTGTAATAGTAAAAGTACACTGCTTCTTTTCAGTCAGCTTTTTTATTTGCTGCTGTTTTTTTTCTCTCAAAGCGTCGAAGACCTGAATCATCTTTTGAGAAGGTTTCTTGATAGTGATGTTTCGTGTCATATATATTTGCTTTATGATTTGTGCCAAATTTACGATTATTATTTATTAATTCACAAATTTCTTTGAAGAATTCTTGTCAATATATATTTATAAACATTTAAAGTGTATGACCGGTTTCATAAACACCGATAGAAAAAGCAGCTTGATTTTGTAAATCAAGCTGCTTGGAGTTGCCTTGGAAAGATTCGAACTCTCACAGGCGGAACCAGAATCCGACGTGCTACCATTACACCACAAGGCAATCTTGGCGTGTCATCTTTCCGATAACGAGTGCAAAGTTAG
Source organism: Barnesiella sp. (assembly GCA_014800945.1). Lineage (GTDB taxonomy): Bacteria > Bacteroidota > Bacteroidia > Bacteroidales > Muribaculaceae > Paramuribaculum. The sequence continues at coordinate 84,685 of JAAVFD010000014.1, read as the reverse complement.
TATGTTTTAATTAAACTGCCAAACTTTTACTCAATATTTTTTTGTTATTATTTTTTATCTCTGAGAATGTGATAATTACACATACCCTTTTATAATACCCCTCTTGGCGTTTCTAACAAAAAGAATGATTTCATCACGCTCTTTGGTAGCAGGGAGTTCAGCTTCAATTCTCTCAACTGCATCGGAATTATTCAATCCGCTAAGATAGAGATAACGGTATATTTCCTGAATTTCCCTGATGGTTTCGCTTGAAAAGCCTCTTCTTCTAAGTCCGATAGAATTAACTCCGGCATAGGATATCGGTTCGCGGGCAGCCTTGACAAATGGAGGAATATCTTTATTAACAAGAGCACCACCCTGCACCATTACATGGGGTCCGATATGGCAGAACTGATGAACGAGCGTTCCGCCGCCAATCACTGCAAAATTATCAACAACTACCTCACCGGCAAGCTGAGTGGCATTACTCATAATCACGTTGTCACCAACAACACAGTCGTGAGCCACATGACAATAAGCCATAATAAGACAGTTGCTACCGACAACAGTCTTACCTTTTGCCGCGGTGCCCCTATTAATCGTAACACATTCTCTAAGAACAGTGTTATCACCGATTATTGCAACAGTGTCCTCACCTTTGAATTTGAGATCCTGAGGCACAGCAGACACCACTGCTCCGGGAAAGATTGTACAATTTTTGCCTATTCTGGCGCCAGCCATAATAGTAACATTACTGCCGATTCGTGTTCCGGCACCAATCTCAACATTTTCTTCAATGGTGACGAATGGGTCGATTATAACACTGGGGTCAATCTTAGCAGCCGGATGAATATATGCAAGAGGTTGCTTCATAATATTGATTAATTACTTATTTTTGATTATTTGCGCCATAAACTCACACTCAGAAACGATCTTTTCTCCAACAAAGGCATATCCTTTCATAACCGCACAGCCTCTACGGAGTTCGGTCATAAATGATATGTGGAAAATAAGAGTGTCTCCCGGCACAACTTTATGGCGGAATTTCACATTGTCAATTTTCATGAAATATGTTGAATAGCGTTCAGGTTCATCTACTGTGCTGAGCACGAGGAGACCACCGGTCTGCGCCATTGCTTCAATCTGAAGAACACCCGGAAGAACGGGCTCCTGGGGGAAGTGTCCCGGGAAGAAGGGTTCATTTGCGGTGATGTTCTTAACACCGACAATATAATTAGAACCCATCTCTATAACCTTGTCAATAAGCAGCATCGGATATCTGTGAGGAAGAAGCTCACGGATGCGGTTATTATCCATAATAGGCTCTTTGTTGGGGTCATAAACAGGAGCCTGCACGTCCTGACGCTTGATTTCCTTACGAATTTTTTTAGCAAATGTGGTGTTGATAGAGTGTCCCGGGCGTGTTGCGAGTACTTTTCCTTTCAAGGGGCGACCAATAAGAGCAAGGTCCCCCATCACATCCATGAGTTTGTGTCGTGCCGGCTCATTATCTGCCACAAGTGGTTTTTCCTGAATAAATCCAAACTCGGAAACATTTTTTCTCTGTACACCCATAAGGTCTGCGAGACGATCCAGCTCAGTCTGCTCCATTGGCGAGTCATAAATCACCACAGCGTTGTCAAGATCGCCACCTTTGATAAGGTTATTTTTTACCAGCGGTTCTATTTCACGCACAAACACAAAGGTTCGACTGGCAGCTATTTCAGAGGCGAAATCTTCGATTTTTTCAAGTGACGCAAACTGGTTGGAGAGTACCGGTGATTTGAAGTCAATCATAACATCTACACTGAAATCAGTGTCCGGTAACACAACAATAGACGCGCCGGTCTCAGGGTCACGCACTTCAATTTTCTGCTTAACAATGTAGAAATCCTTATCTGCATTCTGCTCTTCGGTACCGACAACATTGATTTTCTCGCAAAATTCTTTTGCGCTTCCATCAAGAATAGGCATCTCCGGTCCGTTGATTTTAATAAGACAGTTATCAATACCAGCAGCATAAAGTGCCGCCATTGCGTGCTCAATAGTACTGATGCTTACATCACCCTTGGCAATTACGGTACCTCTTGTGGTTGACTGAACATTTTCTGCAAGTGCATCCACAACGGGCTCACCGTCCAAATCGGTTCTCTGAAACTTATATCCGTGATTAACAGGAGCTGGAGTAAACTCCGCTGTAATATCTTTGCCTGTGTGCAATCCCTTACCGCTAACGGTGAAAGGAGCTGCGAGTGTTATCTGCTTCATATCTGATTTCAATTATTTTTTCTATTCAGTTTGTATTGTTCAGTCCCTCTTATTTTTAAGTTCTTTCTCAACAACTCCGAGACGCTCATTAATCCTCTGGATACGACGGATATTCATAGTCTGAGCAGCAAATTCAGAGAAAGACATAGCGGGAGTGCCAATCAGACGCTCTCCGTCCGGAATATTTCTGTGAAGTCCGCTTTGGGCTGCAATCTCAACATTATCGCCTATGTGAATGTGACCGGCAAGTCCTACCTGCCCTCCAATCATACAGTGGGTTCCTACTTTGGTGGAACCTGCAACCCCAGCCTGAGCTGCCATCACAGTATTTTCGCCAACCTCGCAATTGTGAGCAATCTGTATAAGATTGTCAAGCTTAACTCCTTTCCCAACTTTAGTAGCTCCCATCATTGCTCGGTCGATGGTAGTATTGGCTCCAATTTCAACATTGTCCTCAATAACGACAATACCGGTCTGAGGTATTTTCTGATATCCACCATCCACGGGTGCGAAGCCGAAACCATCGGCACCAATTACCGCGCCGCTGTGAATTATGCAATTATTGCCAATCTTACAACCACGATACACTTTGGCACCGGCATAAACTATGGTATTGTCTCCAACATACACCGAGTCACCGATATATGCCTGGGGATAAATCTGCGCTCCGGAAGAAATAACCGCACCTTTGCCGATGTAGGCAAACGCACCGATATATACATCTTCCGCCACTTTAGCTTCAGGATGAATGAATACCGGATTTTCAATTCCTCGTTTTGGCGGATTCATCATCTCATCAACCATAGTGAGCAATCTCGCTACGGTTGCATACGGATCGTCCACCCTAATCAAGGTTGCGGATACCGGTTTATCCGGGTTAAAATCTTTGCTAACAAGTACAGCAGAGCTGCCTGTTGAATATATATATTCGGTATATTTGGGGTTGGAGAGAAATGATATAGCTCCGGGCTTACCATCCTCAATTTTAGCGAATGTGTTTATTTTCACATCACCATCGCCTTCAACTGTGCCGTTAGCCAAGGCTGCTATCTGATTGGCTGAAAATTCCATTACTGAACTAATTTCAACTTATAACATAGTTTTGCAAAGTTCGTAAAAAAAATTCACATTCGGGTCATTTTCGTGCAAAAAGTATCCGCTTATCCTCTGAAACAGATATTTTTCCATCCTTCAAAAGATGTCCCACGGCTTTTTTGAAGTCCTTTTTACTACACATAAATGCTTGCTTTATCTCTTCCGGAGAACTTTTATCGCTGATTTCCAGTTTGCCTCCATTAGATTTAATAGCCTTAAAAATCTTATCGGCAAGAGTGTTAGTGCGAACATCCGCTCTGCCTCCAAGCATAAGGTCGATTTTGCCATCCGGCCTTACCTGCTTTACGTAAGCGTCAAGTCTGTCTCCAATATTTACAGGTGAGAAAACCTCATCATTGTAAAGGATTCCAAAATGACGATTATCAACAATGCATCTGTAACCTACATCATTCTTGTCAAACACAAGAACACCCGCCTTTTGCCCCTTCACATATTCAGGAATCACGTTTCCGATAAATTTCTCTATTTTAGCCGAAGCTGCAATTCTGCCACTTGAGTGGTCAAGATATAAATATACCAGATAACGTCCTCCCTCTTTCATTCTTGACCTCTGCTCACTAAAAGGCACAAGCAAATCTTTTGGCAATCCCCAGTCAAGAAAAGCTCCGACTTTAGTAACCGCCACCACATTGAGAAATGCAAATTCATCCACATAAGCATAGGGTGTTTCCGTACTCGCAACAGGACGGTCCTCACTGTCGGTGTAAACCACCACATCCACCTCATCTCCGGGGGTAAGCGGCTCTGATATATATCGCTTAGGCAGTAGAATCTCTTTGCCAAAGTCGGCTTCGAGGTAAGCTCCAAAATCCACTATTCTACTAACCTTCAACCTGTTTCTCTTTCCAAATTTCACCATGTCATTATATTTTATGCAAAGATATACAAAAAAGGCGTGTGATAAAACTTAAGGAGGCCGCGTCTAAATATTTCATTTAGACCCAGCCTCCTTATGTATTTTATTGAGTCAGTTATCAAATAACTCCCTGACCCATCATAGCACCTGCCACCTTCATAAATCCGGCAATGTTTGCACCTTTCATGTAGTTCAGGTATCCATCGGGTTCTGTACCATATTTAACACACTGCTGGTGAATATCACGCATAATTGTGTGAAGTTTGGCATCAACTTCCTCAGCGCTCCACTGCAAGTGCATCGCATTCTGGCTCATTTCAAGACCGGATGTTGCCACACCGCCGGCATTTACAGCCTTTCCGGGAGCATAGGTTATGCGATTATTGATGAAAGTATCAATAGCTTCAGGAGTGCATCCCATATTTGATACTTCAGCTACCATGAGCACACCATTGTCAACAAGCATCCGGGCGTCATTGCCATCAAGCTCATTCTGAGTAGCACAAGGGAGTGCGATATCAACTTTCTGCTCCCAAGGTTTCTTGCCGGGGAAGAATTTAGCCTCGGGATATTTCTCAGCGTAGGGAGCAACGATGTCTTCACCTGTAGCGCGGAGGTAAAGCATATAATCAATCTTATCGCCACTCACACCTTCGGGGTCATAGATATATCCGTCAGGACCTGAAATCGTAACGACCTTAGCACCGAGCTCGTTAGCTTTGAGAGTAGCACCCCAAGCCACATTGCCGAAACCGGATACGGCAACAGTCTTACCTTTAATATCCTGCTTTTTCTCAGCCAGCATACTCTGAACAAAATAGAGAGCACCGAAACCGGTAGCCTCAGGACGGATTCTTGAGCCACCGAAATCGAGACCTTTACCTGTCATTGAGCCGTCACACTGGTTGCAGAGTTTCTTGTACATTCCGTACATATATCCAACTTCTCTGCCGCCAACACCTATATCTCCGGCAGGCACATCACGGTCCGGTCCGATATTTTTCCAAAGTTCGAGCATGAATGCCTGACAGAAACGCATAATTTCAGCATCGCTCTTTCCACGGGGCGAAAAGTCGCTACCGCCCTTCGCTCCACCCATCGGGAGAGTTGTAAGTGCATTTTTGAATGTCTGCTCGAAACCGAGGAATTTGAGGATTGACAAATTCACGGAAGCATGGAAACGGATTCCGCCTTTGTACGGACCAATCGCATTGTTAAACTGAACTCGATAACCGATATTTGTCTGAACTTCGCCTCTATCATCAGTCCATGTTACTCTGAAAGTAACGATACGGTCAGGTTCTACCATACGCTCTACAATCTTTGCCTTTTCAAATTCAGGGTGCTGATTGTAAACGTCCTCAACGCACATCAAAACCTCTTTGACAGCCTGCAGGTATTCCTTTTCACCAGGATGTTTAGCTTCGAGGGAAGCCATGATACTGTTAATGTTCATATTACAAGTGTTTATGTTTTTGGTATTAAAATGGTATTTTTATTTCACGACAAATTTACAACTATTCCAACTCAACAGAATAACATACCCCTTAAAATTAGTTAAGAAACCAATTTTAAGGGGTAGGCAAATTTTATTCGACAGCTTCAGTTATTACTTGGCAGCCGGGATTTTAATAGTCTGTCCTATGTTTATTTTTGACTGGTTTGCTGTCATACCGTTAGCCTTACGCAGTTCAGCAAGTGTAATACCATTTCTTCTTGCAATTTTCTCCAGGGTATCTCCTTTTTTCACCTGATATGAAGTAGCTCCCTTTTTGGAAGACTTAGCTGATGATTTTGCTGTTGACTTGGCAGCAGGTTTTGAGGCTTCAGCTTTTTTAGTAGAGTTTTTCGACTTTGTTGCCGCAGGTGTAACAACTTTTGTTTCCATTTTCACCGGCTCAGCAGTCGCAGGATATTGAGGCTCCTGAACATCATTTTTTGACACGAAAATTGTTGCATTCTTCACACTTCCATCAGTAGAATTAGCACGTGTACTGTTTGTTGCAGATGATGCCATGCTCGGTGCATCGGCTACATTCTTTTCAAGGACTTCAATAATAAGTTTCTGCCCTGTTTTAACTTTGCCGCTCCTCATCTTATTCCATCGCTTGATATCTGTAGCGCTCACGCCATACTTCTTTGCAATATCCCTGAGATTTTCACCTCTGCCTACTGTGTGACTTTTTCTCACAAGTCTGCTTACGGTGCCATCAGGATTACTTACTATTGATTCTCCGGGTTCTACCTTTGTACGTCTTGCATAAGCATCGGCATCGCAATTAATTATAGCATCCTCACTCATAATATAGCTAAGACACTGCTGAGATGGAAGAACAAGTGCGTATGGATGATTGTCACCGGGGATTATATCTTTTCTAAACTGCGGGTTGAGCATTCTTATTTCCTCTACCGGAATATTAAGGACTTCCGCTATTTGGTTGAAATGCACGCGATGATTCACCAGAACAGTATCGGTAATAAGCTTATTTTTTACCAATGTGGGTGCAATACCATATTTATTATAGTAGTTCATCACATAGTTTGCAGCGATGAAAGCCGGAACATAACCGCGGGTTTCAGCATGAAGGTAAGGATATATTTCCCAGTAATCCTTTTTGCCACCGCCAGCTCTTCTGAGAGCTTTATTTACGTTTCCAGGACCACAGTTGTAAGCAGCAATCGCAAGAGACCAGTCACCATATATATCATAAAGTTGCTTGAGATACTTGACTGCATACCTGGTTGCAATGCGCGGATCCCGTCGCTGATCGACAAGTGAATTCACTTCCAGACCAAGTCCTGTTGCAGTAGCGGGCATCATCTGCCATAGTCCAACCGCTCCTGCACGGGAAACAGCATTAGGGTTAAGCGCACTCTCGATAACGGGGAGGTATTGCAACTCAAGGGGCATCTTTTCTTTGAGAAGCTCCTCTACAAAAATATTACCATAATAATTATTCAGTGCAAGCATATCTGCAACAAGAGTACGCCTCTTGTCAAGATACATATCGATAAATTTACCGACAATAGAATTGTAGGGCAATTCAATTTCAGCAGGCAACTTGCTGAGGTACTCCTCATATTCTGCCGGTGTGCCAATTCTGGCTGTTCCACTCTCACCTGCTCTGCTCGCATAATGCTTTAGAAAGAAATTTTCTTCCAGTTCTTTTGCTTTTGTTTCAAAACTTTCCGGAGCAACCACATTGTCGTCCGTAATAGAGTGTTTGATATCCAGAATGCTCATTGGAGCTCCACTCATGGGAAAACTCAGGCATCCTACAAACATAGAAAGTAAAATCTGTTTCATCTTCATCATTGCAAGTTTTTCATTTTAAAATCTTAACGCCCACTGTAGCCCAACTCCGGGACAACTTCTTTTGTCCGGAATAAAGGCAGGAGCAAGTTCAACTGACAAATCCGGAGAAATGTCAAAGTGCGCCAATGAGGCATCAACATATGCATCAACCATCGCCACAATATACAATCCCACCATTGAGATTATACATAAATCACGGTTACGACGGTAAAAATCTTTTCGCGATTTCAGTACATTAGTCAACCAGGATTTGTCCAGACTTTCTTCCTTAACTGTTGAAGGGAAAAAATCCATATAACTTTTGGTTGACGGGTCATTATCCATTATGTCGGCATAGGCTCTGGTGTAGTCACGGAGCATAGTGTTATTCCATTGAGTGCCGTAGCCGAGACCCATAAATCCGGCAACAACAAGAGGTAATTTCCAATATCTCCTGTTGTAAGCCTGCCCCAGCCCCGGGAAAAGAGCTGACATCCACACCGCCCTGATAGGGTCAGGGGAAAACACCCTTACTTTAGGTGCTTCATATTTCAAGCTGTCCGGCAGAGCAGCCATATCCGCAGCATTAAATATCGGGAAGCTGTCAACCGGCATGACGTCAACAGTCTTTCCTGCTGCGTCAATACTATCCAAAACCACTTCAGACGGAAGCTTTACCGGAGTGTTGAGATTGATAGAATCCGGCAATTCCTTAACCGGGTTTCGTCTAACAGGCTTTATGGGCTTCTGCGGACTTTCGGAAAAAACGTTAAAAGGACAAACAGCCGTAAAAATAATTACAGCTATCACGCACTTCACTGTGCATAATCTGTTTAACCGCTTATGTTCCGACAAACAACTCACCACATGGTAATAGACTGTCAGTCAGCGCATAGACCAACTGCCGCCTAAAAAATATTATTTTAGATATTAGAATTTGAATTATTTATTCCGTCAAAGATAGTAATTAATCTTTCAAGTTCACCCTCATTTTTGAAACTAAATGAGATTTTTCCTTTTCCGGAGTTGTCACAGCTGAAACTTACCGGGGTTTTGAATTTGGATGAGAAATTAGCTTTCAGAAGGTCAAAATCGTAAGACTGTTCCACTTTGACAGTTTGCTTAGATTCCTCTTCACCCATTTTTTTTGCGAGTTCCTCAACTTTTCTCACAGACAAACCCTCCTTGATTATCCTATCATAAAGTTTAAGCTGCAAGGTGGGTTCTTCAACAGAAAGCAATGCTCTCGCATGACCCATGTCAACTTTTCTATCACGTAAGCCAAGCTGAACTTCTGCCGGAAGCCGGAGTAAACGTAAGAAATTTGCAATAGTTGCTCTTTTCTTTCCGATTCTTTCGCTCAGACGTTCCTGGGTGAGATTATACTGATCTATGAGTTTTTTGAATGTCAGCGCTATTTCTATTGCATTCAAGTCCTCTCGCTGAATATTTTCAATGAGAGCCATCTCTGTGAGCTCACTTTCAGATGCAGTACGTATGTATGCCGGCACACTTGTCAGTCCTGCGAGCTTTGCGGCACGGTATCTTCGCTCACCTGCAATGATCTGATATGAATCAGTCCCGATTTTTCTCAGTGACAGGGGCTGAATTATACCAAGCTCCTTAATAGATGTTGCAAGTTCATCAAGAGCGTCTTGATCAAATGTTGTTCTCGGCTGATCCGGATTCGGTGAAATCTGATTGATGTCTATATCGTTTATTGCAGATGATCCTCTTGCGGGTACATCATCCATAGATATAAGCGAATCAAGTCCTCTTCCTAATGCGGGTTTTTTGAGCGCCATATTTATTTATACTTGGATATTATTTCTTTAGCGAGTTGATTGTGAGAGGTTGCTCCGCGGCTTTCCGGATCATACATCAGTGCCGGCAATCCGTGGGATGGAGCTTCACTTAACCTTGTATTGCGTGGAATTACGGTGTTAAACACCATATCTCCGAAGTGCCCTTTCAATTCTTCATAAATTTGGTTGGCAAGACGTAAACGGGCATCATACATTGTAAGCAGGAACCCCTCTATCTCCAGCCCGGGATTGAGTTTAGGTTTAATAATACGGATTGTATTGATTAGTTTGGAGATACCCTCCAATGCGAAGTATTCAGCCTGCACAGGAATTATAACCGAGTTTGCAGCGGTCAGTGCATTAACGGTAATCAGCCCGAGAGATGGCGAGCAGTCTATCAAAATATAGTCATATTTATCAACCACTCCCTTGAGACTGTTTGCAAGCACCCTTTCTCTGTTGGGTCTGTTGATTAGTTCGATTTCAGCTCCTGCCAGATTTATATTAGAACCAACGAGATCAAGTCCCTTAATACAGGTTGGTACCTGAGTTCCATCCATTGGATATTCATCAACAAGACATTCGTATATTGATGACACAAGCTGATCCTGAGTGATGCCGTAGCCCGAAGTGGCATTAGCCTGAGGGTCGGCGTCAACAATTAGCACCTTTTTACCTGCGGCAGCAAGTGAAGCGCCAAGATTTATAGTGGTAGTGGTTTTACCAACACCACCTTTCTGGTTAGCAATAGCAATAATTCTACCCATTATGCATTATTTTTTATGCAAAGTAAAATTATTAGTCATTATAATACAACTGTACAGGCAGCCAAATTGAGTTAAATGTTTATAACCTCCGTAAAATGTTAATAACTTCGTGAAACATCCAACATGAAAGTTCCACGCTCCGCTAAAGCAGCAGCTGGGCATCGCCATAGCTCAGAAAACGATAGCCGTTGTTGACGGCAAAGTCGTACATATTGCGCCAGTCTCCTCCGGTAAAAGCCGATACGAGCAATAGAAGTGTGGATTTAGGCTGATGAAAATTTGTTATCATACCCTTAACTATACGATAAGTATAACCGGGGGCTATGATAATGCGGGTAGATGCAACAATCTTGTTGAGATTTTTAGATTCCAGATATTTTAGCAGACACTTCATTGACTCCCCTACAGATAAATCAGGGTGTGACTGAGAGTACGGATACCACTGCGGCACCTCATCGGGAGTTTTGCCTTCGCTGCATAAACAGCCGAGATGATAGAGACTTTCGAGGGTTCTGACTGTGGTAGTGCCCACTGCTACTACATTTACATCCTTGTGGGACAGCTTTTCTATCAAGTCTTTACCTACTGATATAAACTCGCTGTGCATCTCGTGATCGCCAACAGTTTCGCTCTTCACCGGGGCAAAAGTTCCTGCCCCAACGTGCAAGGTAATTTCCTCGCACTCTATCCCCTTTTGCCTTAACGCTCCGAAAAGCTCGGGAGTAAAATGCAATCCTGCGGTAGGTGCGGCAACAGATCCCTCAATCCGTGAATACACAGTCTGATAATCCTGCAAATCGCTCTGCTCTGTATTCCTGTTAAGATATGGTGGAATAGGAATCTCTCCGGCAGACTGAATGATTCTGCTGAATGTTACAGACGAATCATTCCAGCTGAATCGCACTACGGATGCGTTACCTTCTTTTGACACTCGCTCAGCCTCAAGTTCAACTTCCTTACCATCTATATTCAGATTCATTGTCAGCGGTCCGCTCTTCCACCGCTTGGAGTTGCCAACGAAACAAATCCACGAGCAGGATTCCGTGCAGGCAAATGAGCGTTCATAGTCAGCGGGGGCATCCGGTTCCAGGCAAAATATTTCAATTTTTGCTCCGGAAACCGGCTTGCTGAAACGCAACCTTGCATTTATCACCCTTGTATTATTAGCCACAAGCAGAGTATCAGAGGGTAGTAACTCCGGAAGATCACTGAAAACATGCTCTTCAAGCGATCCGTCTCTCCGCCTCATGAGCAAGCGGCATTTATCTCGCTGTGCAAGCGGATGAAGTGCTATGCTACTTTCGGGTAAAGGATAATCAAACTCTTCTATATCAAGCTCTCGCGGGTTCATTTCTTTCTTTTATAATTATTCAAATTGATTACAAAGGTAATAATTCCACAAAAAAGAGCTACCTTTGCAGTCTGTTTTTCACAACTTGAATATATGATAGCTGTCAACAATTTAGGCATCCAGTTTGGCAAAAGGGTGCTTTTCCAGGATGTTAACATGAAATTCACGCCGGGCAACTGCTACGGCATCATAGGTGCGAACGGAGCCGGAAAATCTACCCTTATGCGTATGCTAAGCGGTCAGCTTTCCCCCACCCACGGCACTATATCGCAGGGACCGGGCGAGAGAATGAGCGTTCTTGAGCAGGACCACTTCAAATTTGATGATTTCACGGTGATGGACACTGTTCTTCAGGGGCACACAGTTCTCTGGGATATAATGAAAGAGAAAGACGCATTGTATGCCAAGGAGGATTTTTCTGACGCGGATGGCATCAGGGCATCTGAACTTGAAGAAAAGTTTGCCGAACTTGAAGGATGGAATGCCGAAAGCGATGCAGCAGCACTGCTTAGCGGGCTTGGCATCAAGGAGGATAAACACTATATGCTCATGAAAGATTTGAGCGGTAATGAAAAGGTGCGCGTCCTACTTGCCAAAGCACTTTTCGGCAACCCGGACAATCTGCTTCTTGACGAGCCCACCAATGACCTTGACCTTGAGACAGTTGCCTGGCTCGAAAACTATCTTTCAAACTTTGAGAACACGGTGCTTGTAGTTTCTCACGACCGTCACTTCCTTGACGCTGTGTCAACCCACACTCTTGATATTGACTACAACAAGGTTTCGCTCTTTGCCGGCAACTACAGTTTCTGGTATGAGTCAAGCCAGCTTGCACTGAAGCAGCAGCAACAGCAGAATAAAAAAGCTGAGGAAAAGAGAAAGGAATTGCTTGAGTTTATTCAGCGTTTCAGTGCAAATGTTGCCAAGTCAAAACAAACCACCAGTCGCAAAAAAATGCTTGAAAAACTCAACATTGAGGAGATTCAGCCTTCAAGCCGCAGATATCCGGGCATCATTTTCACTCCGGAGAGAGAGCCCGGTAATAAAATTCTCGAAGTTCACGGATTGAGCGCAAGTGTTGACGGTGAGGTCCTTTTTAAGGATGTGAATTTCCAGATTGAAAAGGGCGATAAAGTTGCGTTTCTTAGCCGTGACCCCAGAGCTATGACTGCCTTGTTTGAAATTATCAACGGTAATAGAAAGGCTGATGAAGGTTCGTTTGACTGGGGGCAGACAATCACAACCGCTTATCTGCCGCTTGACAACTCAGAATTTTTCAACACCGATTTGAATCTTGTTGACTGGCTTTGTCAGTTCAGCAATGACTCCAGTGAAATTTATCTTAAAGGATTCCTTGGCAAGATGCTCTTTTCAGGCGAAGAGGTATTGAAAAAAGCTTCTGTACTGTCAGGAGGTGAAAAAATGAGATGTATGATTGCCAGAATGATGCTTAAGGATGCAAACACCCTCATTCTTGACTCACCTACAAACCATCTTGACCTCGAATCCATTCAGGCTTTCAACAATACCCTTCGGGCATTCAAAGGCAATATCTTGCTGTCGAGCCACGACCACGAATTCATTCAGACAATCTGTAACCGCATAATTGAGCTTACACCAAACGGAATCATTGACAAAATGATGGATTACGATGATTATGTGACCGATGAGAAAGTACTCGCACTAAGAGAAAAACTTTACACAAAATAATTATGGTTAAACACATCGTTACCTTCAAGCTTTCAGGCTCTCCGGAAGAGAGACTCGCTTACGCATCTAAATTTAAGGAGGCTCTGGAAGCTCTTCCCGACAAAATTTCAGTTCTGGAATCTATTGAGGTTGGATTGAACAGCAATCCTGCAGAGCAATGGGACGTTGTTCTCACTGCTATTGTTCCTACGATGGCAGATGTAGAGGTTTATGCCAAACATCCCGCCCATGTTGCAGCCGCTTCGATTATCACCCCGGTCAAAGAGGCTCGCGCGTGTGTTGACTATGAGTTCTGAGAACCGGTAAGAAAAGAATAATCAGGAACTTCCGAGATAAATGAGTAACTATTGCTGCCGTCAAAACGGCAGCAATAGTGCTTTATACCGTTACTCACTATAAGAATTTTTGCGCCAAGCACAATATTATAGCGCGCTATCTGATCAAAAACCTGTTGGTTGATAACAACGCTCGGTGCCTTATATTCCACTATTGCTACCGGCTTGAGGGATGCATTATACACAATGGTGTCACACCGCCTTGTCATACCGTTCAACTTTATCCCCACTTCGTTTGCCATAAGAGATGCTCTATACCCCTTAGCCGATATTAACCAAGCGGTAAAATTCTGCCTAACCCACTCTTCCGGAGTAAGCGCCACCCATTTTTTTCTAAGAGTGTCATATATCTCATAGCCATTTTTGCTCTCACGCACCTGTTGAGGCACTTCCGGCAGGTTTAGAACTGGAAAAATAGATTCAGATTGCATTGTTCCTCTTATTTTTTGCGTAAATTTACACAAAAATAATAACTATGGCATCAAACGCATCTGCTGTCACTTTCCAGTCGCTGAAAAAATCAATTGAGAACAAGCAATTTGTACCGGTTTATCTGTTGCACGGTGAAGAATCATATTTCATTGACGAGCTGACGAATCTATTTGCTGATGTTCTTCCCGAAAGTGAAAGAGACTTCAATCTCTACACTATTTACGCTCAGGAATCAAACGCTGCCACTATTGCTGATACGTGTCGCAGGTTCCCGATGATTTCAGAATATCAGATTGTTATTGTTAAAGATCTACAGACCATAAAATCAGATCAGCTGAAACCACTTATCGAATATCTTTCCAATCCAACTCCAACAACTGTTCTTGTGCTGTGTTTGAGAGGGGTTAAACTCACCACCAAGACCCTCCCTTCTGCGGTCAAGGCTGCCGGAGGAGTTGTATTTGAATCTGCAAAACTAAAAGACAATCAGGTTAGCCCTGAAATTCAGGCTATTGCCAAAGACCTTGGACTTAATATTGAACCGAAAGGCATATTTATGCTCAGGGATTATGTTGGCACGGATGTGTCTCGTCTTTACAATCAGATTGAAAAACTTGCAACAATTCTTCCTCCAGGAGCAACCATAACTCCGGAAACCATAGAACTCAATATCGGTATAAGTAAGGATTTCAACAACTTTGAACTCATTGATGCTATTGCTGAGAAAAAAATCGACAAAATTTACCGGATAATTCAGTATTTCAGAAGCAACCCTAAGAAAAACCCAACGGTTGTAACTGCTTCAACTATCTTTAATTATTTCTCAAAACTTCTGATTTATCATTATACCCGTGACAAATCTCCGGCATCTGCGGCCAGGGCGTTGGGATTGCAATGGGATAGTCAGCTCAAGAACTACATTACCGGTGCAAGAAACTATAATGCATTCAAAGTCATTGAGATTATTTCAGCTATTCGCGAATTTGACTCCCGCTGCAAAGGTATTGACTCGCGTCAGTCAGAATGGGATTTACTACACGAACTTATGTTCAAAATAGTGTTGGCTGAAGGCAACATCGCTATTTGAGACGGAACATATAACCGAGAGAAATTTCTATAGATGTGTTGCGTGAACCGGAAAACACATCTCTTTTTGTCGCAGAGAATATATTGCCGAGTCCAAAATAATAGCGTCCCTCAAGAATGAGGCTGTGCTTCTTCTTTATTATGAATTCTGCTCCTGCACCACCCAAAATACCATAGTCGAATTTATTCTTGATGGCCATACTCATCTGCTCAACGCTCCTATATGTCGGAAATCCGGGCTGCTTGAGAGCGTTGACATAATCAAAATCTGAGCTGATTTTACTACCGAGCATATAACTCACTGATGCACCTATATTTACAAAGCCTTTAATCTTAGAGCTGCCGAAATATATATGAGTCATCACCGGGAGGGTTACATATGTCAACTCGCGGTTATAGGCAAAAGGAGCTTCCTCGAAATTCTCTTTCCACCCACGCTGTTCAATGAGAAGCTCTCCGATGATACCGAATATTTTCTCTTCGGTATATCTGACTGTAGCACCCATTAGAAACCCCGGACGTAATGACTGCTTCACATGAGGAGTAAACTGGACATTAGACAATGTTGCCCCACCCTTTGCACCTATATATACCTTAGGCTCATATACTCTCTGAGCCGTACAAGGCAAGCCGGTCAAAAATGCAACTGCTATAATCAGAATAATTGACAGTTTCCTTATCATCTATCGGGTACTTTTGTCAATATTACCGTTCGGACGATAGGTTATGAAATACAACTTATCGTTCACTTCGCCGCCATAGGGTATCCGAGAGAACTCAAAACCGTTTTGCACACCCTCCCAATTCAATGGTTCTTCGCTGCCACTCCGCAGCCAGTTTATAACAAACATGCCGGCATCATAACCGAACAATCCCTGACGGGGCATAAAGTTTGCCATTGGAGTTCCATACCAATTTACAAATTGCTGTTCTACTTTTTTGGCGTCAGGATCATCAATAGCTGTAAAGAATCGACTAAACACCACGGTATTAGCCTTATGCATATTTGCCAATGTCTCACCTCTGAAAGTTATCCATTCAGGATAACCAAATATCATAACGGGATCTTTCACCGAGGATTTTGACTTGAAATCCAATATACTCGGAAGCACCCTGTTTAGTTCAACTTGCTTTCCTGAACTTGGTATAAACACATATTGATTATTACTATCCAATTCATCGCTGAGCGAACCAACTTTCATTGTGCCGTCAAAAAATATCTCCTTATAATATTTACCGGCTGAAGTCAACCTTGTCTTCAATCGTTCTATATACTCTTCTTTATCCGTTTCTCCGTTATTTCTTGTCAGAATAACCGGGATTCGGTCACCGATTCGGCTCAACAAACCATCTATCGCTTTCTCATACATCATCTGATGCGGAATGTTTCCCTGAAGCATAATCGGATTGGTCTCATAGTTATCATCCCTCACCACAAAAAGGTTCAGAACCTTTATGTTATTCAGTCGTCCGTAATCACCGAATGCAGAAAGTTGAACCGGTGATTCAGGAGCTATTATAACATTGGCATTCCTGAGCTTGGGATCATTGATAATTCCGGAAACACCGGCAGAGGTTGAACTGTCATATGCCAGTATATTTATAGGTGTACCGCAATTTCGCATCTCATCAACTGCCAGCAAAAAGCCCTTATAAAACTCAGTATATAACTGAGCCTGCTTACTCTGCTCTTCACTTGACAGCATGAACGGTAGAGCAAGCGCTATAGTCATTGTGGAAGCTACTGTCACTTCTACCGAATCCTGTACAGCGTCTAATGTATCAACCGGCACAAAGGGATTTACATCAGCAAAAACAGTACTGTCTGACGGGTGAACTGTTACCGGCAGCGGTGACTCAACCTTTATAGGTGTTTCTACTGCCACCGGTGTTTTCACCGGCTCTGTAATTGAAGACTGCGATGTTACAGGAATAACTATTGCGGTTCCTGCCTTATAATAATTACGATCAAGTCCCGGGTTTGCGGCTATGAGTGCATCAACTGTTGTTGAATGTGCTTTGGCTATGGAATATAGCGTTTCACCCTGACCGATTATATAGGCTTCCGGAGCCACAGCTACCGGTATATTTTCTGTCGGAACTGCAGATGTCTTCGGAGCTGAGTTTAGGGTAAGAGGTTCACTCACTATTAAACGTTGACCCGTTTTGATACCATCTTTCGCTCCAGGATTCCAGGCGCATAATTGCTCCGTTGTCACTCCATAAAGTTGACTTATTCCGTACAGCGTTTCTTTTTTCTTTACCGTGTGAACTCTGGATGTGACATTATTCAATTTCATAGGAAAGTATAATGTCTGACCTGATTTCAATCCATCTTCCACCGATGGATTAAGCCTCACAAGCTCCTCCTGAGAAATGTCAAGCTTCCTACATATAGAATAAATTGTTTCCTTAGATTCTACTGTATAATAATGGTATGATAAACCATTGACCATTTTTACAGGAAGTGCGTCTATAGGAGATTGAGCGCTCACTGTTAAAGATATAGCCATTAAGGCGCCCAAAAACATTCTTTTCAAAAACATTACTTTGAACTAATTATTTGTATTGGGATAACTTATACAATTCGCAAAGTTAAACTCTTTACCTGAATTATGCAACGTGTTTTTTGTACCTTTGCGACAAATTTTAGTGATATGACAGAATTTAATCAGATGCAAAAAATCAAACGCAACCTTTTTGCCATGAGAAATGGTATTGTTGCAGACACTTTGCGCAAAGCCGGCTCACCCTTCCCTATTATTTTTGGTGTGAATCTGCCGCAGTTGGATGAAATTGCAGCAGCTACCGGCAAAAACGAGCAACTGGCTTGTGAACTGTTTAATGACTGTCGATGCAGAGAAAGTATGCTCATTGCTCCGATGCTTATGCCCATTGAAAATATGTCAAAGGACATGGCTTTGGAATGGTTGGAGAAATGTAAAACTGCTGAGGTGACGGATGTGCTTTGCCATAAGTTGCTACGAAAATTACCTGACGCCTCTGAGATTGTCAAAAAGGCGCTTGGAGCAGATGCTGATATGGTTCGCTACGGAGGCATACGCCTCTTATGGAATTTACTACCCTCTCCGGCAAAAGATTTCAAAAAGGAGATTCAAAAGGAGGTGGAAAGAAACTGCCCGCTCACCCGCCGGGTTGCAGAAGCGCTCCTTGAGGAAATTGATTTTCTCGAAAGCATCTGATACTCCCTCTAATGAGGAGTAGCATCACTGTTGGTTCTTGACGACTTGCCAATCTTTTCACTGGCTACTACTCCGGCAAGAATCAATGCACATCCTATATAACCGACTATAGAAACTTTTTCACTCAAGAGCCACGCTGACAAAATCAAAGTTACTATCGGTGAAAAATACAGATAATTTCCGGTCTTGATTGCACCGAGATGTTTTACAGCTCCACCCCACATCAAATATGCTATCAATGACGCAAATAATCCTAAGAACAAAAGATTACCTGCTACTTCCGGAACAAGCAGTGTGGATAATGTCATGTGAGTTTTATCGAGAAGCAGGAAGGGTAAAGCTGTTATCAGCCCGTAGAAAAAAGTCTTTCTTGTTATGAACCAAGTGCTATAGGTACTGCTTAAAGGTCTCAGCACCACACTGTAAACCGCCCAACAAACGGCAGCCAGAAGTGAGAGCATATCACCGAGAGGATTAACCTCCAGCGACATACTGCTATTGAAAATCACACAAGCAACACCACACAACGCTATTACGGAGCCTGTCACCACCCCCTTCCCTATTCGTTCGGTCTTATACATGATTGCGATAATCAGTGTGGTGAGAAGTGGTGATAGCGTCACTATAAGCGACACATTACTTACAAGAGTATATTCTACTGCAAAATTTTCAGAAATAAAATAAACCGAACCGCCGCAGATACCACACAGAAGAAACAAGAACTCATCTCTTAGATTTCTTGCCAAAAATGGACGGGGACAAATCAGCAAAGTGAATATATATGCAAGAAAAAATCGGCATAAATATATTTCTACCGCGGACAAACCATTGTTTAGCAAAACTTTTGTACAAATAAACGAACCACCCCAGGCAGTCACAGCTATCAATGCACCAATATGATACATCAGATTTGAGCCGTTGTGGGTACGTATAGAGTGCAGACGAGACATTACTTTTACATTTTAATGCCACAAATTTAATAATAAAAATGCAATTTTACGTATAAAAAATGTATTTCCATTATTTCTGAACTATATCTCTTACTAATTTGTATAATTATAAACCCGGTATCGATTGTGGTGCAACCTCGCATAACAGAACGAGCATCAACCGTAAAAACAGAGAATAGCTTAACTTTAGGACTCTCGTCAAACATTTTTTTGAGAATCTTAGCTAACTTTGCACTTGCAGTTGGACTCTACAATAACCGAGCGGGTAGAGTAAACTCATTAAAAAATATTGAATTATGAAAAAAGTAAACATTTTCACTATCGGAGCTCTTTCGCTCTGTTTGCTCGCATCCTCAGGTTGCAGTAGTTTGACTGGTACCGGTAAAGGTGCATTGATTGGAGGCGGTGGTGGAGCCGCTGTTGGAGCCGGATTGGGTGCTATTATCGGAGGTGGTAAAGGTGCCGGAATCGGAAGTGCCATCGGGGCTGCTGTCGGAGCCGGAGCCGGAGCACTTATCGGCAGAAGAATGGATCAGCAGAAAGCTCAGCTTGAAAAAGAACTTGCTGAAAAAGCTCAGGTTGAGTCTGTTCAGGATCAGAACGGTCTTCAGGCTATTAAAGTGACATTTAACGGTGGAATTCTCTTCCCTACTAACGGCACCACACTCAGTGCTTCAGCGCGTCAGGATCTCACATCATTCGCGACTTCACTCCTCAACAACCCCGAAACAAACGTACAGATTTTCGGCTTCACCGATGATACCGGTACAATGGCTGTCAATGAGCGTGTTGCAACCGGCCGTGCTGATGCTGTCAGAAACTTCCTGCTTAACAGCGGTGTTGCGGCAAGCAGACTTACTGCTGAAGGATTGCCTATGACAGATTATATCGCACCAAATACAACCCCTGAAGGCAGAGCTCAGAACAGACGAGTTGAAATATACATCTCTGCAAATCAGCAGATGATTCAGCAAGCCGAAGCCGGAACTCTCAGATAATAAATAAAAATAACATAATTAATTAAATCAGGAGGCTGTTTCACATGTTGAAGCGGCCTCCTTCTCTTTGTGAGAATTGGCGACATGCAGCGCGCTGAATATCAGACCCGATTCCCCTATTATATTATTACTACAGCAAATCGGTAGCGTACCGGTTATTACTCTCCGGATTATTGAATCACATGAGAACTATTTAGTTAGGTGGGCGTTATGATTTTATAAACACGTTTCTATTATGCCTAAGAGAACCCGAAAATCACTATTTGTATTAGCTGTTTCGCTCTGTGCTTCAGCAAGCACTGTTTCTGTTGCTCAGACTATGACACATGACAATCAAGAGAACTGGACTTATGTGTCACCATATTATGATTCAGAAAACAACTGGTGGACCAATTTCGGAGATTCCACACTTGACTCTCTCATATCCATAGGCAGGTTAAACAGTTACGACATAGCGGCAGCAATCAAAAGGGTTGATGCCGCTAAAGCTCTTATCGGAATGGCTAAGGCCGGCTATTATCCAACAATTAATATCTCAGCCGGATGGACTAAAGAGCGTATGAGTGGCATGACATCCTCTACAAAAGCGCCATCTGCTACTTCCGATTATTTTAACGCCGGAGCATCTGCCAGTTGGGAAATTGATATTTTCGGCAAAGTAAGAGCAGGAGTCAATCAAAAAAATACATCATATCGCGCTACTCGTGCTGAGTCTGAAGGCGTTATGCTTTCTGTTACCGCTGAAATAGCTACCACATATTTCAATTATCGTGTGGCTCAGGCACAACTCGCTGTAGCCCTTGACCACAGTGCTTCACAACTTAAAGTCGTTAAGATTGCAGAAGCGCGACATGAAACAGGACTGGCATCGTCATTAGATGTGGCTCAGGCTAAAACAGTTTACTATTCCACACTATCAACTATTTCACCTCTCAGGGCACAGATTCATTCTTTGAGAAACTCGCTTGCACTGCTCACCGGTGCTACCGCAGATGCTTTACCCTCGTCACTTGACAGTTTAACTCCCATGCCCCAATGCAATCCGATTCCGCTCACTGGAGTACCCGCTGATGTCATACGTCAGCGTCCCGACATTATGCAATCCGAGCAAAATGTTAGTGCAGCCGCTGCTGCTATAGGTATTGCTAAAAAAGATTTTCTGCCCACACTCGCCATAGCCGGAAGTATCGGAACAAGCAGCCATGATGCTGGCAATCTCTTTAAGAGTGGCAGTTTCACTTACAGCATCGCACCAACTCTAAGCTGGACACTGTTTAGCGGATTCAGTCGAAAATATGCTGTGGCAGAAGCAAAAGCACAGATGGAAGCACTTATACAGGAGTATAATTATACTCTTCAGAATGCTTACTTTGAAGTTGATAATGCAATCTATTCCTATTCAATGTGTCTTGCCACCATTACCGATTTGAATGAAACGGAAAACCAGAGCCATTTAGCTTTGACACGCTCGGTTGACCTTTACAAAACCGGAAATTCCAACTTCACACCCGTTGCTGACGCGCAGATGTCTTTCCTCACTTACACCAACAGTCTCATCACCGCCAAGGGCAATGCACTTAATGCACTCGTTTCACTCTACAAGTCACTCGGTGGCTGTTTTTCCAATATAAAATCAGAATAATAACACAATATCTTCAACTGTATGCGTTCACAAAAACTCATCTTGCTCTGCTTCACTGTTGCAGCCATTTCTTTATCCTGCAACCGCAAGAAATCCGATAATAGTAGCCAGACTCCTGATATTCAGGTGGCTGAAGCCGTAACTGATTCTCTTACGCTCTATAAAACATATCCCGGCATTATCAGTGCCAACAGCACAGTCAATGTTGTTGGCAGAGTAAACGGCACTGTCCTTACAAGCAATTTCAGCGGAGGAGACCTGGTGCAAAAGGGACAAGTGTTATTCACTATTGAATCACGCATCTACAGGGATGCCCTACAGCAGGCTCAGGCACAGCTCGCAACCGCCAGAAGTACAAATGAGTACGCCACAAAGCAGTATGCAGCTATGAAAAAAGCGCTTGAAAGTGATGCCGTATCGCAGATGGAGGTTGCACAGGCTAAGAACTCTATGGAATCAAGTCTCGCGGCTATAAAGACTGCCGAAGCGGCTGTGAGAACAGCATCAACAAACCTGAGTTACTGCACTGTTACAGCACCTATTACCGGGCATATCTCCTCACGAAATGTTGACCCGGGAGCATATATTGGAGGAGAAGGAGCTCCGGTTAATCTCGCCACAATTTATGCTGATAAGGATGTTCATGCCACATTCTATATCGAAGATGATTCCTTTATGAGAATGCACTCTTCAAAAGCTGACCGTGAAGGTATTGATTACTCGGCTATTCCACTTATTTTCAGCGAAGAACTTCCGCACTCATACACTGCTGACCTGAACTATCTCGCACCTGACATTAATTCATCAACCGGCACAATCGAGGTAAAAGCCAACATTGACAATCCTTACAATGAGCTAAAGGCAGGAATGTATGTATCGGTTAAACTTCCTTGGAAAACCGACCCTAAAGCGGTATTGGTAAAAGATGCCTCGTTGTCAACAGACCAGCTTGGCAAATACCTTTACACTGTTAATGATTCCAATAAAATTGTTTACACTCCGGTCAAGGTTGGAGACCTTTATCAGGACACACTCCGAATTATTACTGAGGGAATTCAGCCCGGCACTAAATATGTTACTAAAGCCATGCTTAAGGTGCGTCCCGGCATGACTGTCAACCCTGTTCTCACCCGCTAAATTCCTGCTCATGTTTTCACGATTCTTCATTGACCGCCCTATATTTTCGATTGTAATCGCCATTATTATGGTGCTTGCAGGGCTTCTTACTGTTAAATCTCTCCCCATTTCTCAATATCCTAACATCACTCCCCCAACAGTTAACGTGTCAGCTTCCTATCCGGGTGCAGATGCCAAAACTGTTGCCGAAACCGTTGGAGTGCCCCTTGAGGAACAGATAAACGGTGTGGATGGAATGATGTATATGAGTTCCACTTCCGGGAGTGACGGCAGTTATAGCCTGACAGTCACATTTGATAACGGCATCGATGTTGACATGGCGGCGGTGAAGATTCAAAACCGTATATCAATGGCTGAGGCAACTCTACCGGAAGCGGTGAAGCAGCAGGGCGTCAGCGTGACATCTCAGAGCAGCAACATCATTCTTTTTGTGGCTCTCGAAACAGATGACCCGCAGCGTTATGATGCCTTATATCTTACCAACTATGCCAAACTTCATCTCGTTGATGCTATTTCAAGAGTGGATGGCGTTGGCGGAGTTGGAGCTTTCGGAGCCGGAGAGTACAGCATGAGGATATGGCTCGACCCGCAGAAAATGCAGGTCAGAGACCTTACCCCCTCTGATGTGATGTCCATGATTGAGTCACAAAACATCGAAGTTTCCGCCGGTTCTGTCGGCGCAGCGCCCACATCGTCTGACAACCAGTTCCAATATACCCTCACCAGCAAAGGGAGACTTCAGACACCCGATCAGTTTGAAAACATCATTCTCCGTGCCGATGCAGATGGAAGTATGCTCCGTCTCAAAGATGTTGCAACAGTGGATCTCGGAAGCGATGACTATGCTCAGATTTCAAGGGTCAACTCCAGTGAGGCGGCTTTGATGGGAATATATCAGCTCCCGGGAGCTAATGCCCTGGAAGTAACAAACAAAGTGCTTGCAGAACTTGACAATCTCCAGAAATATATGCCGGAGGGCATACACTACCGTGTGGTGCTCAACTCATCCGATTTCGTTGACGCATCTATAGAGGAACTCCTTGTCACTTTTGTGGAAACATCCCTGCTTGTAATGCTCGTCATTCTTCTGTTCCTCCAAAACTGGCGTGCGGTGATAATTCCAATGCTCACCATTCCGGTGTCACTCATAGCCACTTTCGCCGTGATGAAACTTATGGGATTCTCACTCAACACTCTTACCCTTTTCGGACTGGTACTTGCTATAGCCATTGTGGTGGATGACGCGATAGTGGTGGTGGAAGACTGTTCCCGAATACTTGACGAAGGAAAACTCACGCCTCGGCAGGCAGCTGAAAAAGCCATGACCGAGCTGCAGGGTCCTGTTATCGGTGAGGTTCTGGTTCTTTTATCAGTGTTCATCCCTACAGCTTTTGTGTCCGGTATTACCGGAGAACTTTACAAACAGTTCGCTCTTACCATCGCTGTCTCCACAGCATTCTCCGGTTTCAATGCTCTCACATTCACACCGGCTATGTGTGCGCTGTTTCTCCGTCCCACAAAACCGTCAAAATTCTTTGTTTACAAATACTTTGAAAAAGGTTTTGCCGCAACTCTCGCGTTATATATGCGCATTGTAGGTAAATTTCTCAAAAAGCCGATTGTTGCTATCGGTATATATGTGGCAATAACAGTGATTGCGTTCTGGGGATTTATCAAATGGCCCACAAGCTATATCCCCTCGGAGGATATGGGCTACTATATCGCTTCCGTACAGTTGCCCACCGGTGCATCGCTTGACCGCACGGACAAGATTATGAATTCCATCAGTACCGAACTGAAGGAACTGCCGGAAGTCAAGGATGTCATATCCATTTCCGGAATGTCTATGCTTGGCGGAGGTTCATCTTCAAATTTCGGCAGTATGTTCGTTGTGCTGGAACCCTGGAAAGACCGCAAAAAGAAATCCCAGGGAGTAAACGCTCTAATGGAAAAATTTCAGGAAATAGCGTCTCATTATCAGGAACCCATAGCCTTTGCCGTTAATCCACCGGCTATTCCGGGGCTTGGTATGAGTTCCGGACTTGAAATGCAACTCCTCGACATCAACTCCCTCGGAGCAAGCGAAATGCTATCAGCTATTTCAGCAGTCAAGGAAGAAGCAGCCAAAGATCCGCGTATAGCAAGCATCACATCGACATACGAAGGTGTTGTGCCTCAGTACAACCTGAGCATCGACCGTGACAAAGTCAAAATACACGGTCTGCTTCTTGAAGATGTTTACTCTGCACTTTCAGCATATATGGGTACAAGTTATGTAAACGACTTCGTTGAATTTGACAGAGTGTATCAGGTAACTATCGGCGCTGATGCCGCGGCAAGGGCAAATATTGAGGATATCCGTCAGCTCAGTGTAAGAAACTCTGAAGGTGAGATGGTACCATTCTCTGCATTCACCACCATCAATCAGGTGTTCGGTGAACCTACTGTGAGCCGATACAATATGTATCAGACCGCAGCCATTACTGCAAATGCTGCAAAAGGTACAAGTTCAGCCGAAGGCATTAAGGCTATGGAGGAAATAGTGTCTAAAACTCTTGGCTCCAACTACTCATACGCTTGGACCGGTGAAGCATACCAGGAGACTCAGGCGGGTACTACCATTACTATGGTGATGCTCTTTGCTGTTATAATAACTCTGCTTGTGCTTGCCGCTCAATATGAGAGCATAACCGACCCTATAGCGGTAATCATATCTATGCCTACAGCTATTCTCGGCACCATTATAGGATGTTTGTTCATGTCGCAGAGTATAAGCATATACACACAGATTGGTATTATTCTGCTACTCGGGCTCTCTGCCAAGAACGCGATTCTTATTGTTGAGTACGCAGTAGATTTCCGCAAGAGTGGCATGGATATCCGCCAGTCGGCACTGAATGCCGGCAAAATTCGTTTCCGCCCCATTATGATGACTGCACTTGCCTTTGTTTTCGGAGTGATGCCGATGCTGTTTGCAACCGGAGCCGGAGCTGAAAGCCGCATTTCATTAGGTACTGCGGTGGTATTCGGAATGTTTATCAATGCCATTGTGGGTACACTATTCGTTCCTAATTTCTGGGAATTGCTCCAGAAGTTCCAGGAAAAACATCTCGCTAAATTTTTCAAACCCTCAACCCCGGTAGCATCAACACCTGCAAACAAAAGCAGCGACTCAGAAACGGTGTGATTATCTTGCCAGATTGAGATTGAAGCTCAAACCATAGGATGTATCGGTTACCGGATAAGCGTTTGAGCTTACAATCGGAGTATTGATTCTGTGCTCGAAGAACATACCCACTGTAAGGCGTCGTGACATAATGTAGTTTGCCGTAAGATTTATGCCTATAGTGCGGGTTCCTGATGTAGCTTGGGTATATGCAGTTTCTATACGTCTTATCAAAGCCTGGTTCAGCTGGTAGGAGAAATCGCCGTTGATAGTGAGGTCATTGCTAATACCTTGCTGAGAACCTTTGATTTTAAGTACCGAGTTGAAGCCCACTATTTTATACCCTACTCCGGCTGTAATTCCGGTGGTGGTGGATTCCACTACCTGACCGGCAGAAGTGTTAAGAGTAAGAGTGCGGCTGTTTCTCCACTCTGCATTAAGTGTCAAATCATTTTTAAGAGTTCCGGACACTCCTATTAGCGGAGCAAAACGCTCGGTTATGGTTACTGATGAAATGTTATATGGAGATGACGGCATCGGTTGACCGGTAAGTTCATTGAGGGTAAAACCGATATTTTCGCCGTTTACACCAATCCAGTTAAGATAAGAACTATACGAGCCCACTGAATAAGTACATTGGTAGGAGTGATTCAAAACTATTGTCTTGAATATATTCTGCAGCGCAGCTATTCTACCGATACCGTCATAGCTTATTCTCCAGTTGGGAAGCGCATGGGCAAGCGACGGGAATGGATTGAGGTATTGCTTGCTTGGTGAAGTTCCGGTATATGCTGCCAGAAATGCGGGAATAAGAACATCGCTGCCGGTCGCGCTCGGAGCACAAACCTCGCTACTGTAAGGCTGACCGGCAAGAGTGTGTCCGCTCATAAAACCTGATTCCGGATAATGTGTACCGATATACTGAGCGTTTACCCTCTCGGCTATTACAGGAATTGCATTTATAAAATTGGTAAATGCTTCATTTGCATATCCGTTTTCCGCCTTTCCGGAGCGCAGCGAGGTCAAGATGGCGCAATGGGTCTTAGTATAGCTGCCGCTCAGAGAAGTGGGCATATTATTATACATGAACTGTACTGAATTGCTTCGGTTGTCTGTTCGGTTGGTTGTAAGACTGATTCTCAACCCCTTGATGGGTTCAAGACTAAGTTCAAAAGTAATTTCATTGGTACGGGAGAATATCGCAGGCGAGGTCTGTCCGTCGTCAAGTATCAGCCATCCGCGCTCTTTAGCTCGCTCAATATAGTTCTCTCCGGTAAAACCGAAGGCAAAATCCAGCCCTGGAGACATTGGTCCATAGTCCCGAGTCTGACCGAATGCGTTTCCTATATCCGGACGGAAAAGTGGCAGACTCAGCGATTTTGTAGTTCTCCATTTTACCGAGGCATTGCGGGGTGACATTATGAATCTTGTAGCGTACTGTGCCAGCTCACTCCAGAAACCATTATGCACTTTTTTGATTTCCGTTACTGTTACATTCACATTTGTTTTGCCCCTGGTAAGCAGTTCCACGTTATTTTCATCAATAACTCTGGTTTTTACGCTCATTTTCCTGCCGGTGTTTGCATCTGTTACAGTTACATTTACATTTTTTGTTTTCATATTATGAGTAACTGTAACCGTTGTATCCTCACTAAGGGGATATGACCTTATAAATCTTCGTGTCTTTTCAGTCGTGTTTCTGCCACCCGGTCGCATAGGAGCGGAGGAAAACCGCTGCTCAACCTTCTTAAACCATGGTATCTTATTATATAATGATTCAAAACTAATGGTACCGTCAGCGCTCCATGCACCTTGGTTAGCTATTGAATTACCCATATTCACACCATCAACTGTGGCTCCCCTTGCCCAACGGTAAGATGAGTTATAGTTAACGGCTCCGTTTATAAAATCAATTACAGGTATTCTGTTAAACGGTGCTTTATATGATGCCGAGAATGTCTGATTATACCCCCATGGAGTGCCGAGGCGCAGAATCGACTGCATGACTGTGTCCTTCCACTCCTTATACTTATCAGGAAATAGTTTTCTATTGACAGCTCCTATCGGTTCATCAATTCTCGCCGAAGTATTTGATGTGAAGTTAAGGTTGATATTTTTAGTTATAGCCCATGAAAGATTCAACTGTCTGTCCCACAAAAAGTTTTTACTCACCTGAACCGGCAATGTAAACCCATTGTCTATTTCGCTGCGTGTCTGCTGCTCATAATAGTAACGTGACATTGTGGTAAGGAAAGAGATTGAGTTAGGCAGCCAGTTTAGTTCCCATTCCTTAAAGAATTTCACATTGTTTGAGGTTGAGCGGATTTTGGAAAACGGTTTGAGTCCCTTGACACGGGGTGAATAAGAATAGCGGAAACTGCCACGATAGTCATTTGCATTTTCATATTCGGTAGTCGGATCACTCTTCGACTGTTTGTTGAATGAGAAATTAACAGTAAAGTTACCCGGATCCCATGGCTTAGGTGTCTTGCTCTTAACATCAAAGGTCAGACCGGTTACACTGAAGCTTGTAACTGTTGAGCGCTGTATCGCGTAGGATTCTATTGAGTCACGTGCTCTTGCCGAACCGGCATCTTCAAGTGCATCCTTGAGCAGCACATCTTTGTCCAGCGGATTATATTTTGGCTTGGTGCGCTCTTTCATTACAGAATAATAAACCGGAGCCTTTAGCTTAACAGAGGATGGTGCGAAACGACCGATATCACCCTGCACCGCGAAATTTATCTGAGTGAAATCGTCCATACGGCGTGAGTTCAGATTCTGATCCACTCCTCCGAATCCAGCCGTTTCGATATGAGTGCCGAAATTCAAGGTAGCTATGTCACTCAGCCCGAGGTTTGCGTTTACTTTAGCAGCCCATCCGCCGGAACTCTCAAAGTCAGTAACCTTGAGTTCATTGACCCATACTGTTCCCGCTTTGGTTGTGGAAGAATTGTTTCTTACACCTATGAGCATAACCCTCACATCGCTGAGTGACGGATTGCCGAGTACTGAAATCAGGTTTTGCTCGTTGTCGGGATCGCGCTCACTATATAGAGTTGTGTAACCCACACCGGAATTATGCTCCTGTCTGAGCCTGTTTCTTGCCTCTTTTACCGCTACAAGATTATCAAGCAGCAGATTAAGTCTATTAGAAAGCTGCCAGACTATTTCTCTGTCGGCTCTTGTATCTGAATATCTACCCGGAGGTGTAAGCGTTAGAGGAATGGAGTACTCATAGTAATTGTTTTTCACATCGCTGCCAAGGCGCACGAACAACGACAGTTCTCCTGAACGGAGAGAATGCGAATCATTAATAGGTGCCTCAGCGTGAACCCACATCTGAAGTCGGCTGTAGTTTCTCAAATCCTGCATCGTGTTTCGATACACCGCTCTTGCATCTCCTGCGTCGAGATTGCTCACGGCAAGCGATAGCGATTGCTCATTAAGTTGAACAATCTGAGTTTGAGCAGGGTCGGAAATTCTATTAACTCCCGGTGGCAGTATATAGTTGACCGGTGTGCGCGAAGAATTTTCCTCGATATTCACCACCGATACATCAAGCTGCCCTTCAGCCGGAGCATCACCTCTGGTGTTCAGGCTGAAATCATATGTGCGCCACTCCCCTTTAACAAGTTCAAGAGTAGCAAATCGCAAATGAGTTGTTTTCTTGAAGCCTGTCAGGAACATTCGCATGAATCTGACAGTGGAAAAGTCGGATATCGAACCTACAATCTTTTCATATTCACTCAATGGTATCTTGAACTGGTACCACTCCACTTCGGCATCAGATCCGTCACGGAGACTCACCATTGAAACCTGCTTGTCGGTGATGAAGTTTTTCCCCACTTCAAGGTCTTCAGGTCGTATTGACACTCTGTACTGAAAATATCTTTCGTACTCATTAAGGGTATTATCCTGATTAATATCCTCTACATCAGGCAAATTACGCGATGACTGATATAATGGTTCTCCTGCGTCCTCCGGTGAGAGAGAGTTACCCTCCACTCCATTGTAACGCTTGTAACGCTCAAGAATTGAGAGTCGCTGCTCATCGTAATCATATCCTCTGTAAAAATGATAGTTGTCTCCGGCGGGGTCATTCATGGGAGAAAACTTGTCATTTTCCATTTTTGATATTGTTTCCGCCGGGAGACGTCGGCGAAGTTCATCCACATATTCCCCATAAGTGGGAAACGAGAATTCACTTTCATTCGGCAGTCCGTCAAGACCCACGTCCTGAATGTTTCTTGCAGAGGAATTATTATCAAAAGCGTATGTCAGAGAGTTTTGTGATGAAACACGGCCCCAGTTCGTTGATTGCATGAAACTTTCGTTACCATCCACCGGAATTCCGTTCTCGTAGGATTTCATACCATCTTTAAGAATGTCCTCGCTTATTTCTCCGAAGTTAAAATAAAGATCACCCCCTTCATAGTTGGGATTTTCCGGGTCAAGAAACGGATTCATGAGCCAGAACTGAACGTATTCTATATTGCTTTGCTCAAAGTTCGTATTATCAAGTCGCCTCATTATTCCTCCCCATCTCTTTTCAGGATACAACAGTTTTCCTTCACTGTCTATATTCGTGGCATCCACATTATAGGGACCTCGCTCTTCCGGATAAAAAGAGATGTTTAGTGTCTGAATAGTTGATGACTCGCCATAGGTGAGCTGGCGGTCGGGGAAAATTTCTCGTGATGTGATTTCTCTGACGTATGGGTTGGACTGCTGCTTGAGGTCACTCCTGAGATAACCCGGACATAGAGATGAATTGCGCTGTGTAAAGAGCCTGTCGATATAGTACCAGTTTATAAGCGCTCTGTTCATGCCATACTCCGGATTATTGCTCAACGCTGCTTCCGGAAAAAGAGCTCCTGCTCCATTTTCATAGGGTGTAGAACTTAAGAACCATGCAAACGGTGACCTCAAGTCTATACCCACCTGTGAGCTTTCGAAATCATCAATATATGAGCTGCCGGAATTTGACCCGGATTTTGGCTGATGCGGCATAAGTTTTGCAACCTCCCCGACAATACTGAGATTTGACGGTGCGGAGGCATCAACTGTCGGGATTTTATTCAACAGTGTATTAATCCAGTTAAGCTGAGTATTATATGCCATATTGAGACCGAAAATAGTGTTATTGACTGTCTCATTTCCTATATTGACCTTCTCTACAAGAGATTTTTCCGAATAGTGCATGATTGTTGCACCAAGGTTAAACTCCTTGCTGAACTTATAATTCAGGTCAAGTCCCAGTAAGGTTTTACGCTGAGTACTGTAAAGCGACTGATTTTCAAGGGTTACATTGATACTCTGTCCTGAATCAATAATACTCTGGTTGGTAATAGTGACTATTCCCATAGCGTAATCCACAGTATAGTCACTGTTTTCTACAAGGGTTACACCTCCTGCGGTAACTATTACCGAGCCTCTGGGCACATTCATAGCATCAAGTCTTATCTGTGAACCGGCACTTGCCCGATATTCACCGGTAATGATAAACTTGTTTTTATCAGCAAACTGTCTTGCAACCACCAGGGTGGAATCATATAGCTCCTGATACAGGAATGGCTCTACGGCGGGGTCATTAACTCGCCTTTTGAGCGCTTCGCCAAATGGCTCCGCAACGGGAAATATCACCTTGCCTGACGATGGAAGGATTGTGTAACCATCAATATAGTCAAAAAATCCATCCGGATTGGATTCTTCATTGGAATCTATTCTGTCAAGCCCGACAAGCTGAAGAAGTGGTGTGCCGCTGACAGATGGAATCGGTAGAAAGTTAATTTCGGTACCGGTGGTATCGGAAAGGTATTTGATGTATAGTTTGAAATTATCCTTCTGCACCTGATATGCACCGAGCGAATATACATTTTTCATCATGAGTCTCCACATCGGCAGTTTGGGATCCTGAGTGGTACTCTTGAGCATCTTGACATAGAGCGAAAGATCGGTTTCAGTA
Organism: Barnesiella sp.; assembly: GCA_014800945.1. Classification (GTDB taxonomy): domain Bacteria; phylum Bacteroidota; class Bacteroidia; order Bacteroidales; family Muribaculaceae; genus Paramuribaculum. The sequence continues at coordinate 52,621 of JAAVFD010000014.1, read as the reverse complement.
ATGTCGGAAGAAAATTCACCAACCTGAAAAACTTGTCCGTTATAAGTGTATTCAAATGCAACTCCGAGAACCTCATCTGAGTTCAGCTGACTTTTCAGTGATATATAACCGAGAGTTGAGTTTAGAGTATATTCGTTTGAAGACAGTAGCCTTGCGCTCTCTACTTTTTCAAAATCCCTCCCTCCTTCAATGCCGTATGAAGCCAACGGAGCAAGTGCCTGAGTGACAGTATTGATATTTCTTGCCCCCGGGTAATCTGTCTTGATTACATTTAGAAGATTGTTTGAGGAGTTGGAAGGATTGTCAAATGAGCGATCCGGTGTCCAGTAATCTGAAACAAGCCGTGTGTTTTCACCGAGGTCCATAAAACCGACAATGTTTCTGCTCTGGTTATAGTGCCCGCTCTTATTAGTCACCCAAACTTCTATTCTGGTGATTTTCACACCACCGGCAACAAAAGGCAATCGAGATGCAAATGAGTCGTAATTGTCGCGGAAGAATTGAGCCAGAAAATAGTGTCTGTTCTGATCGTACTCATCGGCATTGACCTTAAACGGAGTGGTCTGAACTCCACCGCTTGTACTTACAGAACGGGATTCGGAATTTTGTTGTGAAACGAGAGCGGTTGCAGTCAGCTTTCCAAACTGCAGAGTGCTCTTCAAACCGAAAAGCGCGGCACTCCCTCTTATGAGTGACGACCCGGTAGTCATACTCACATTACCGGCTTCGATGCTTTTTACAATATCATCTTCTGTGCCGTCATACTTTAGTTTCAGATTCTTGGAATCGAAGTCAAAGGTGGCATCGGTATTGTATGTCATGTCAAACTTCAATCGGTCTCCAACACTGGCGTTTATTGTCGCCTGAATTTTCTGGTCAAAGTCAAAAAAAGTTTTTCTCCGGCTCTGTAAAGACAGTGCCGGATTATCTGTTTTTGTGGTCTTGATTCCTGTTGTTATCATAACAGACCCCTGAGTGCGGAGCCTGAGCCCGCCGGGGCCAAAAATACGTTCAAGCGGCCCAAGGGCAAAATTCATATCAAGCACATTGAAGGGCTCCTTGTTTTTTCCCTCAGCGGTCTGCTTGTCAAGCTCCCGCCAACGCTGCCTCATGGAAATATCGTTCTGCCAAAGACGGTATTGAGCCGGAGTAAGGGTAAAGGGAGTGACTATATCCATGTCGCCAACCGTGGTGCGGATGACATACAAACCGGTCTGAGCGTCATATTCCGCCTGAGTCTTAATGTTTTCCGGTGTTCTTAGATCTGAGGGATAAGGTTTAGAAACCAAATTCCGGTAATCGGTTGGAACAGTGCTCTTGACCTGCACGGGAATAGAATCGTTGCTTGCGTGCGCGTACGCGCACGAAAAAAAGCAAGCGATAAAAACCGCCAGAACAGAACAAATATGATATATATCAAACTTAATGCGCATTTTCTATGCGCTCACTGCCGTTACGTGACAATCACATCATTGCAAGTGCCTGTTTCACTGCCGATTCAACCTTAGCCAGCGGGTCAGCATCGAAAATCTTTTTCAATGCCTTCTGAGCTGCCGGCTTAGGGAATCCGAGCATAACAAGAGCTGCAAGCGCTTCCTCAAATGCATCACTTGAAACAGTGGGCTGTGATATAAACGCATCACTACCCGGCTTTATTTTATCACGGAGGTCAACAATTATTCTTTGTGCTGTTTTCGCACCTATTCCTTTGACATTTTTTAACTTTGCATGATCTCCTGCAATAATAGCCTTTTCAAGTTCTGCGGGTGCGAGAGATGACAGAATAACCCTTGCTGTTCCGGCTCCTACTCCGCTTACACCAATGAGCGACCTGAATAAAGAGCGTTCTCTTTCCTCTGCAAAACCATACAGTTGCCACGCATCCTCCCTGATAGCCTCGTGCACAAGCAGCTTGGCATCCTTAGCAGCCTGTAAAGCAGTGTAAGTACTCAAACTTATATTTAGCAGGTAACCTACTCCATTGCAATCAATAACGGCATAGGTAGGTGTGAGTTCGGCAATAGCTCCTCTTAAATATTCAATCATCTGATTCCGATTTTTTTTTTACAAAAGTAATAAAAGAATCAGTAATTAAGAGCCGGTTCGACAATAAGTGTTAAACCGGTTCCAACAGATTAGTCAATCATTTCACTCCGCATCCTGACGAGCCGCTGATGAAATAAGTCTCGAGGATATCATTTCATTTACCACAGCTTTATAACTATCGCCAATGGGAATATATTTATTACCAAACACAATCCGGTTTCTTTCAATGACACTTATCCGGGAAGTATTGACTATAAAAGACCGGTGTACACGCAAAAAATTATCCGGCAGACGTGCCTCCAGATTTCTCATGCTCATTATGGTCATTATGCTCTTGTCACAACCGTCCAGATAAATTTTTACATAGTCTTTGTCTCCTTCTATATACAGTATGGAAGCGATTTCTATCTGAACAATCTTGTACTCACTCTTGACCATAATATATGCTGACTTCTCATCAGCCTCATTAGCTTTGGCACAAAGCATCTTATATTCAAAAGCCTTGTTAACGGCAGCCATAAATTCATCATAACTTATGGGTTTCAGCAGATAGTCAAGAGCATTCAGCCGGAATGCCTCCACCGCATGATTGTCATAGGCTGTTGTAAAAACGATTCTTGTTGTTGCAGGAATAATGTGGGCAAATTCTATACCGTTGAGCTGCTGCATCTCAATATCAAGAAAAACCAAATCAATGTCTCCCGCCATTATTGTACGCACCGCATCCTGAGCCTGATTAAAGGTGCCGGCAAGTTGGAGATTAGGAGTCTTTTCAACATAACTTTTAATGAGAGTAGCCGCAAGCGGCTCATCATCAACCACAACACATCTTAACGGGCGCATATTCAACTATGATTAAAATCTTTAGACAAACTATTTCTGAGTGGAACCACAAGACTCGCTACAAATACCTCATCAATAATCTGAGTATTAAAGTGAGCATTATTTCCGAACAGCAGCTCCAAACGCCGCTTCAGATTGTAAAGACCTATTCCGGGAGAGGACTGATTACGATTTTTACTTCTGTTTCTTGTTACAAATACAGCATTATTATCTTTAACTTCCAGCTTAATTGAAACCGGCTTTGATAAATCAGCATGCTTATAAACATTTTCAAGAAGTGTTACAAACAGCATTGAGGGTACATAGGAATCGGAATATCCGGAAATATCTGTTTCAAAAACCATTTGAGAATCAGACGGCATGCGCAATGCCTGCAATTTCATATAATTATCCATAAAGGCAGCCTCACTTTCAAGAGTCACGAATGCGGGGTTTTCATACAATACATGCCGCAGAAGTTTACTGAGTTTGTGCACCGCTTCCTGTGCCCCGTCCGGACTGATAGCTATAAGTGCATAAATGGAATTGAGGGTATTAAACAGAAAATGAGGGTTTAACTGATTGCGCAAACCTTCCAGCTCCTGATGGCGGCGCACACTCTCCTCCTCACGCAATTTAGTTTCATTCTTTATCCAATGGTCTGTTAGCCGGAGAGCTACTGCCAATGAGATAGTGAGAATGAGCATAGCTCCATCTTTCAGCATTCCGGAAATCTGTCGGAAAAACCAGAAATCCTCATCTCTTAGAAATTTACCAGCCGGCAACATTTCATGGAAAAAATGCATAAGAAGGTACAGTAAGAATTCACCTGCAATAACCAGCAACAGATTCATGAAAATGAATCGGACAATCCTTACTTTCTTAAGAGCAAAAGCGGGTAAAAGCAGATAGTACTCCACATAAAAGACTATAACGAATATTGCCGCTTTACAATAGGTTATCACACTGAGATTGTGATTCGGATGCCCATAATTGAAAAGTACTTCCGGAATTACAAACAGAATAACAAGGCAAAGAAGATGAATCAGGAATGTGACTATCTTCTTTCGCCGTGTGTTTGCAATATCATTATCACTCATATCTAATCGCCTCAATAGGGTCTAGGTTTGCAGCTTTTTTAGCAGGGTACCATCCGAAGAATACTCCGGTGACAGTACAAACTGCAAACGAAAGCACAACCGAATAGATTTGAATGGTTACAGGCCAGTGTATCACAACATTGACAATCCATGAAGCTATTGAGCCGAGAAGCACGCCAATAATGCCTCCGCTCACACTTATTATCACCGCCTCAATAAGGAACTGGGCAAGAATGTCCCTTCCCCGAGCACCGATACTCATGCGCAGACCAATTTCTCGGGTTCGCTCTGTGACACTGACATACATTATATTCATAATACCGATACCTCCTACAAGAAGAGAGATTCCGGCTATGCAGGCAAGCAGCACCGTCATCATGTCAGAGGTGGAATTCATCATCTGGCTGAGTTCCTGCTGGGAACGCAGTGTGAAATCATCATCAGCCTCAGCAGACAGCTTATGGTTTTCGCGCAATATCGCTGTAATCTCATCCATTGCCTGATCAGCCATATCCTCGCTCAGTGCCGATGCAAACAGACTCTGGATATAGTCAACCGCGAGTACCCTCTTCATAACGGTAGTATATGGTGCAAGAACAACATCATCCTGGTCCATACCCATGGCATTTGCTCCCTTGGGCTCCAACACACCGATAACAGTCAATGGTATTTTATTGAATCGAATGGTCTTACCTATCGGATTCGTACCATCCTGGAAAAGATTATCAACAACAGTCTTGCCGAGAATACAAACCTTTGCAGCGGATTTAATATCCTGATCAGTGAACATATCTCCCTCGCCAACCTTTACCTTTCTGATGTCAAGATATGATGGAGCTACTCCGTAGAGTGATGACGGCCAGTTATTATTGCCGTTGATGAACTGTCCTCCGCTGTTAACACTCGGCGACACGGCAGCTACTGAAGGCGCTTCTGTTGCAAGCGCCTCGTAATCAGCAATCTTTAGTGTCTGCATATCGTCAGAACTTTGTCTTGCACCACCACGACGGTCACCACCGGGAAAAATCATTATCATATTTGAGCCCATCTCTGAAATCTGGGCTTTGATACTATCCTTTGAGCCTTGTCCAATGGCGAGCATAGTGATAACAGACGCTACACCTATAATAATACCCAACATTGTGAGAAAACATCTCAATTTATTGTTATTGAGCGCTTTCAGGGCTATTTTAAGCAGATTTACAATATTCATATATCAATCGGGTATCGGTAATGAATCATACATTTCCTTCGCAGAAGCGGGTGAGGGATTAATTGTATCGGAAATAACCTTGCCATCGCGGAGCACAATATTTCGTGAAGAGTATGCAGCCAAATCGGGGTTATGTGTTACGAAAATGATTGTTCTACCTTTAGCATAAAGTTGTTGAAACAGCACAAGGATGCTGAACGAAGTGCGTGTGTCAAGGTTACCGGTTGCTTCATCGGCAAGAATAAGCACCGGATTGTTGACCAGCGCTCTGGCGATTGCCACACGCTGCTGCTGTCCACCACTCATCTGGTTGCTCTTATGCTCCAGACGGTCTCTCAGTCCTACGGCATCAAGCGCTTCGATAGCCATTTCCCGACGTTCCTTCGGTTTTATATCCGGGTTATAAAGTAAGGGTAGCTCCACATTCTCCACCGCAGTTGTTTTAGGCAACAGATTATAATTCTGAAACACGAAACCAATCTTACGGTTACGAAGGACTGCTCTCTTATCCTTGCTCATTGTTCTTACACTCGTGCCGTCCAACACATACTCTCCTGAGGTGGGAGTGTCGAGACATCCGAGAATATTGAGAAGGGTTGATTTACCCGAACCGGAAGTGCCCATGATTGTCACGAACTCACCCTCATGAATGGTAAAGGATACCCCTCGCAGTGCCTTGACCTTTTCTCCGCCGACAATGAACTCGCGGCGCAGATCCGACACTTTTATAATTTCCTTTTTTTCTTTTTCGCTCATACCGGTTTATTTTTTACGCTGAGGCGGTTTTGGAGCAAATGGGCTTGATTCGGATGGCTGACCGCCCTGCTCTTTCTTAGTTGCATTTGCCTGATAGCCTACTGCAACTATTTCTCCTTCCTTAAGACCGGATTTCACTACAATATTGCTACCTGACGATTCTCCAACAGTAATATCAGTGGCAATAAGATTGTTATCTTTAAGCACCCACACTATTTTGGTTTCTGGAGTAGCTTCGGAAGCTTCCTTAAACTTGGGTAAGTCGGGAGAATCGGGATAGTCATGCGGAGTGAAGTGGAGCGCTTTCTGCGGCACCGTGAGCACATTCTTTTCACTCAGAGTGTAAATAGTTATTTCGGCAGTAAGCCCGGGAATGAGTTTCATCTCCTGATTCGGAGCGTCAACCACCACTTCATAAGTAACCACGTTATTGGTTGTCGTGGGATTGAGTCTTACCTCAGTCACTGTGCCGGTGAACACATCATCGGGATAAGCCGAAACTGTGAACTTAGCTTCCTGACCCACTTTCACCTGACCTATGTCAGCTTCATCAACATCTGCGATAACACGCATGTTCTCAAGGTCGGCAATAACATAGAGGTTAGCAACATTCATGCTTGAAACGACTGTCTGACCGACCTCAACCTCGCGTGAAATAACAATGCCATCGATTGGTGAGTAAATTTCAGCATAGTTCAGGTTTTTTGCAGCCCTAACTCTGTCTGCCTGACTCTTTTCGTAAGCTGTTTTGGCTACCTGATAGTCTTTTTTAGATGTTTCAAACTCATAATCGCTGATAAGCTGACGGTCGTGGAGAGTTTTGTCACGCTCGTAATTCTTTTTATTATACTCATAGGTAAGGCGGGCGCTCTCCATATTTGCATTAGCACTTTTGAGTTCGCTTTCAAGCAGAGTCTTTTCAATCTCCGCAATGAGTTCTCCTTTTTTGACTATTGAGTTATAATCTGCATAAAGCTCTGAGATGATACCGGTAACCTGAGTACCTACATCTACTTGGGTCTTAGATTCCACAGTACCTGTTGCGGTAACGGTTTTGCTTACATCATTTCTTGAAACCGATGCGGTTTCCAGTATCACTTTAGTTTTACCGGAACAAGAGGCTAAAACTATTATTGTAAGTATGGCGAAAAATTGAGATACGTACTTCATATTTTTTATAGCGTTGTTGTGTTAGTTCTGTAAATTTCTATTTTTTTCTTACCGAGCATGGTCATATATTTAGCTTGTGTAAGTTCTCTCTTCGCGGCTGTGAGTGCATTGTGGGCTGTGAGTAGTTCCACAGGGTTCACGAGTCCGAGCTCAAACCTTTCATTGACCAAATCATTGCTTAGAGATGCCGCCTCGACTTGCTTTTCACCTGCGACATATCGAGCCTGCGCGGACTGCACATCTGTGTAAATCGACTCGATATCCCGTCCAATAGTTGTTTCACGTGCCTCTTTAGTCAGATTGGCATCAAGTGATGACACTTTTGCCTGAGCAACCGCTGTTTTGGTTTGTTTCTTATCGAAAATGGGCACAGAAACAGTCAGTCCGATATTTTCGTTAACCCCTCTTTTCAACTGAGTGGCAAAGGCGCTACCCGGAGCATAGTAAGCGGTTCCGACTCCGGCATTAAGACTAATCTGTGGAAGACCGGATGATTTGGCAACTCTTTCCTGAATCTTTGCTGCCTCAGCTTGCAGTGAAGCGGCTTTCAACTGATTGTCTATAGACAATGCCAGACTGAAACTCTCTTCTAACGAAGGGAGGGGTGCTATAACCTCATCCCGAGTCCAGTCAACCGCCTGAGGTTCAACGTAGCCATCTATGCCCAACTCAAGCAAGCGTTTGAGTTCAGTACACTGTGAAGCATAATTGCCTTTTGCGTTAACAACAGAATATTTATCTTGCTCAGCCTGGGCGGCTATCTGCGCGTAATCCACTTTTGACATTCTGCCTGATTGCATAAGCTGCAGAGCGCGTTTTTCCTGAGCCTCGCTCAATTTTGCCGCTTCGATGCTGATTTCGATTGCCTCACGGGAATAAAGCAGATTAACATAAACCTGGAGTATGCTCTGCTCCAAGTCGGTCTGCTGTCCCTCGACAGAGGCTTCCGATGCCTTTACCTGCACCTCGCGCTGCTTGATGGTTGCAGTGCGCTCGCCACCGTTCCACACAGTCCATCCGGCATTCAGCCCATAGCTGCTGTTGTAAGCATTTTTAGCCTTACCTTCCGCCCAAGGGGTATTGGTATAACCCTGAGTGGTAGAGAAAGCGAGTGACGGCTGCCATTGTGCCTGGGCAGCTTCCAGATTAATTCGGCTGCTCTCTGCACTGAGCCGAGCCTGCTGAAGTGAGATATTATTTTCCTTAGCATAATCTACGCACTGCCTGTAACTCCACACCTGCTGCGCAGACAATGCCATAGGAAATAACAGTAATACTGATGCTACACCTTTTATATTCATAAATAAATTTTTTATGCAAAGATATAGCTGATAGATAATTGGATACAAATAAAATATAACTTCAGCGTATTTTCACCCACAAAGCGGTTTTACCCCATCAAAAACGTTAACAGAATAAAAAAATTACTCAAATGTGTAAGTGATAGTGCCGAACTGCTCGACTGGAGCACTGGAATCCGGTGAGAAAGTTGACTTCTTTGCCGCTTGAATACAACTTTCGCGAGTCGCCTGAACTGAAGCTACCGAGCCGGATCCTTTCAAATATTCAGCAGACACCACATTTCCGAGCCGGTTCACTTTTATTCTTATGGTTATCGAACCTATTGCTTGAGATTTCGGGAACGACCATGACGCCAAAGTTCGTCCGGCAAGACTCGCACCCGGCAATCCAAACACCGAGCCTGTTGAAGAGTTTCCATTTGGAGAACCACTTTGTCCGTGAGCCTGCTCTTTATCAGACGAAGAATTACCGAAATTGACTCTTTTGTTAATTTTATCAGCAGATTCTTTCTGTTTTCTCTCTCTCTCCTTATTTTCCTGATCTTCTTTTGTGGAGCCGGTTTTATCAGCTTCTTGTTTCGGTTCTACCGTCATAGGGGACTCTACGGTATTTGATACCATCTGATCCGGCTCAGGAGCTACTTCACCGGCATCATCCAAATCTTCAGCGGGCTTTGCTTCCTCAATATTTGTGTTGGGCGAAGGAGCCTGGTCATCAGCATTGGGCAAATAATAATCTCCGTATTTGACATACTCACCATCAAACAACAGCTCAGCAGTATCTTCCGCAAGCCACTCCGTCTTCAGGTTGTTTGACGATGGTGATAGATAAAGATAAAGCAGAAGTATTATCACCGCAGCTGAAATAGTCACGGTAACAAATAAGGAAATTAACTTTGCTCTTCTTTCGTAGCCCATATATTATTCTTCAGGTTTAGCTGAGGCAGGAGCCGATTTGGTAGCAAGCACCATTTTCAAGCCATTTCTCGCACCGAGATCAAGTATAGAAACAAGTTGTTTGTATCTTACTTCTTCATCGGCATACACTGCAATAACAAGTTGCGGATCCTCCTGCTGAACAAGCTGTAGGAAACTCAACAGCTGATTTTCATCATTCATCGGTTGCGGCTCGCCACCATCAAACGATGCATACACAGTAGCATCCTTATCAATATATATTCTTGTTTTCGGCTTTAATGCAGTGCGCTCCGAACTCTGAGGCAGATTAATCTCAAGAGCCGAAGGGAATACGACCGTTGATGTCACCATAAAAAATATGAGCAACAAGAAAATAACATCGGTCATAGATGCCATTGAAAACATGGATGTCATGTCAAACTGACGTTTCAGTGCCATAGCTTGAATCTTTTATTTAGCCGGTTCGTTAAGAAGATCCATGAACTCCATGGTTTTAGCCTCCATATTGTTCATCACACCATTAATTTTTGATACAAGATAGTTATAGGCAAACAAAGCCAGAATGCCTACCATCAATCCTGCAACAGTGGTTACAAGCGCTTCATAAATACCTCCTGCAAGAACATCTATATTAGCATTGGAACCGGCACTTGCCAGATTGTAAAACGCCTTTACCATTCCCATAACCGTGCCGAGGAAACCAATCATCGGAGCACCGGCTGCGGTAGTTGCCAGCCAGGTCAATCCTTTGCCCAGATTTGCTACTTCAATATTTCCGGTGTTTTCAATGGCAACCAACACATCATTCATCTGTCGCCCTATACGGCTGATACCTTTATCAATCAGCCTTGCGTAAGGCGTATCTGTTTTGAAACACAGGTTTCTGGCACTTTCAATTTCACCTTCATGAATATAGTCTTTAATTCTCTGCATGAATGTGGTATCTTCATAGGCAGCACGTTTGATCATTATTGATCTTTCAAAGAATATATATATAGCGACTATAGCCAGCAGCGCAAGTGGAATCATAACCCACCCGCCTTCCATGCATAGCTCCCAAACAGACAGGTCTTTTATTGCCGGATTGTCCAAATTGTCCAAATTACCCGATGAATCGGCAACTTGAATACCTAAAGATGTCATGGTGTTTACCGCGTCTATTGAATCGGACATAATATTCGTCAGTGAATCCGACACTGAAGCGGCTACTTGGGCTAATATAGTTGCAGGGGCACTCATAGTGATAATTTGTTATTTTAAATCATTTATTATTTTTTGCAAAGACATTTTTTATAAGCTCTGATTGTATTTTCAATGCCCAGATAAAGCGCGTCCGAAATCAGGGCGTGACCGATGGACACCTCATCAAGATACGGCATATTGGCATGGAAAAACTCAAGATTTTCAAGGCTCAGATCATGACCGGCATTGACACCGAGACCACATTTATGAGCAGCGATACTCGCCTCTACAAAAGGGGCTACGGCTTTTTCCGGAGAAACGGCATAATTATCCGCATACGGCTTGGTGAAAAGTTCCACTCTGTCTGCACCGGTTTTAGCTGCCATCCGAATATTTTCAATGTCTGTACCCACAAATATCGACGCGCGGATGCCTGCTTCATGCAGCTTCTCCACTATCGTTGAAAGAAACTCAATATTGGAAGCCACATCCCATCCTGCATTGGAGGTTATCGAATCGGGAGCGTCCGGCACCAATGTCACCTGAGCCGGCTTTACAGCAAGCACCAGCTCTATAAACTCTTCGGTAGGATATCCCTCGATATTGAACTCGGTTTTTACGAGAGGGCGAAGGGCAAAGACGTCACTGCGGCGGATGTGCCTTTCATCCGGGCGTGGATGCACTGTTATGCCGTTTGCGCCGAATCTTTCGCAATCAACAGCAAATTTGCATACATCCGGATTATTCTCTCCGCGTGCGTTTCTAAGGGTTGCAACCTTATTTATATTTACGCTTAAATTCGTCATTTACCGCAGTTCAAAACAGTTTCTATGTAATGGTTGTTTGATATACATAGGAAAAATCTTAAATTTTCCTTATCTTTGCACCTTGAAATGCGACTACAAATTTAGTCACAATAATCGAATAACAAAAATTTGACTTCAAAAGATAGCACTTATATGCGGAAAACTAATGATTTCAACCATTTGAATGTTGACACACGACATCACCCCTCGCGGCTTTTTCCTCACTGTGAGGAGAGCGGAGAGCTGAGCGTGCGCTGTTTCCGCAGTGATTTTTCCGCCTCACGCATAGCCAGAGCGGTTGAAGATGTGGACGCTCATATTTTGAATATGAATGTCACATCAGAAATTACCCCTCTCGGCGAGGTTATAGTGGATTTAAGAGTGAGCCACCGCAATGTCACTGCTGTTGCCCACTCTCTTGAGAGATATGGCTATGAGGTTCATCATATCGCCTCAGAGAGCTTGGAAAACGATGCAGACAATGAAGTAACAGCCTCAAGAATAGCTGAGCTGATGGCTCATCTGAACGTTTAATCTACAAGCGTGCTGTAATGAAAAAGGAGATTATTGTTTTCGGAAACAGATATCAGGGGACTCATGCAAGCGAGCTGCAAAGTTTTTTCTCCGAGCTACTGAACCGAAGTGATATAAGCGTTGCCATTGATCGTGATTACAGTGATTATCTCGCTGAGATAATTCCGGGAGTACTCGGGCAGGTCAGAACCATAGATGGCTACGAGTTTGAAGCGGATCTTGCCTTGAGCATCGGAGGCGACGGCACATTTCTTCACACAGCTAACAGAATCGGCTCCAAGCAAATACCTATAATGGGTATCAATTCAGGGTATCTCGGATACCTTTCGGCTGCACCGCTGAGTGATTTCCACAAAATTATAAATGACATCGCCACCGGTAACTATGTGATTGAGCAGCGCTCGATGCTTAGCGTCAGCTGCGATACATACCCGCTTCAGCCGAGGTCTTTCGCCTTAAACGAAGCTGCGATTATAAGACAGGACACCGGCTCGATGATTTCCGTAGATACATTTGTTGATGGATTTCACCTTGCCACTTATCTGGGTGACGGACTGATTATTTCCACCCCTACAGGGAGCACTGCCTACAATCTGTCGGTAGGAGGTCCTATCCTGGCGCCACGGTCAGCCAACTGGGTTATTTCGCCAATAGCCCCTCATTCACTGAATATGCGCCCCCTTGTTGTAGGAGATGACACTGTTATTGAGCTTCAGCCTCACTCCAGATCCAACACATTCACCCTTAGCCTTGACGGAGTTGCCCAGCCGCTACCTGCCGGCACAAGGCTCAAGCTGGCTAAAGCACCGTTTGTAACTTATGTGGTTCTGCGTAATCATCACTCATTTGCCGACACTCTGCGCAGCAAGCTTCTTTGGGGAGTAAACTCGCAATGACGAATAACACCTTTATTATATATCACCAATCCCTCGGAGAGGTAATTGTGACCCTGAATCCGAGAGCTACAAGAATCAGCGGTCGCTGGAAACTCGGAAAAGCTCACATTACCGCCCCTTCAAGTGTTTCTAAGGTGCGACTGGAACAGGCTATTGACTCAATAACACAGAAATTGATTGACCGCAAAACAATCTTTAGCTATTCAGAAAATCAGGTTATCAGCTCTGAGGACATAACTTTTGCTATTGTCAGGCAAAATTTCCGCCCGGATTCAATCATTATTAGCCCGGCGCTCCCGGTCACTAAAATTCAAATCGGTGAGAATATTGACCTTAAATCTCAAACAGCCACTATTGCTATCAGCAAAGCTCTTACCAACGCGGCTTTTCGGTTCGCCCCGACTCTTCTTCTGCCAAGGGCTAAGGAACTCGCAAAGTCTGTTGGCAATAGTCCCGCAGCATGGAAAATTGGCAAAGGAGTGCGCACACTCGGCACCTGCAATTCACAGAAAGTGATTACTCTCAGCAGCACACTTGTGTTTATGCCACAGGAACTTAGAGACTACATCGTGTTTCATGAACTCGCTCATCTTACCGAGATGAATCATTCCTCAGCATTCCACCGTCTGTGCAATAGCTATTGTTCCGGAAAAGAAGCATTGCTGCGTGCTAAACTTAGGGCTTTTAACTACCCCATCCTTCGATAGTTGCTCGCTATTTTGCGTTTAACCGGATAAAACGTTATCTTTGCAAGTAAAATAACAGCCATTGACGGCATAACCACCAATCACACCCACATGCAAGAAAAAATTATCATTCTTGACTTCGGCTCTCAGACTACTCAGCTGATAGGACGCAGACTGAGAGAGCTAAATATGTACTGCGAGATAGTACCCTACAACAAGTTTCCCCACAATGACCCGTCTGTTATCGGAGTGATTCTTTCCGGCTCACCATTCTCGGTGTATGACGCAAAAGCCTTCAAAACCGACCTTACGGAAATAAGAGGCAAATATCCCATTCTGGGAATCTGTTATGGAGCACAGTTCCTCGCTTACACAAACGGAGGCACTGTTGAAAGCGCCGACAGCAGAGAGTACGGCAGAGCACACCTTGAGTACATCAACAGCTCAGACCCGCTACTTTCAGGCATTGAGCAGGGAGCTCAGGTGTGGATGAGCCACGGCGACACCATCACATCGCTGCCTGATAATTTCAAGATTATTGCATCTACCGACCATGTCCCGGTGGCAGCATATCGCGTTGAAAATGAAAATATTTGGGGAGTACAGTTCCATCCCGAAGTGTATCACACCGAATGCGGCACAAGAATACTTGAAAATTTCATCAAAGATATTTGTGGAGCCAAGCAGGACTGGAGCGCGGCTTCATTCATAGAATCTACTGTTCGTGAGCTCAAGGAGCAGCTTGGCGATGACAAAGTGGTTCTCGGACTAAGCGGTGGCGTTGACTCTTCAGTGGCAGCTGTGCTGCTCAACAAAGCTATCGGCAGCAATCTCACCTGCATATTCGTTGACCACGGAATGTTGCGTAAAAACGAGTTTGCTAATGTTCTGAAAGACTATGAATGTCTCGGACTTAATGTTATCGGAGTTGACGCATCAGCAGAATTCTTCAAGGAACTTGAAGGTGTAACCGATCCCGAGAAGAAAAGAAAAATTATTGGCAAAGGATTCATTGATGTATTTGACCGCGAGGCACACAAGCTCAAGGATGTCAAATGGCTCGGACAAGGCACTATCTATCCCGACTGCATCGAATCGCTGTCAATCACCGGAACAACAATCAAGAGTCACCACAATGTAGGCGGTCTCCCGGAAAAAATGAATCTCAAACTATGCGAGCCGCTGCGCCTGCTATTCAAGGATGAAGTGAGAGCGGTTGGTCGTGAACTCGGTATGCCTGAGCACCTTATCACTCGTCACCCATTCCCCGGCCCCGGACTCGCTGTGAGAATTCTCGGCGACATTACTCCGGAAAAAGTGAGCATTCTCCAGAATGCTGACGACATATTTATTCAGGGACTAAGAGACTGGGGTCTATACGACAAGGTTTGGCAGGCGGGAGTTATTCTTCTGCCGGTGCAGAGCGTCGGAGTAATGGGCGACGAACGCACCTATGAAAGAGCTGTTGCGCTGCGAGCTGTTACAAGCACAGATGCCATGACTGCCGATTGGGCACACCTCCCCTACGAATTCCTCGCCGAGGTCTCAAACAAGATTATCAACAAAGTACGTGGAGTGAACCGCGTAACCTACGATATATCTTCAAAACCACCGGCAACAATCGAGTGGGAATGAGCCGGCATCATTTATAAATATTACTATACCAACCACTTAGCCCGTTTTTTTTAAGCTGAGTGGTTGTTTTATCATAGATTAATAAACCATCCAATAAATCATGAAAAAATTATCACTATTAGCGTTCGCTGCAACTGCAGCTCTCACATCGGTTGCTGTTGAGCCCAACGAACAGGTTATGCAATGGGCAAGCAATTATTATGCTTATCCCTACACTTACGCACCTGCACCTAAGCTTACTCCCGCTCCAAACGGCTACAAACCCTTTCATATTGAGCACTATGGTCGCCACGGTTCCAGATGGCACATCGGAGCCGGAATGTACAAAACACCGGTTGCCATGCTTGCGGTTGCCGAACGCAACGGCAAGCTAACCTCTCGTGGAGCGGAAGTTCTGGCACAGCTTAAGGAAATAGAAGTGCAAAGCAGTGGACGCGACGGAGAGCTCACACCACTCGGAGCCGCTCAGCACCGCGGCATCGCGAAACGCATGATTGCCAATTTCCCGGAAGTGTTTGCTGACGGTAGCCATGTTGACGCCCGCTCAACAGTCGTTATCCGATGCATCCTTTCTATGGACAATGAGCTTCAGGAGCTGCTCGCTGCTAACCCGAAACTCAATATCACGTCTGACGCATCTCGCGCGGATATGTACTATATGAATTTCACCGATGCCGATACTGTTGCGAAAAACGCAGCTAAACTCGCGAATAAAGAGTTGAAGGAATTCCGTAAAAATCATAAGCCGAGCAATGACTACATCAACATTCTCGTAAATGACCCACAGTTCGCCAAAGACTCTATTAATACCGAAAGTCTGTTCTGGTACCTTACTAAGCTGAGCGAAAACGCACAGAGCCACTACGGAATGCCGGCCTTTTACGATCTCTTCACCGATGAAGACCTCAGGCAGTCTTGGATTAACGACAATGCCGGATGGTTTGTGAGCATGGGTAACAGCAAGCTCACCGACAACCTCGGCCCATTCTCTCAGCGCCGACTCCTCCGCAACATGATTATTTCATCTGACACAGCCATTGCCTCAACCCGCCCCGGAGCTAACCTCCGTTTCGGGCACGAAGTTTGCGTTCTTCCCCTTGCCGTGCTTATGGAACTTGACCATTATGGAGACGAGATTAATGATCTTGAAGAAGTAGCCGACAAATGGAAAAACTATGAGATTTTCCCGATGGCGTCAAACATACAGATTATCTACTACCGTCCGGACGGCTCTACTGCACCTGAAGATGTGCTTGTAAAGGTTCTGCTTAACGAGCGTGAAGTAAAACTGCCGGTTGAAACAGCCACCGCACCTTATTACAAATGGTCTGACTTACGCAATTACTACCTCAAAAAACTCGAGCGCGTCCCGGACTAATTCAATTCTCGCGCCCGCATATAGCAAAAGATTAGCTCGAATTGTATTGGAATAAATCCCTCTATTTGACTTTTTTCAAATAACTTTTTATGACGCAGACTATTTATGATAGTCTGCGTTTTCTTTTGCTGTCGGAATGTAACGCAATTATATAAAGCATACCACTTATAGTTTATGGGTATAGTAATTATAAAACAATTCTTCTTTATACATTTTTAACCCTACATAACAATCTACATACCAGTATATTACCCCCCCCCAGAAAAAAATAAGAACATTTGATTATTTCCTCTGATTTTAATAATTCACTTTGCGTAAATTTGTACTGTCATACATATAAAATATTCATATAATGAGCACAAAAACTATTATTTTAGCTTCTTTGGCTGCATTTTGCTTTTCCCAAACAATAAAAGCACAAAACACCACTATTCCCGTCCTTAGAACTGAAAGTAAGGAAATATCAGTCCTCCATGATGGAGTAAAACAAACTAAATGGTATGTAAGCCCTGAAGTAAAGTGTGATTCTTTATTTACAACCGGTGGAGAAATAATGCTATGTTCAGATAATGATTCTCTTACAATAAGAACAGGCAAGCCTTGGGATACAACCGATATAGCTATTGTCACAAACAGTGGAGACACAGCACATACGAGAATAATCCGGAAGCCAACTAATATTTATACCAATCCCCCAAAACATCTATTAACCGTAAATAATGGTATCCTAACAAAGGAACAGGCTAAATTCGATATCAATTCTCTTATCTATGCTCTGCTGGAAATACATCCTGATATTTTTTCAGTTGCAGGTCACAAAAAAATCATGAGTGCGTTTAATGAAACTCTTGGAAATCTGCCTGACTCGCTCACCACAATAGAGCTTTATAATAGGGTTGCACCTGTTGTCACACTGATTGGCGACGGTCACACGATGACTCGATTCCCATATAATGACTTATTTACAGACTCACTGAAAAGATTACCCATTTATATGGGAGTAATGGCGGATAGGAGCTTGGTCGCAGAAACCTGCATTGATTCTATCATACCGGCAAACTCAAAAATCCTATCAATTAACTCATTGTCAGCTGACAGCATGATCACTGCCATGTTGCCCTACATGAGCGGGGAACGCGAGTTTTATCGGGTTAGCCGTCTTGACAAACAATTTGCTGCACTTTTTGAAATGTTATACGGAGGGAAAGCTGAGTACCTGATTGAATATACCGAACCCGGGAGCGATAAAGTAAAAAAAGTATCTGTTCCGGCTTCAACCCACAAGGAGATGATCAGCCGCTCGCCAAAGGCTGCACCGAAATTTGAGCTCCAGCCATATCTGTTTAGGATAGATACTCAGAAAGAGATTGCAATTATGGAATTTAATAAGTGCATTAATCCGTCAAAAATGACAGCATTCTGCGATTCCATGTTTAAGGAACTCACAAGTCATAACATCAGAAAACTAATTATTGATGTTCGCCATAACGGAGGAGGAGACTCTCGTGTAGGAGATGTACTCCTTAGAAGATTAGCAAAAAAGCCATTTTACCAAACGGCAGGCATACTCGCTAAAGTTTCTCCTGCCGCTATAGAAAGATTTGGTGAAGGAGATCCGGGAATGCTTTTCTATGAAGTCCCTGAATCCTCTTACATCCAGCCACTGCCTAATGATAAAGGACACTTTGATGGAGAAACCATCCTTTTGACCAGCAATCACACTTTCAGCTCAGCATCATCTTTTGCCAACGCATTCAAAGAGGCAGATTGCGGTATGATAGTCGGCGAGGAAACCGGAGGTATGACCGTTTCATTCGGAGACATGATGTATTGGACTATGCCTGTGTCCGGTATTGTCACCACAATTTCCTATAAACGCTTCTGGTTCATGAACTCAGATGAGCATGACATACATGGTGTAATTCCTCATATACCGACTAAAGCTGAAAACGCTTTAGAAACCGCGATCAAGCACTTCCGAAAAAAATAACACAACTGATAAAACCTCTATAATTTCCTGATTCTATAATACAGACAAAACAGCCCGAAGCACTCTACGCTCCGGGCTGCAATATTTTTATAATAACTCTGAATCTTACTTCTTGGCGATACCCATCTTCTTGGCGATAGCCGCAGGCACAGCCTCTTTATTTACATAAATATCCATTGTTTTAGCAAGGAAGTAAGGCTCTGAAACATAGAAGAAACCACCGTAAACCTGATTATCTGTCCATGAATTCTGAACCTTATAGTATTTGTTTCCGTTCTGATCGGTTGCAATACCAACGATAACCATACCGTGGTCATCTGTGGTTTCCTGACGGTCAAACATATCCTGACGCATTTCCTGAGTCACCTTGATTTCTTCTACCGGACCTTTGATATCATATTTTGATTTCTCCTTTTCAGCTGCGCTGAGTTTCACCCAACGGCTAAGTTCGGTTCCTTCCATATCAGCTTCCTTTTTACCGGCAGGCATAACTGCATAACCGTTTGCCCATTTGAAACCGCCCTCGCTCACATCAGCAGCCCAGGCTACTGAATAACCGTTTTCAATAGCATTGTCAACAATTGCCTTCATCTCTTCAACAGGCACATTGTGGTACTGACCAGACAGCCAGTTATCTGAAACCTCAAGCACGAAAGGCTCATAAAAGGGGTGATGAGTGAAAGATGTCACCGCTACATAATCATCTGGGTTGATTTTCAGAGACTCTGCGAAGCTCTTCGGGGTATATGTTTTACCTTCGTACTCAAATGTTTCGGGGAGTTCGCCGAAATAAGCATCAAGAATACCGTGCAGACCGTTGCGCCATGCTGTTGACAGGCGGCGGTTTGGTTTGCGGTTGATTGCATTGAGGTAGCCGCTCATGCCTGCCTCAAGTTCTCCATGAACATGATTATCCTCACCATAGTTCAAACCGGCATACACGCTCTCTGGAACTGCGCCGTACTTTGCCCATACGTATGGCACATCAAGTCCGCTGCCACCCTGAGAAAAGTTGATTTTACCGTTAGTTCTGATATACTTGTCAGCTTTGTCATCATAGGTATGCCACACTACAAACATTTCGCTCAAGTCAACAGCCTTACCGGTCTTGCGGAGAATCTCATTTTCATAGAATGTATTGCTTGAGAAGCACCAGCATGTTCCGGATTTGTTCTGGTCACGGACCGGGCTTGTCTTTACAACTTTAACATCTTTGAATTTGAATCCGGTGCTGTCCGGATGAACCGGAGCTGCCCAAGCAGAAGCGGCAACGCTTATCACCGCCGCAGCGCAAAGATACTTTTTCATTTTACAGTAAATATAATTAATAATTAGTTTGTCAATCTATGGCAAAGATAACCAAAACCTGCAATATTATTACTATATTTGCATAAAACATAGCAAATTAATACAATCGCCACCATCATATTATGTTTACAATTACAGAAAAAGAGCATTTTTCAGAGAATGTTGTCCGCATGGTTGTGGAAGCTCCGCTCATTGCACGCTCCCGAAAACCCGGACACTTTGTTATAGTGCGAGCTTGTGAAGGAGGGGAAAGAATCCCGCTTACTATTGCCGATGCCGACCCCGAAAATGGCACAATAACCCTTGTCATTCAGCAGATTGGAGTTTCAACACGCAAAATTTGCGCACTCAAAGTTGGAGAGGCCCTTATTGATGTTGTAGGTCCGCTCGGCAAAGCCACTCATATTGAAAAGGTTGGCACTGTAGTTTGCAGCGGAGGCGGGGTTGGAGTCGCACCACTGCTGCCTATTATAAAGGCTATGAAGCAGGCTGGCAACAGAGTGGTTACAGTGCTCGCTGCAAGAACCAAGGAGCTGATAATACTTGAAGAGCAGGTTGCCCCTTGGAGCGATGAAGTCATTATCATGACCGATGATGGCTCTTATGGCAGCAAAGGTCTTGTAACGGAAGGAGTGGAAAGCGTAATCAAGCGTGAAAAAGTAGATATGGTGGTAACTATCGGACCCGCTGTTATGATGAAATTCGTTTCACTGCTCACTCAAAAATACAATGTCCCCACAATGTGCTCTCTTAATACTATTATGGTGGACGGCACCGGAATGTGCGGAGCATGCCGAGTCACTGTTGATGGCAAAACAAAATTTGTGTGTATTGACGGACCGGAATTTGACGCCCACAAAGTGAATTTCGATGAAATGATAATGCGCCTCAAGGCATATAACTGACATAGAGCATGAATAATCAACAAAATAACCTGCGGGACACAGCATGGAGAACTGAATTGAGAGCGGCAATGAGCGCTAAGGAGCGTGCGGCTATTCCACGTGTCAGAATGCCGGAGCTCGATCCGGAGTATAGAGTCACCTGTAACGAGGAGGTTAACCAGGGCATTTCTGCCGGACAGGCGGTACTCGAAGCTACGCGCTGCATGGATTGTCCTGACCCTCAGTGCGTAACCGGATGCCCCGTTCATATTGACATACCGGGATTTATCAAAAATATTCAGAGAGGCGATTTCGCTGAAGCCGCTGCAACACTGCGTCTCAGCAGTGCGCTCCCTGCGGTTTGCGGCAGAGTTTGCCCTCAGGAAAAGCAGTGTGAGAGCCGATGTATTTACCATAAGATGAAGAAAGAACCGGTGGCTATCGGATATCTTGAACGTTTCGCTGCCGACGCTCACCGTCTTTTCGAAAAGAGCAATATTGAGCCACCTGTTTCTAATGGAATTAAGGTTGCAGTTGCCGGCTCAGGTCCGGCGGGATTATCCTTTGCCGGTGATATGGCTCGCAGAGGATTTGAAGTTACCGTTTTTGAAGCACTGCATGAGATTGGCGGAGTGCTCAAGTACGGCATTCCGGAGTTCAGACTTCCCAATGATATTGTTGATGCTGAAATCAATACCCTCGAAACGCTCGGAGTAAAGTTCGTAAGAGACTGCATTATCGGAAAAACAATCTCGGTTGAACAGCTTGAACAGGATGGCTTCAAAGGCATTTTCGTTGCGAGCGGAGCAGGACTTCCGAGATTCATGGGAATTCCCGGTGAAAACCTTATCGGAATTATGAGCAGCAATGAGTATCTTACCCGCGTAAATCTCATGGGAGCCGGTAAAAAAGGCTTTGACACTCCGGTAGCACATGGCAAAATTGCCGCGATTATCGGTGGAGGTAACACCGCGATGGACTCTGTGCGCACCGCACGCCGCATGGGCTCCGAGAGAGCCATTGTTGTTTACCGCCGCAGTGAGGAGGAGATGCCGGCAAGAGTTGAGGAAATCAAACATGCTCGTCAGGAAGGCGTTGAGTTCATGACTCTCCACAACCCTATCGAATACCTCGGAGATGAAAACGGACATGTTAGGGCCATGCTTGTGCAACGTATGGAGCTTGGTGAGCCGGATGAGTCCGGACGCCGTTCACCGGTGCCTGTTGAAGGCGCTGTTGAGGAGATTCCTGTTGATATGGTCATTGTAAGTGTGGGAGTGTCACCAAATCCGCTTATTCCCGACAGCGTGGAAGGGCTTAATGTCAGCCGCAGAGGCACTATTGAGGTAAATGACTCTACTATGGAGTCCTCGGTTAACGGTCTATATGCCGGAGGAGATATTGTGAGAGGCGGAGCAACTGTGATTCTCGCTATGGGTGACGGTAAGAGAGCAGCAGAAGCAATGGCGGAGGCACTCCTCTGATTATCCGAAAATAACCCAACATTTGTTAAAATAACCGGGCGGCTGAACAATAGCCGTCCGGTTTTCATTTTTAAGTATATTCACTATAAAACAACTATTTATTTATGCTTAAGAAAATACTACTCGGATTCCTTATTATTGTTTCAGGAATAGCTATCGGTTCATGCAACTATACAGATTCCCACTCGGAGATAATTAATAATATTTCTGATGCATTCAGCAAAAGAAACCCGGAACTGGCAGCGCAATTGTGTGACCGGTTATACAACAATATAAATAATTGCTCCGTGGAAACTCTTGCCAGCCTCACTATGAACTACTACACTCTCTCCACCATCAGTTCCACCAACAATGATGAAACCGGCACCTATGATTCTATGGAGCGTATGGTCAATTGCTATATCTCAGCTATGAAAAAAGATCCGGCTGCCGCAAAGAATTGCTGGAACAAAATCGCTGAAGAACGGCTGAGCCATGGCGAAGAATTTAATATTTCACGCATAGCCGACTCTTTCTGCACTCAGCTTAACTTACACAATACTCTTGATGATTGATTCCCCTGGAAAAAGACATAAAAAAACGGGTTTTCAGACTATTAATCTGGAAGCCCGTTATTTTTTAATTGTTTCCTAACACTTGAGTTAAGGTCATCTCTGAGGGATTCGTTGCAATGATTTGACCGGTGGGGTCAATTAAGTAAGAATTGAATCCATTCTCCAGGTGATACTTTTCTTTAACTGTTGAAACGTCCTCACCTTTCACTTGAAATTGTGACTTCGCATTCAGATTGTCTCGGCGAACTATCTCATTATAGAGAGTTTCATTGCAGTCCATATTGACTGACACGAGACAAAATTGCTCTTCTTCCGCTTTTTCCGCAAAACTGTTATAGTTTCCGGCTGTTACTCTTGACACTGCATCGCTTGATGCCCAGAATGTCAACAAAACATAGCGTCCTTTCAGGTCGGCAAGCGATAACGTGCTGTCGCTTTTGCATAATGTAATTGCAGGAGCCTTATAACCTTCAGCGGCCTCATAGACTCTGCCGGAATGAGCCGACACTGTAATTAGAAGAACTGCGAAGAGCGCAATGACAGTCATTGTTTTCTTCATTCTATATGTTTAATGTTAGACTTTAGAACCTTATTACGTAAGGAGATACGTGTGTTATTCTACTTTATAACGCTTTGGGGTTCTTGCCGATTTTCGGCGGAAGTTGACTCTTCAACCTCCCTCATTTGTTCAACGCTGCAAAGGTAGAAATGTTCGTTCAACTGAAAAAATTTTTTCACTTGTTACAATCATGTTTCTACTCTTCGATATGCCTCCAACCCCTTTCTCGGAGCGGAGTGCAACGTATTGTTAATTTAACAAAACAGTGGGGCTACTTACTTGCCCACACCCTTTTGCAGGATATTATCGCAACCCCTCGATATTTCTTCTCACAATTTCAGATATTTCGCCTATCATGCATTCTGTATCTTCAAGGTTTTCAGCAGATTGAGCTATCATAACTGCCAAGACATAGCTTTCGCCGCTTGAAAATTCTATATAGCCTACATCATTAACAGCGATAATTCTACCGGATTCATCTCTCGGTCCCGTACCGGTTTTATGCCCAATCAGAGTCTCACCGTCAAAGTTTCCACCCGGTATTCTTGTCGCACCTGTCTCGCAGGATTCAAGATATAGCTTCACAGTCCTTATCCACTCGTTGTCATTCCCGGTATTATAAAAATCATTCATTAATCCGGCAAGAGCCAAGGGAGTTGCGCAGTTCTGCTGACACAGTCGTGGGTCAGCATTCATCTCCTCTTCGGTATTCGCTATAGTAATGTCGCCATACCCCAGCGATTTTATAACCGAATCTGCGGTGGCTGTGCCGCCAATAAGACGGAACAGAATGTCACACGCATTATTATCACTCACCATCAAAGTATATCCGAGCAACTCGCCTACAGGTAGCTTTATATCACTCTCCCCATATCGGTCTCTCATCGGGCTGTGAGTATCAGGAAGCAGCTCTTCACCTTTGATATTTATTGAATCACCGGGAGTCAAGCCTCGAGCTTCACATATTCTGCTTACTGCTATTGCCTGAGGAAACTTGTAAACGCTCAGCATCGGAAAATTTTCATTTCCTCTCACCTGCAGGGTATCTTCTTTATATATCACCGCAATTCCTATCCGGCAATCCTTATCCTTAACATATTCATTAAGTTCGTTCTGAAGTTTGTCTGCTGAAAAATCTCTTTTCACGCAGCTTGCCAGCGATACCAAAGCTGACATTATAAAAATTATACTCAATCTACACATTTTCAATTCATTTTACAGGCGAATAGCCACTCTGCATCAGAGCATCACCACTCATATAGAAATCCGGGCTAAGGAGGTCATTTAATGCCATTCCGTTCTTCAAGGCGCTCTCCGCTATTCGGGCTCCGAAATAGCGTCCCACACGGCTCGGATATCGTCTTGATGGATAAGGTCTTATCATCTCGTCAGCAACTTTGGGCGAACTGCTGTAAAGCAGTCCGGAAGCTACTATGTCTTTCCAAATTTCAGTTTCGTTATCCCTTAGCTGATTAAATGCCTCCTCACTTATTCCAATAGCCTCGCTATCTGACACACCGCTTATCTGCATGACTGCTGCGGCAATAGCCCCTTCATAAATCATCTTGTTCAACAAAGGACTCCAGCTGTCACCGGTGAACTCATAATTCACTCTCAAAAGTGCCTCTGCCACATCCGTCGGTATATTACCCGCCGTTTTGAGGACTCTCTGCTCTGCCGGCATCCCGGCATAACCGGCATAATCCGCACCTAAATAGTGATTTAGAGCGATAAGAAGCGTTGAATCACTCAACATGACACTTTGGGTGTATGGTGACACTATTCCGTAAACCTCCGAAGGGAAACTCACATCCGGAAATTTTGACTCAAATCCGGACTTTACCTTACCCAATTGCCCCTCGACAACAGCAAGATTATCTCCGATTCTATCTACAATATCCGGGTAAAATACTTTCACTGCCTGCGAGTGGCAGTACTCAAGCCAGAAAGAATCTACACTCTCGTGCTCTCTGCCGCAATACTTTTTCCAGAGTTCAACACCAGCCCTCATCTCAGCCGGCATTGCCCCACCGGAAAAGGCTGCACTGTCAATACGTTGCACTCTTACCGACTGCGGTTTGTCACAGCTAAATAACAATGTGCCAAAACAGCACAAACTAAAAATTATAACCGTGATATTAAAACACCTTCTCATCTTTGACATTATTGGTTATGCAAATATAACCATCTCAAGGAGATGACGACTATTGATTAAACCTTTATTAACATTGCTTTTAGGCTGAAAGTGCCTAAATTTGCGCCATAAATTTACCTTAAATTAAAGTTATGACTTCCGTAGTTGACCGTTTTCTTCAATATGTCAAATTTGACACACAGAGTGACGAACTTACACAGATGACTCCCTCTACACCGGGACAAATGATTTTTGCTCAGCATCTTGAAAAAGAACTTCAAGACCTGGGACTCACTGAAATAACGCTTGACGAAAACGGATATCTTATGGCTACGCTGCCCGCATCTTCGGGCATGGAGAATGTTCCCGTCATCGGATTTATTGCTCACCTCGACACATCACCCGATGCCTCCGGCAGACATGTTAATCCAAGAATTGTCAAGGCTTACGATGGCAAGGATATCACACTCAATGCCGACAACGGTATTGTGCTTCGACCTGATGAATTCCCTGAATTGCTTGACTATGTTGGTCAGGATCTTATCGTTACCGACGGTAACACTCTTCTCGGAGCGGACGACAAAGCCGGAATCGCTGAAATTATCACTGCGGTGGAGCATCTCATGAAGCATCCGGAAATCAAGCACGGAAAAATCCGCGTGGCATTCAATCCTGACGAAGAGATTGGAATGGGTGCTCACAAGTTTGATGTCAAGCACTTCGGAGCTGAATGGGCTTATACTATGGATGGAGGTGCAGTGGGTGAACTTGAGTTTGAAAACTTCAACGCTGCCGTTGCCAAGGTCACATTCCACGGCAGAAACGTTCACCCCGGTTCAGCGAAGCATAAAATGATTAATTCCATCAGAATAGCCAATCAGTTTGCGATTATGCTTCCCAGATGGGAAACACCGGAGCACACCGAAGGCTACGAGGGCTTCTATCACCTCACATCCATTGAGGGTACTGTTGAAAAAACGGTTCTGACTTACATTATACGCGACCACGACCGCGACCGCTTTGAGCGTAGAAAAAAAGAGCTTGAGCATCTCACCCGCAAAATCAACCACGAGTTCCCCGGCGTTGCTGAGCTTGAAATCAAGGATCAGTACTACAACATGAGAGAAAAAATCGACCCCGTAATGCACATCGTTGAAATTGCTGAGGAGGCTATGCGTCGTGCGGGGGTTACACCTGTTGTGGTGCCTATCCGCGGCGGTACTGACGGTGCGCAGCTATCGTTCAAAGGACTCCCCTGCCCGAATATTTTTGCCGGAGGACTCAATTTCCACGGCAGATACGAATTCGTGCCAATCCCCTCTATGGAGAAAGCCACATCCACTATTGTGGAAATAGCAGGACTCGTAGCTGAAGAAGGTGCTAAGTGAGTGATAGAACCTCACCAACCCTTATTGTGATTACCGGACCTACCGGTTCGGGTAAATCACAGCTTGCCGTTGACCTCGCCACTAAACTCGGTTGTGAGATTATTTCGGCGGATTCCCGCCAGATTTATCGCGAAATTCCCATAGGCACTGCGGCACCTACTGCTGAACAGTTGGCTGCAGTGCCTCATCATTTTGTGGGAACCCTTTCTTTGGAAGACTCATATAGTGCCGCACGTTTTGAAGCGGATGTGCTTGACCTTCTACCTGAGCTGTGGAGCAAAAGCGACTATGCTATTATGTGTGGCGGCTCAATGATGTATATTGACGCGGTTACAAAGGGTATTGACGATTTGCCCGATATTTCTCCTCATGTGCGTGAGGCTGCAATGAAAATATACACGGAAGGAGGCATCGAAAAAGCAAGGAAGGTTCTCGAAGCCATTGACCCCGAATACTATAAGATTGTTGATTTGAACAATCATAAGCGAATTGTACATGCTATTGAAATAACCATGCAGGCGGGAGTACCATATTCTACTCTACGCACCGGCAAAGTTGCAGACCGCCCCTTCAATATTCTGAAATTCGCCATTGACTATCCGCGTGAGGCACTATTTGACAGAATCAACAGGCGTGTTGATGAAATGATTGCCGGAGGGTTTGAGAATGAGGCCGAAAAGGTATTTTCACTCCGCCACCTTAATTCACTCAACACTGTGGGATTCAAGGAACTGTTTGCCGTGATGGATGGAAAAATGGACAGGGATACTGCTATTGCACGCATTGCTAAAAACACCCGGGTATATGCCAAGAAACAGCTTACATGGATGAAAAAGGACCCGGATATCCACTACCTGTCTCCTCAAAATGCTATTAATCAGATATTAATTGAACTAAATAAACTATCACACCATGAAACCCGACTTTGAGTCCGACAACAGAACTGCCTGGATTGACCTGCTTAGAGTTGTGGCGTGCGCTCTTGTTGTGCTCGCTCACTGCTGCGACAGCTTTGTTGGTGCGTTTGACACCGACCGCGTTGCCTTTATCTCCGGTGCCGCGATAGGCAGTCTTACCCGTCCGAGTGTTCCTCTTTTTGTGCTGATGACAGCCATACTGCTGTTGCCGCTCAAGCCTGATACCACCCTTACCGGTTTTTACAAAAAACGTATCGGCAGAATCATGCCGCCCCTGATTTTCTGGAGCATCGCTCTGCCGGTTTTATTCTTTATCTATTACAGATACATCAATCCGGCTACACTGAATCCCACAATCGATGTTGCATCATATACTCCCGGAAATCTGTTACAGAAAATCTGGCTGATGGTATTCAACTTCAACTTTGACACTGTGCCACTATGGTATCTCTATATGCTTGTAGGGCTATACCTAATCATGCCGGTTCTCAACTCCTGGCTCGTTTCCGCATCAAAAAAAGATGTCAGAACAGTGCTTTACATCTGGGGATTCACCCTCTTTATACCATACCTGAAGCTACTCGCTCCGCATGTCGGATATCAGGGTAATTTCGGAAGCATGGAAATTCTCGGTGCATGCGATTGGAATCAGTATGGCACCTTTTACTACCTTACCGGTTTTATCGGATACCTCATCCTCGCCTATTATATGAGGACATGGCAGATAAAATGGAGCAACGCCAAAGCGGCTGCGATTTGTATTCCTATGTTTATTGCTGGATATGCCATTACTTTCTGCGGATTTGTAAAGATTCAGGATTTCTTCCCCGGAGACTATTCTTACCTTGAAGTAATATGGTACTTTACCGGTGTAAATGTTTTCATGATGACCTTTCCCGTACTCCTTTTATGCAGCAGAATCAAGATGCAGCCTAAACAATGGCTCACTAAACTTGCATCTCTGACTTTCGGCATATACCTCTGTCATTTCATCTTCATCTACTCCTCATTCGACTTATATAACGCTCTTGATATTGCACCGGTCTTCAAGATTTTAGCTATGGCGGTGACCTGTTTCACTGCAGCGGTGGCACTCACATGGCTGCTCAGCCTCACTAAATTTACCCGCAAATTCATAGCATGATATGAGAATCTATCTGCTCTCGCTTGTTGTCGGCATCACCGCACTTTATTGCAGCGCTATTAATCCTGTAATACCTAAACCTCTGAACTATACTGCCGCTTCAGGAGAACTTGTTCTGAAAACAATTGCCGATGTGTATCTTAACTTAGTGGATACACTTCCGGGTATATCGTCACCCGAAGGTTATATGCTTAAAGTCACACCGGACAGCGCTGCTGTTTATGCTAAATCTCAGGCTGGACTTTATTACGGACTCGTCACTTTGAAAGAAATGGAAGGAGACAGAAACAGAATACCTGCTTGCACAATAACCGATGAACCACGTTTCAGCTACCGTGGAATGATGCTGGACATTTCCCGCCATTTCCGCGACAAGGAGTTCATAAAGAAGCAGATAGACGCAATGGCGCGGCTAAAGCTCAACACTCTGCATCTTCATCTCACCGATGCCGCCGGATGGAGGATACAGATAGACAAATATCCCGAACTGACAGGGTTCGCAGCCTGGCGCAAAGGAGCAACATGGAAAGAGTGGAACGAATCTGGCAACAACTATTGCCATGAGTCTGACACTGCCGCTCAAGGTGGATATCTCACAAAAGCTGATATTAAAGAAATTGTTGAATATGCAGCCGAAAGATACATCACCGTGGTTCCGGAAATTGAAATGCCCTCTCACTCTGAGGAAGTTACCGCCACATACCCTAATCTATCCTGCAACCACAACCGGGGCGGACAATCAGACTTCTGCGTTGGCAATGAGGAGACATTTGAATTTTTGCAGAACGTTCTGGATGAGGTTATTGAACTCTTTCCCGGCAAATATATTCACATAGGAGGTGATGAAGCGAGCAAGCAAGCTTGGAAAGAGTGTGAGCTATGCCGCAAAAGAATGAAAGACAACTCGCTTGAAAACGTTGATCAACTACAAAGCTATCTTATAGGCAGAATAGAGAAGTACCTCAACTCCAAGGGCAAAAAACTGCTCGGATGGGATGAAATTATGGAAGGGGGACTGACTCCTGATGCAACCGTGATGTCATGGAGAGGCACTCAAGGTGGAATAGCTGCAGCAAAGAGCGGTCACGATGCAATAATGTCACCTGGGGCCTATTGCTATCTCGATGGCTACCAGGACGCTCCCTATTCACAGCCGGAAGCTATCGGAGGCTACCTTCCGCTGCAGAAGGTGTATGCTTACAATCCTGTTCCCGACTCTGTCAGCTCAGATATTGCCGGTCATATCATCGGCATTCAGGGCAATCTATGGTGTGAATATATTCCCACCGCAGACCACGCCGAATATATGCTATATCCCCGAATGTTCGCCATAGCCGAAACTGCCTGGACTCCCGACAGCCTGAAAAACTACCCCGATTTCCGATTACGCGCTGAAAATCTTGCTGCGGATATGAAAAGCAAAGGCTACAATGTGTTTGACATAAAGCACGAAATAGGTAACAAACCGGAAGCACTGCGACCTGAAAAACATTTAGCCTTAGGCAAACCGGTTAAATACCACATACCGTGGTGGAACAGATACCCTGCCGCAGGAAAATCCACCCTTACCGATGGTATAAGAGGCGGATGGAATTACAATGACAACCTATGGCAAGGATTCCTCAGCAAAGGAGATAACCGCATGGATGTGACTGTGGATCTGGAGTCCATTCAGCCTGTTAAATTCATCGGTATTGAATTTATGCAGCTTATCGGGCCGGGCGTATGGTTTCCATCCTCAGTCCAATTCTTGATTTCAGACAACGGTGTGGACTTCACGCCCCTGACCACAATAGAGCATGAGCAGAAACCGACTGAAGGAGTTTCATTCAAGGAATACGCCTGGAAAGGAATTGCAAAAGCACGCTATATCCGCGTAATCGCCAAAGCCAAAGAAGGCTGCCAGTTCGCCGACGAAATAATCATCCGCTAACCCCCACCGATTGTCATAAATTTTGAGTACTACCAACATCCATCCTAAAAACCTATCAAATAAAATCACCACACGAACAAAGAGTTCGCGAATTATTATTAACTTTGCAGTATCAAACAATAAGCGAACATTGAAATTGATGAGACCAAACAAATTTTGACTCTAGTCCGACGTGTGTCGGATGTCATTCTTTTTTAAAGAATGATAACCCAACGGTATATTTTTTTACAGTCTTTGACTGATTTATTGATTTTTATAATAATTATTAAAATTATTGATTTTTCTAATTACTTTCAAAAATCTTAAAACAAAGAAAAGAGTATTGGCTCATCAATTTCATTTCGCATATTTTTATGGATAAACTTGTAGTAATCGAGCAACTAAAAAAAATGAAGACTGTTAAAGATGTGGCAGTTATTCTTGACACTATCAAACGGTATGAGTTTGGTTCGATTAGTTATAACATCTCAGAGAAAATGCTTAAGCACTTCTCTTCCGATACGATAGCGCGGAAACGATTCCGCACATTCTACATTAGGAAGAAAAGTGGAGGATTTCGTGAAATTAAAGCACCCTGTCAACAATTGCAGGTGATTCTTACTTGTTTGAATATTTTGTTCAAATCTATATATGAGCCTTCTGACGTTGCTATGGGTTTTACTTCTGGTAGATCCGTTTTGAATAATGCACAAATCCATGTTGGATTTAATTATGTGTTCAATATAGATCTTAAAGACTTTTTTCCTTCCATTTCTCAGGCAAGAGTGTGGAAACGTCTCCAACTGCCACCATTCAATTTTTCTTTAGAGATTGCTAACGTTCTAGCAGGATTATGTTGCACTTATGATGAAAGTTTAAAATTAAACGTGTTACCTCAAGGGTCTCCGACTTCACCCTTACTTACAAACGCAATTTGCGATAAACTTGATCGGCGAATGAAAGGTGTTGCTAAAAGATTCGGTATCCATTATAGCCGTTATGCTGATGATATGACTTTTTCAAGTATGCACAACGTCTATCAAGAAGATGGGGATTTTCGCGTAGAGATCTCGCGTATTATTGATGAGCAGGGATTTCATATTAATGAGTCCAAAACAAGGCTACAGAAAAAAGATACTCGTCAAGAAGTAACAGGGCTGACTGTAAATGCTGTAGCCAATGTTTCTCGAAAATATATAAGTGACTTACGTTGGATCTTGGCTATTTGGGAAAAAGATGGATATGATAAGGCTCAGGCACTTTTCAATCCAAAATACCAGCAAGAGAAAGGATACATAAAGAAGTGTGAACCAGCATTAGTAAACGTCATTAGTGGCAAACTCAATTATCTGAGAATGATACGCGGAGAATCTAATTTTGCATATCAAAAACTTGCTAAGCGTTTTGAAGTACTACAAGAAATAATATTCATACACCACAAGAATGATGTTAAAAACTTCAGGATCAATACTAAATTTGAGCTAAAATATTCTCGCTGCCTGAGGAACCAAAATCTTAAAGTTTCTCTGGATGGGCTCCTTGATATTTGGGAAAAGGGTGGGATTGAAAGTGCGGTCGAAGAACTTGCTGAATCTGGGTATATGTCGATAACAAGTAGAGATTCAATCGTTTCCGGTAATGAGCATTTACTTAATTATTTCCTTAACAATCCCAAACTTACTATGACTCATAGGAAAAGGCTTATACGCTTATTATTGGCCTACATTCCAAGTAAACCATTAAAAACGGATATTGAGCAGCTTCTTAGCATTTGGGAGAAAGAAGGACTTGATGCCGCAGTGAGGGAGTGGAAAAAACTAAAGGATAATAAGGCTAACTAGAATAAAAATATAAATCATCTAAATAAAATGTCATATCCACGAGCTCTCTTCCTAATCAAATTGTAATATTTTAAAGACGGTTGAATTTCCCTACAAAAAATTGTGATAAAGAAACAGGGACTCAATTTAAAATATACCTTTGATTGGATAGACATACTTAAGGGTTTTGATTCTGAAATTAACATTAAGCCATGATTAAATCTTATAATGTCACCGAAGAACAACTAGATTTTATCTCTTTCTTGAAGGAAGGGGTAACGTCGTATACAGATTTGAAACACCGATTAGATTCTTGCTTGGCTCGTTTAGAAATTGAAGGAAATAGAAAACTGGCAAAGCCTATATCCAATATCACTCTTTATCATTCGCCACAAACAATGATTAAGTTTCTGTCTCTTTTTTCTCGAGATGATCGGTTTAAATGGTATACCCATAAGTGGGATGTTTCAACTGCACTCAATATAGCCGAAATGAGTGAAAGACAGACAATCGTTAAGTATGACTTAAGTAATATGGTCTATCCCAAAGAGTCTGGTCCGGTGGTGAATGAAAAGACATATAATCAGGTTTGGAATTTCATTAGTTTCGCAAATTCAGGAGAAAAAACTTATGCTTGGAAAAATAGTAAGCTTGAAAACATACGTTGCGGTTGGCATTCAATTGTGAATTTAAGTAAAGAACAGCCGGAAATCCCGGTTGAGAATCTCATCCTGGAGGACGGACATCAATTTATGGACTACATAAGAATGTTCAAGGCTGTGATTGAGTTTAGAACAGATTTAAATGATGAAGACAGATTCAGCGAATTAATTTGGCATAGGATAAAGTCTGATCTACCTAAAGACTTTGAAATTAAATTTGATTCTAAATTTGATGAAATTGGCTATGATCTTAATGTCTATTGTGATGTGATTGGTGTTCTTAGCGCGTTAAATACTATCTGTAACTGGATGGTGAAACATAAGGCGAGAAGTTCAAGTGTTAATATAAACTTAATTAGTGAGAATGAATATTATATGTTGGATATTATTCATGTGGGAAGTTACTTTAGTAATATAGACAAGCTTAAGAACCCATCAGGAGATCTCCAAGAACTTCGTAAAAGATTGTTTTCCGTCTGTGATTTTTCATTAGTGGGCGATTACATAAAGGATGGTAAGAAAGAAGGTTCACTTGAAGTCAACGCATTAAGTGAAGGCACATATATTAAGGCAAAGATTATGTCTCCATGTGACATTAATACCTCTGATAATGAAGTAGGAGGAATAAAATATCAACTCAAAATCTATAAACGGTAATGATATATATCTTTGATGACAGAGCTCAACGACGCAAGTATAACGAAGATAAGTTGCGTGATTTTTCCGATCTCATTACATTTGATACTTTAAAGGTGATTTCGGGTAAATCGGCAGAAGAAAGTATTTTTGATTCTATAGAGAATCCGGAATGTATTATTTTCCATAAATCTTACGCATTAGGAGATGAGAATGTAACATTTGAATCAATTCGACAATTATTTACTTCCTTAAATATTCCAATTGTAATATTTAGCGGTGGAACAGAGGGCAGCAACAAAAGGGACAAAGAAATCAATATGAATGCTGACTTGATGTATAATAATCTACCATTCTTTCTTGAAAACCTTAAAGAAAATGGGGAGATCAACATCAACATCCTTTTATGGGGTAAAAGATATAGACTTAATGCTTTACTTGAGTTCCAGAATTCCATATCGCAAAAATATCTCATAAACAATGACATAGATACAGCGTTATATGATAAACTTGAAAATGTAAAACGGGATATTGAAAACTCATGTCGGAAAATCCATGAGGAGGACTTACGCGCTGCTATAATCTCAGAGATAGAGGCGACCCCACAAATTACTTGGCTCGATTTAGCTATTATTATAGACAAACACATTCACAGATTTCAATAAAAATGAAATATCTAATAACCTTCAATACCACTATTGTCAGACAAGAACAAGCTTCCGAATGGGGAATTGATAAGGTTTTGGTATTTGGAAGCGACATAACTGAAAATCTACTTAATCTTCCTCAAGACAAACAGTTGCTATTTTTCATTCCGACTGTACGCGACTATAGCAACTCATTATCCTATAGTGGAGTGAATCTAGCATTGAGGATCCTGATGAAGTACCTCAGTAATGATAGGACGGACATTAATATAGTTTTAATGGGTAACGAATCAGAAGCGAATTTCCTACTGCATTACGACTATCCTAATGCGCTCAAAATACCTAGTATGCATTATATCCGATTCAACAAAATGTTTGTTGCGTCCTATGAATTGCCACTGCGAAATAAAATGAGAGTCGAAGAGTACAAGCCGTTTCTTGACAACCTTGGCCTTAAAATTCCTTCTTCCTTCAAATCAACTCATTCATTGACAAATGAATGGTGCTTGTTCAAATGGAATTCATTTATGGGTCTTAATGAGAATGCATCATCTTTGGAAGGTTATCTATATTTTGATTATCTTATAACTCTTGAGAAACTCAATATAATAAAGAACAAGAAAGCCTCCGACCATTTAAAAAATAGGATTTCCGATATCCCTGCATCCCGCATACTCGTAATTGATGATAAAGATGGGTGGCACAGATTTTTCAAAGAAATGTTCTCGAAAACTGATAAAGTTGAGGTACACTGTATTGGGGAGAACTTCAACAAATTGGCATTTGAAGATATCGAAAAAATTATTGTTGATGAGGTTGATAATTTCAAACCTGATGTTATTATCCTAGATTTCCGTCTGATGGAAGATAAGGATGCAGAGGTAAAGGATGAGATGAAGAAGATAAGTGGATATCGCGTGCTTGCCAATGTTCTTAAAGGAGATTATAAGGAGCCATTGGGATCTTTTGGTCGTCAAGTGATTATATTCACCGCTACAAGCAGAATAGAAAACATACTCTTATTGCGTCAAGGGAACGCTGATGGTTTCATTTTAAAGGAGAAGGCCGAAAATTACCACGGAAAGGAAATTACAAAGAAAGTAATTTCCAGCATGGTCACTACACTGGAAACAGCTATTGACCGGGCGAAATTCTTGATACCACTCAATGTGAAGTTGGATATGATACTTGAGATTGCAGTTAATTCTGATGTCAAGGTAGCAGCAGATATAACTTCACAATCTGTTCGACAACTCACTCAGAACAATGCTTTAAGTGAAGACATACTTAAATTAGTATTTCTTGACTTGTTTTCGATTCTTGAAACAGAGAAATCAAGTGAGTATAAGTTTATTAATGATTATGTTCAAAATAATGCTCCGATAAATATCTTGAAATATTGGAACAATATTGATAGTATCCGAAACTCTCTTGCTCATGGAGACAAGACGGTTAAGATAGATTGTCGCGAAGAAAATATAAGTGCGTCACTGATTCAAGAGTGGACACTGAAACTCTGTGAGTTTCTAATCGGTTTTATCGGAAAACATGTGATCTCTGAGTAAAATGCTTCAGCTTACTTCATCTCAACAATCAGCAATAGTTGCTTTCAAGGAATTTCTTGAAGCCGATGAGCTGGTGCTTATACTCAAGGGAGCAGCTGGTACGGGCAAAACTACCCTTGTAACGGAATTCATTAAAATTCTTGAGGAACAGAAACGTGAGTATGGTTTGATGGCACCAACAGGCAGAGCTGCCTGTATCATTGGAAATAAAACCGAGAAACCAGCATATACCATCCATAGGAGTATTTATGGCCTGTCAAAACTAAAATCAGCAAGTCAAGATAAAGAGGATGAGGAGGATGGCGGGATACATCTAAGATTTGGATTAAAGGTCAATAATGATTCACTAAATGCGGTGTATATTGTTGATGAGGCCTCAATGGTATCCGATAAATTCTCGGAGAATGAGGCCTTTTCATTTGGCTCGGGTTGCCTACTGACTGACTTGTTTGAGTTTGCACGTGGACGTAAAATCGTTTTGGTTGGTGATTATGCCCAGCTCCCACCGGTCGGGATGAATTTCTCACCTGCCCTCGACAAGGATTATATTGAAACTAAATTCAGTTGTAAGGTCACCGAATTTATGCTTCGTGAAGTTATGCGCCAATCCGAAGGGAGCGTTATGCTTTCGAATGCTTCTAAAATTAGAGATGCCGTGGAGCGGAAATCCTTCATTGAATTCAGTCTTGACAACGGAGACGATTCTATTGCTGAAAATATAGATTTACTTACCCCGTATTATCTATTATCTGAAAATAAGCCGAGTGTAAAGGCTACGGTAATTGCCTTTAGTAACAAACAGGCGTTAGACTATAATCTTGCTATCCGAAGGCATTATTACGGTGATACCGCTCCGCGACTTAAAGCAGGAGATCTTTTGTTGATATGCCGCAATAACTATTCTTACGAATATGAATTATTCAACGGCAATATCATTCAAGTTAAAGACTGTCAACCGGATTCGGAGGTAAAAACGCGATATATAAGAGTTAAATTAGGGAAGAATAGAGTCGAACAAGTGGAATTAAGGTTCCGCCGTGCAACGATTTGCTTTGGAGTACGAGGCGAACGAGTATCGTTAAATGTGATGCTACTCGACAACTTCCTTGACAATCCTAATGCTTCAGTAGGAGGTCTATTAGCACGCGCATTAATCGTTGACTTTAACAATCGTCTACCACAAAATATAAAATCCAGAGAAAGTGAAATTCGGCGGCTCCTCCGATCAAAGGAAAAACTTACGATTGAACAGCAAGAACTCTGTGATGCATATATAAATCTTCTAAACAAGGACCCCTATTACAACGCTGTTATATGTAAATATGGCTATGCCATGACTTGTCATAAAGCTCAGGGTGGCGAATGGGATAATGTGTTTGTGGATATGTGTCGGTTCGGAGGTACGGCCAACGAAGATTACTTCCGCTGGGCTTACACAGCTATTACACGTGCAAGCAAACGTATTTGGCACTTCCGGTCACCAGATTTTAACTATGTCAGTAATCTGGTAGTAGAGGAGATTAAGCCGTCAGCCAATATAAAGATAAGCAACTACTCTGGAGAGGGAAACTTCTGCGACGCCAGATTTGAGCGCTTAACTACTCTTGCCACGCAAAATGAATTATCTGTAATTGAGGATAGATCCAATTCATATCAGCATATTATCACGTTTTCAGATAAAAATGGCGCAAAAGCAACATTCCAACTGTGGTATAGGGCTAAGGGATATAGCGCAAAGGATGTACTCTTATTTTCATCGTCGGAAGAGTTTACTGCGCTGTGCTCGCCATTGATTGATGCCTCATACGCCCCAGACACTGTCCCATTTTCAGCACCAAATAGACCTTTTGCTGAAAAGTTAGTGAATTTTGTCAAGAGTCAGATTGAAGAGGTTGGAATTCAGTTGCTGGATATAACTCAACAAAATTATCAAGATGTGTTCCACTTAAAAACAGACGGTATTGCACAAATAGGCTTAACCTATACCGCAAAAGGGAACTATACTTATATGCGATTGACAAGTTCACTTGGCTCTCTCGATACTAAACTTAAGGCACTTAGAGAACGGTTTATTTAAAGTTCCCATAAAAACTAAGGAATATGACAATAAAAGAGATTACAGCACTTCGTAAATCCGGACATCTTCAAGAAGCGTTAGAAGCCGCCGAAAAAGAATTAGCACAAAGTGTAAATATATATTCTGTAGGAGCATTATTTTGGTGCCTGAACGATCTTTACAAACAACAGCACAGAAATGATGCAAGTGCGACAATAGAGCGAATGAAGACTCTATATAATGATTATTGCGACGGTGATGAGCTCATGCTCAATGCACTTGCTTCTGCGGAGCGCCAAAGTATTCTGCATTTCCATGATATTAAGGATGGCTTAGATAAAGCTAAAAGTGGAATAGACATCACATCCTTACATAACAGTATCGTACAATGGTTTAAAAATGGAGAGATTGATCCACAACTGTATCAAGATTTTGGCTGGTTAACATATTATGTATTAAAACAGACAAATCTTGGAGATGCCGACAAACGTAAAACTCTTCTCAACCAATATCTTCAATTAAATTTGCCCAAACCATCCATTCTTCATTCTCTCTTCCTCGGTGAAGCAATAAAGATTGAGCAGAACACACCTCTACAGTTCCGCATTAGAGATTTTATCCGTATCTGGGGACTTGAAAATCTTCGTGATGAGGATTGGGAACAATATCGCACTGATAATGGCAACACTTTGCCGTCATTGGTAGAAAAGCTCATCGGGGTATATGTTAAGGAACTTAAGACAGATAAAGTCGAAGCATCAGAAGATTTCATCCAACTGGTTGATAAGGCTCTGGTAAAATATCCAAAAAGCCAGAATATGCCGTATTTCAAGGCAACCGTTCTTATTTCTCAAGGGAAAGCTGAAGAGGCCTTAACTTATTATAAGAACTTAATTCTTAAATTTCCATCAAAATTCTATTTATGGAGTTACACCGCTGAACTTATTGAAGATATTGACACGAAAATTGGCTTACTGTGTAAGGCGCTAACTTGCGGTACTGATGATGAATTTCTAGGAAGTGTACGTCTAAGACTCGCATCTTTGTTACATCAGAAAGGGATGAGTGAAAACGCTCGGTACGAACTTGACAAATATAGAGAAACCTATAAAAACAAAGGATGGAATTTAAAACCGGAATTTTGGCAAATCCATAATCATGTTAGTTCAGTGAAACAGGCTATTGACAACAATTTAATATATTCTGAATATGCTGTCAGAGCTGATGAATTTATTTATAGCTCTTTGCCTACCATAGTTGCCGCAAAGGTTGGTGAAAACCAAAGTGAGGATCGGAATCACCCGGGGCGCAAAATCACAACTTGGATTCTACGCACTGCAAACGACACTATACGATTGCGGAAACCGACTAAATTTCGACTTAAAATGCGCATCCCTAATGGAGCCATCTTTGATATAAAGCTACATGACGGAAAAATTGTTTGGATTAAAGAACATGATGGCTGCATATCTGAATCATGGCTTAAGGAATCAAATGGGGACGTTCTACTGCGCACTGATAGGAATGGGAAAAAATATGCAATAATTTCAGGCTCGTATATAGGTGAGAATTTATTGACTAATATCAACGATGGGCAAACAATAAAAATTCTTTCTATCCAACAGAAAGATGGTCGTTGGGCAGCAATAAAGGTATTAAAGTCATAGATATATAATCATGCCTACAAATAAGAATGCAATGACTCGATATGCGCTGATTGACAAAATGCTTGCCAATCGCCACAGAGCATATTCTATCCAAGATATAACAGATACATTAGCTGAAAAATTACCAGAGATAGGGCAAAGGCCTGTTTCAAAACGATGTGTAGAAAAAGATCTTAACTACTTGGAATTTGACAGTCCATTCGATATAGAGATTGAAGAACATTGGGTAGAAGCATGCGATAAAAATGACCGGCCTTACCGTAAGCGCTGCATCAGGTATGCTGACCCCACATTTTCTATCTTTAAGCCCAAATTATCTGACGATGAAAAGACTGTTTTATCTACAGCTCTTGATATTCTTGGTAGATTTGACGGTCTTGATAATTTTGAATGGTTAAGTGATTTAAAATCTCGTTTAGATCTTGTTGAACACAGTCCTATCATTTCAATATCTAAGAATATACTTACCAATTCTACACTAATTGCAAGACTCTTCACCACAATACGATACAATCAAGTAATTTCATTAAAATACCATACCTTTTCGAATAATAGTAGCAAAACTGTAACAGTATCTCCATATCTTATTAAAGAATATAACAACAGATGG
Organism: Barnesiella sp.; assembly: GCA_014800945.1. Taxonomy (GTDB): domain Bacteria; phylum Bacteroidota; class Bacteroidia; order Bacteroidales; family Muribaculaceae; genus Paramuribaculum. The sequence goes on along the minus strand of JAAVFD010000014.1, from coordinate 12,241 downwards.
TTTCTTATCGCTGCTGCATCTGATACTGGAAAGATATTAACATTCCCACTTGACCGCATAGATGATTTCAGTTTAGACTATCGTAGCTCTTACCTACATGCTCCGGAGGATCTTATAGAACGGTATGAGGACATTATAGGTGTTACATTCTGTGAAAATAGTCCGATTGAAGAAATTATATTTTGGGTATCGAATAAATCTAAGGATTATATCTCCACAAAACCTATTCATGAATCACAAAAGAGTATTCGTGGAGAAGAAGAGTTTACTTTAAGAACCCGCTTTCCCTTACTGAGTGAAGGTAAGTTTTTCAAAATAAAGTGCAAAGAAAACTATGAGTTAATTCGTGAACTAACGTCTTTTGGTTCCGAATTAATTGTATTATCACCGACTTCATTAAATGCCTCTATTAAACTTCAAATAGAGTGCATGTACAGATTATACCAATCCATTGATGGTTAAATAACTGTTGATTATTAGCGGAGGAGGAGGGCGGTTGCAAAGGAGGCTATGCCCTCTTTGCGACCGGTAAAGCCGAGGTGTTCTGTGGTTGTGGCTTTTATAGATACCCGGTCAACATCAATTCCTAAGTCTGAGGCTACCGTTTCTCTCATCTGCTCTATGTACGGAGCCATTTTCGGTACCTGAGCCACTACGGTTACATCCACATTGGAAATTGTATAGCCCTTTCCCTTAATCAAACTCACCACATGGCGCAGCAGAACTCTGGAATCTGCACCTTTGAAGCGAGGGTCTGTGTCCGGAAAATGGTAACCGATATCGCGGAGAGCCGCAGCGCCCAAAATTGCATCTGAAAGTGCGTGAAGGGCAACATCTGCATCGCTGTGCCCGAGAAGCCCCAATTCATACGGTATCTTTACGCCGCAAATCCACAATTCTCTGTCCGGAGCAAAGGCATGGACATCCATGCCGAGTCCTGTTCTTATTTCCGGGAATGTATCCATGTTACTTTTTACCGAATATTTCCTTGATTCCGTCCATATCGAAAGTGAGTGTGAAACGGAGAGTCTGGTCAAGAGGTGAAGTCTGAGCGGTAGCGAGCATATATGACGCGTCTATACGCAGAATATTCATCGCAAATCCGGCACCGAACCCGAAATACTGACGGTTTCCCTTCATTGAGCTCTCGTGGAAATATCCTGCGCGGGCGAAGAACTGCTGGTTATATGAGTACTCAGCGCCCAGTGACCACATTATCTCCTTGATTTCTTCACTGAATCCACCTGGAGCATCTGAAAAAGATTTGAATATACCGGTGATCGGTGACATATTCTCCCAGTTCTCAAGTGCGTTTAGATATTCCTTTTGACCGTCTGTAGTAGATGTATCGTAATCCTTTTCACGAGGACGCGCCGGAACAAGAAGTTTGTTAAGGTCAAGTCCAATTGACAGGTTATGATAATCAGCAAGAGGGAATGTGAAATTAGTGCCGAGTCTCAGATTGGTGGGCAAGAACGCCGGGTCTTCCCCGTGGTTGTAAGAAACCTTTGTACCAATATTTGATATATTCCATCCCCAGGACCACTGACATTCGTTTCTGCCAATCATAGGAAATGTGGTATAGTAACCCGAGATGTCGGCTGAGAAAGCTGACGCACCTGTACTATTGTCACCCTGATATGAATCGGAGAAGCCCAAATCAGAGTAAATGTAACGCAGAACGACACCCATGGAGTATTTTTCAGACAGCTTTCTGGAATATCCTACATCAAAACTCAGCTCATAAGGGTTAACGCTTTGAATATCACCTATTCCATCGTTACCGGAAGTAACCTCACCAAGAGAGAAATAACGGAGTGACGCACTCACAGCCTGATTGTCGGAATTGCCTATCTTCCAATAACCGGCTATATTGGCGAGATAAATATCATCTACAATCTTTCTCAACCAAGGTGTATAACTCAGTGACACAGCCGCTTTACTGAATGAAAAGGCATATTTCGATGGATTCCAGAACTGAGAATTGGCATCCGGATCCGTTGCCGCTCCCAGATCACCCATAGATGAGCCTCTCGCATCCGGAGCTATGTTTAGCGAGTTAACTCCTGTCTGCAGGGGGTTGAAATCATTCTTATCCTGCGCCGTTACAGCAAATGCCATCGACGCGAACAGTATTAACAGTGATTTAGCTTTCATACCTTAATAACTATATTTCATTCCTTTTATTGCATTCATTGTAAAGTTTTTTACCTTATCTTGAAATGGAACGACGGAAAACCATCAATTTCAATTTTCACATCATTGCCTGCCTGAACCGGAAGATGCAGAGGTAATTCGCAAGGAAGAATCACATCTCCGGTCTTTAGGGTCGTATAATGGCTTACAGACTCAATAACACGGTCGATATCAATCATATCCTTTGTGAGAGTGAGGCTATTACCGTTAATGTTGACCTCAATCGATGAGTCTGAATCGCTCCATGAATGCCACTCACCTAAGCCGAGGCAGTAATCGTATATTCCAAGCACTCCCTTGGGTAACTTTTTGTTATCCAGCCATTCATTTGTTCCATTAGGAAACAGTCTCAGCGCCGCTGTAAATGAATCGAAATATCTTGAAGCGAAATCAGCCGCGATATCTTTGCCGAGTCTGCTGATTTTGAACGCCGGATAAACTTTGGCACACCATTCCGAATCAAAATCGGGCAAGAAAAGCGGGCGTGGTACAGAAACGGTTGCCGAGTCCACTATAATTTCAAGAGCCGGCGGAGCGGATATGAGTTGCCCGGGATGTCTTGACAGAGCCAATACCTTCATTTATGCGGATTTATAAGATTCAACCTATTGTACATCACAGCCAGATGCGCGTAAATGGAGGTATTCTGAACAACAATACCCTCCGGAGTCCTGATTCTGAACGGCGTAAAATTCCAAAGAGCCTTTGCTCCGGCAGCAATAGCAATGTCTGCTGTCTGCTGTGCTTTTTCCACCGGTACGGCAATAATAGCTATTTCCGCCGAGAAATTTTTCCGCACATCAGCAATATCCTTTATATCAAACACCGGCACATTCATAATACTTGTTCCGATAATGTCCGGATTTACATCAAAACCGGCAACAATGTCAAGACCATATCTTGTAAGACCCGAGTCTGTGATAAGCGCCCTACCGAGTGAGCCAACTCCTATAATAACAGCATTGTGTTCCCTGTTAAATCCAAGATAAGAGCGCAAAACCCTTTCAAGAGCCGCTACCGCATAACCTATTCTTGTCTTGCCCCTGATATTCAGAAAAGACAAATCCTTGGCTATCTGTGTAGCTTCCACGTTGATTTCCTTTGCAATAGCTGTTGAAGAAACATATTCAACGTTTCTTGACCTGAGCATACTCACATAAGCGAGATACCACGGAAGACGCCTGAGCGTAGGCTCCGGCATAATATCGCGTAAAGGTGTCTTAATCTGTGCCATGTACAATCAGTTAACTATAAAGCCCTTCTGTTTGACCCGTTTTGACGGAGGCGTGAATTGCCGGAACGTCTCGTTGAATTTCCGGAATTATTCAATCTGTCTGCCGCTGAACCCGGAATCATGAACTCGTCTTCTTCCTCTTCCTCATCATCCGGCTTGTTCACATCCGCACCATTAGTCTTCGGCTTATTCTTCTTAATATCAAAAGGCTTCTGCTGGTCAAGAGGCATCTCGGTAACGTTCCATGACTGCTCTACGTTCCATTTCTTTCTGATATTAATCTTCTTGGGATAGTAATAAACCTCCTCCGGCTGCCTGTTAAGTGACAGACTACCCTCAGTATATACACCATTGGAATCAGCGTCAACTATCAGTCTTGCATAATAAACCTTAGGAAGAAGATGCTTGAACACAGCGTGACCGTCAACCACCGATTCAGAAAAGACCGGTTTGTCATTTTGAGTGAGAAGTTCCACAAAAGCGGGACCTTCCACCCCGGATATAGTGAAATCAAGGACTGAGTATTCCTCTTCATCGCGAACAGTAAATTCCGCCTTGGTGGTATTATTCCACTCGCCATAAACACCTACCACTGCCGCAGAGTCAACTGTGAGTCTGTATTTTGAACCCGGTATCCATTCATACTCAGCAACATAATTCAACGGTTTCAGAGAGTCGCGGCACACAAACACAGGCGGTTCCAGCTCAACCCATTCGGTATCCACCCTCTCTTCAAGCTTTATCATTGATTTATCAATGGAAGTGATTGGCTGTGAGGCAAAAAACTGTAGCTCCTGATATACTTCCAGGCTGCTTGAGCGGTTTCTGAAATTGAGGAAATTGATTTCAGGTTCATCCTTCTCCTCATCTTTTTTCTTCTTTTTAGAGTCATTAGGCTTTTTAGCCGAAGACCTGATGAACATTTTCAGAGTATCTGTGGTCCAGCTTAAATTATCGCTTGTGTCAGTACGCAGATATCTGGCACTTACAAGCAGCGAATCCTGTTTTATGAGAACAGAATCGGTAAGCCAGTACTCCAACGTGTCGCGAGTGGCAACTGCATTGAGGACTGCAAAATCAGTTAGTTTCCTACCCTCATACAGTCCGTTGGCAATAGTGATTTCAGGAAAAGTATCTGACGGAGCATTGAACAGAAAAGACAGTCTGTTACGGTCAACTCTGTCATTCCTAAGCATATACTGCGCCTTGTAATCCTCATTAAACCAAGTAAGAAGCACATCGTCAGGAGTATAAACAGCTGAGATGCGCTCAACAATAGAATCAGAGCCATCAACCGCCTTGAGAGTGTCGCTGACATTTATATTACTAACACCCGGCGATACAGTAACATCCATAAACGCCACATCCTCACTTCTGTCCCAATGCCAGTCGCGGTTATTATCCTTCAAGGCAAACAGTCGGTATGTTCCCTCCTTAAGATTCCTTATGGTAAACTGTCCGAGCTGATTTGTCTTTGTGATACGTTCCATCGGCAAAGTGGATATAGCCGAATCTGCAAGGTTTGAATAAACACCGACAAGCATACCTTGAGCAGGCTCCAGATTGCTTGCTTGAAGCACCATTCCGCTAATCTGAAGGGTGTCGATATATGGACCGGTGGAAAAAGCGAAAGAGAAACCATCAATTACATTACCCTCGTTCAGATCCTTGATTGCATCAGAGAAATCAACTGTGTAAGTTGTATTCGGAATCAAAGTATCCCTAAGCTCCACCACAATATTCTTTCCGGCAGCCGTGATAAGAGGTGTGGTAACCTGTGCCGGAGAAATAACCACCTTGGTAAGAGGGTCAGAAACCTGAACATTCTCATTGAACCGTATTGTGATTTTGTTGCTCTTTACATCAAGAGCCCCCGGAGCCGGAGTACTACCCATAAAAACAGGCGGCTCCTCATCTCTGGGTCCGCCTTCCGGTCGCCCCATGCTTGCACAAGCAGCCATTATCACAGCCACTATTGCCGCTGCGATTATCCTGAGATATGTCTTATCGCTATTCATTGAGTCAAATAATTCACAAAGATACAATTAATAGCCTTTATTCAAGTCCATACTCCTTGATTTTACGGTAAAGAGTACGCTCCGATATATTCAGCTCCTTAGCTGTAGCCTTTCTGCGTCCACCGTTGTTTTCCAGTGAGCGTCTGATTGTTTCCTTTTCCGTTTCCTCCAGTGTTGCAGGCACAGTTTCAACATCATTTCTTTCCGAACCCAGAATAATAGGATCAACCGCCGGTGAGTACTTAACAAGACTTTTAGGCATAGCCTCTGCAACCGTATGCTCACCTTTAATCTCTTTTCTGAGCGAATCAATCTCATTCTGAAGCCTGAACAACATATTGAAAAGAAGCTCCCGCTCCCTTTCATAATCATGAGCATTGTGAGATGGCGCCACAGCCGGAGTATATACTCCGCTACTGGGTGGGAGATACTGTATAATCTCAGAAGACCCAACTGTTTGTCCGGCATTAAAGAGCGCAATCTGATCGGTTACATTTTTAAGCTGTCGCACATTGCCCGGCCACCGGTAATGAAGGAGCATCTGCTTAGCCTCTTCATCAAAAGTTATCTGAGGAGTGCGGTAGCGTTCAGCAAAATCGGCAGCAAACTTACGCGCCAGCAAAGTTATGTCATTGCCTCTGTCACGCAGCGGCGGAATGGAGATGTGAACTGTTGACAATCGGTAGTACAAATCCTCGCGGAAACGTCCCTGCTCAACTGCCTTAATTAAATCAACATTTGTAGCAGCGACAACTCTGATATTTGTTTTCTGAACAGTTGAAGAACCGACCTTAATGAATTCGCCTGTTTCAAGCACTCGGAGCAGTCGCGCCTGAGTGGTAAGAGGCAGCTCCGCAACCTCATCAAGAAAAATAGTGCCACCGTCCGCTTCCTCAAAATAGCCCTTTCTGGTAGCTACAGCTCCAGTGAACGCACCTTTTTCATGCCCGAAAAGCTCGGAATCAATAGTGCCTTCCGGGATAGCGCCACAGTTTACCGCTATATATTTATTGTGCTTGCGCGAACCATAAGCATGAATGATTTTCGGAAAGAACTCCTTTCCGCTACCACTCTCACCGGTAATGAGAACCGATAAGTCAATAGGAGCAACCCTTATAGCCCTGCTTACAGCAGCAACGAGTGCCGGTGAATTGCCCACAATGCCAAACCTTAGTTTAGCCTGCTGAACCTCCTCCGGTATATCTGCAAGTTTAATTTCCATTTACTGAATAATTTCGCTGAGTACAAAGTTAAATAAAAAGCTTAAAAAATCAGCGAACAATAATGCAACTTTGAGTGTTAGTAAACCAAAGACTTATAACTTACTTAAAAAATACAACATTACATTATGAAAGAACTTAAAGGAAGCAGAACAGAAGAGTGTCTCAGACAAGCTTTTGCAGGTGAATCACAGGCATGCGTTAAATATTCATTTTACGCTAAGCAGGCAAAGAAAGACGGCTACCAGCAGATAGGAGCAATCTTTGAAGAGACAGCTCACAACGAGCATACTCATGCAAAAATCTGGTTCAAACTTCTTCATGGCGGCGAAGTGCCGGCTACTCCGGAAAACCTTGTTGATGCAGCAGCAGGCGAAGAATTCGAATACGAGGATATGTACAAGGATTTCGCAGCTATTGCCCGCGAAGAGGGTTTTGATGAAATAGCCCGTTCATTTGAAAGAGTAGGCGAAATTGAACGCACTCACATGGAGCGTTACCGCACCCTTCTCAAGAATATTGAGGATGGAATAGTATTTTCACGCGATGGTGACCGCATGTGGATGTGCCGTGAATGCGGTCATATTCATTTCGGCAAAAGCGCTCCCAAGGTTTGCCCGGTGTGCAAACATCCCGAAGCTTACTTTGAACTCCGTCCCGAGAATTATTAATTTATCACAAGAGAATTATAAAACAGAGGGCTGCCCGACGGGCAGTCCTCTTATTTTTTGTGCAAAAAACAAATCCGCCTTGCTTCACAGCAAAACGGATTCTTGAGTTTTAAAACAGTTTAATAATCCTTATGCATTTACAGCCTTACCGGCTTTAGCACTCTTGCGAGCATCGATGAGGTAAGCAACCGGAGCTGCAACAAAGATAGTTGCAAGTGTACCGATAACCACACCGAAAATCATTGCAAAGGTAAACGAACGAATAGCGTCGCCACCGAGAATGAAGATGCATAGAAGCACCAGTAGAGTAGAAGCCGAGGTCATGATTGTACGACCGAGTGTTGAGTTGATTGAAGAATTGACGGTTGTGAAGAAATTCTGCTTGGGATAGAGCTGAACATTTTCACGCACACGGTCAAACACAACCACAGTGTCGTTAATCTGATAACCGATGACTGTTAGAATCGCAGCTATGAAAGACTGGTCAATTTCCATTGCGAAGGGAAATGCGCCCCAGAAGATCGAATAGAAACCGACAATTGTGAATGCTGTGAAAGCAACAGCGGCAAGTGCGCCGAATGAGAATGCGATGTTGCGGAAACGGATAAGAATGTAAACGAACATTGCAAGGAGTGAGAGAATCACAGCTATATAAGCATCTGTACGCATATCGTTAGCCACTGTAGGTCCAACTTTCTGAGTACTCATGATGCCAACATTTTCATTGGTTGTAGAGAAATCCTCCATGCTCATGCCATTGATTTCATCGGCGAGACCCTTATAGAGAATTTCAGTAATCTCGTTGTCGATATTTTCGTCGGCAGATGTAATCTTATAGTTGGTGGAGATACGAACCTTAGTGTTATCATCAATGGTGATGACGCTAACCTGAGCACCGTCAAACAGCGGAGCGAGCTTTGCCTGGAGTTCGTGGGTCTTCACAGGATGATCGAACTGCACAACGTAGTTGCGTCCTCCGGAGAAGTCAATACCCTGATTAAGACCACGGGTAAAGAACGAGATGATAACCAGCACCACAACAATACCGCACACGATGAAGCTAACCTTACGTTTGGCAAGGAAGTCAATGTGTGTGTTTGTAAACATCTTACGGCTAAGCGGTGTAGTGAATGTAAGATTCTTGAACGCTTTGCTCTTTTCACCGATGATGAATACAAGACGGGTGAGGTAAACAGCGGTAAAGAATGAGCAGATAATACCGATGATAAGAGTTGTAGCGAAGCCCTTGATAGGACCGGTACCGTAGAGAAGAAGGATTACACCTGTGATGATAGATGTGAGGTTAGAGTCGAAAATCGCAGAGAAAGCGTTAGAATAACCGTCGGCAATAGCCATACGTACATTCTTACCAGCTCTGAGTTCCTCCTTAGTACGCTCAAATATTAGCACATTAGCATCCACAGCCATACCGAGTGCGAGCACAATACCGGCAATACCGCTAAGAGTAAGCACCGCCTGGAATGATGCAAGGATACCGAATGTGAAGAAGAGGTTGAATACAAGACCGAGGTTTGCGATAAGACCCGGAATAACACCGTAGAACGCCATCATGAAAATCATAAGCAGCACGAGTGCCACGATGAATGACATGAATCCGTCCTCAATAGCCTGCTGACCGAGTGAGGGACCGATAACTGTGTCGCTGATGATATCAACCTTAGCCGCCATCTTACCGCTCTTAAGAACGTTTGCAAGGTCCTGCGCCTCCTCAGTGGTAAAGTTACCGGTAATAGAAGAGCGTCCACCCTCAATCACACTATTGACGCGTGGAGCAGAATAAACCTGTCCGTCAAGAACAATAGCCACCTGCTTTTCAATATTGGCAGCTGTGACACGCGCCCATTGCTTTGCAGCTTCAGGCTTCATGTTCATTGACACATAGTTACCACCCTGGGTATTGTCAAAATCGCTCTTTGCAGAGGTGATGACATCGCCGCTGAGAGCAGGCTTGCCGTTAGCAGTCTTGAGAGCTACAAGTGTGTAGAGTTCAAGCTTGCGGTTGCGGTGAGCAACTGTATCGTTATATTCTGTAACAAAAGGCTTCACCTCCCATGCAAGAAGAACATTTGAGGGAAGGATACGTTTTGCAACAGCTGAATTAAGCACTGAGTCGATAGCCACTCTCTGCGCACCTGTGGCGACACCCACAGAAATTGGAGAAGCGCCACCCTGACCGGTGAACATTCCGAAGAAACCTGCACCGGAACGTGTGGAATCATTGCGGAGTGTGTAATCAAGTTCAGCGAGTGCGTTCTGGAATTCAGCAACCGGCATAGTTTCATAAAACTCAAGGTTAGCTGATGATTTGAGAAGCTCACGCACACGGTCATGCTCTTTCACACCCGGAAGTTCGAGAAGAATCTGACCGTCGTTTTCGAGTTCCTGAATGTTAGGAGCTACCACGCCGAACTGGTCGATACGGCTGCGGAGTACATTTGTAGAGCTGCTTACACGATCCTTTACCTCTTTCTTGAGGGCTGTTTCGATAGCGGCATCGTTTTCTCCACGCTTCACCTGATCTTTGAACACTACAGAGAGGTCACCCTGAGGGTCGAGCTTTCTGTACTCCTGACAGAAAAGATGAACATAATCGTTATTGCCTGTATTGCGGGCAAGAGAATCGGTTGCTGCGAGAGCAGATTCAAAATAAGGATTTCCTTCAGCGTTAGCCATAGAACGGAGAATGTCCGGCACAGAAACCTGCAGAGTGACATTCATACCACCCTTAAGGTCAAGACCGAGTCCTACTCCGAGAGCCTGAACCTGATTAAAGGTGTAGCCGAGGTAAACCTTTTCTTTAGAAATAGAATCAATGTAGCTTTTGTAGGCAAGTCGGTAGGTATCCGAATTAGCTCCCTCTGTACCTGCTGCATTGACAGCATAAGCCTCAGCCTTATCTTCATAATGGTTTGTAACCAATGTAAAAGACAGATAGAAGAGGCAAATGAGCACAAGGAATATGGCAATGATACCTGCCACAACACTTCCTAATTTTCCTTTGCTTTGCATGTGGTTGATTGAATATGAGTTGGGTTATTAATATATTTTTTCGCTTTCAGCCCGCAAATATACGATTTTATTCTGAGATAAAGCAAACCGCGAGGATGATTTTTCATTTCCTCGCGGTGTGAATAGGTTCAGCTATGGTGTTTCAGGCAAGCTTTTCAGCAATAAATTCGCGCATTTCGGGGGTATGAGTCTCCACGCTCTGGAGCAGCTTGAACTGGTTGCGTGTTCTCACAAGGTTATGGTCGGGATACTTTATTTTATAATAGGTGTCGCCGTTGATATAATCGGTGAGGAAGCGCACAGCCTGCATATAGGGGAATAAAGCCGCCGCATAGGGAAGGTTCTCGATTTCAAGAGGGGTAAGGAATGACTTTGCGCTTGATAGATAGCCCTCTGTAAACGCCCTGAAGATATCCATATCAAATTCCACGCGGTCGATATCGGGGTCATCTTCAGCGAGTTTATTGGCTCCGGTGCGGAGGAAATCACCATAGTCGCTGAATATAAAGCTGGGCATAACAGTGTCAAGGTCAATAACGCATAGAATATCTCCGTTATCGTCAAACATCATATTGTTTACCTTGGTGTCGCAGTGACAGATACGTTTGGGCAACTTGCCTTCACGGTAAAGACGTTCTGCCTTGGTCATTTCGTGTGCCCTCTTTTCAAGCTCATCAAGGATGGGTTTCACCTCCGCGACCCTACCCTCGGGATCTGCTTCAACAGCTTCGCGGAGCTGCTTGAGGCGGAATTCCATATTATGGAAGTCGGGAATACTCTCCTTCAATTCGGCATCAATATCCACAAGCATAGCCTGGAAATTGCCGAACGCTTTGCCTGCATTACGGCTGCTTTCGGGATTTACAGCCTCAAATGTGTGTGCATCCGGGATAAACACCATTACGCGCCAGTAATTTTCACCATCAAAGAAATAGTATTTTCCATCAGTGGTGTTGGGCACAAATGTTAGCACCTTACGGTCAATATCCTTTTCACCGGCAGCCTCCAGCTTTTTTCTGATGTGGGAAGTAACCTCACAGATGTTTGTCATGAGAGTATCTACATCGGTGAAAATATTGTGATTTATGCGCTGAAGCACATAGTCCGGGGCATCCCCCTCAGTCCTTACTATATAAGTGTCATTGATGAGTCCGTTTCCAAGCGGTTTGATTGAATCCACCTTGCCTTTGAGGTCAAAATGCTTCACAACTGAATTTAGAAGTTCTTTCATGATACAAATGTTTGATTTATTGTTTGAATGGCACAAAATTAATAATTTAGCACAAAATACCACATTTTCACAGCTTAATTTTATAATAGATGGTACAGGCGGTTCCTAAGCTGCGCTATCGCCTGGTTGGGGCACGCATATCCCCTCTCTCACTGAGCCTCGAAGAGGCGATGCTGTGTGATTTTATATTTTTTTGCCACTTTTTATTTGCATATTTACAAAACACGTCTTATCTTTGCGCCAACAAAAACACACGAACAATTTATTTACTATGAAAAATTTTACTTTTGCTATGAAATGGCACGAAATCCTCAAACCCTATTCCGACGACATCCGTCGCGAAGTTTATGACGCTATAATTGAATATGTTGCCACCGGCACGGTTATAGAAATGCAGCCCCTTGCGCGCATGGCATTCGACTTTATCCGCTATGAAATCGATGAGAAGGCACGCCGCAAGGAAGCCCGATTGGCGAAAAAACAACAGAAAGAGGCTCAGAACACCGTTACTACTACCGAAACTCCTGCAAATGTTACCACCTCTGATCCCGCAGACCATCAGCACGGCCCCGACAAAATTACCGATGAATATTTGGCATCCAGATGAGCTCCGGAACCGTTCACTATTACCAAAGGAAGCC
>JAAVFD010000013.1 GCA_014800945.1 Barnesiella sp. | reverse complement strand
TGCATCATCACTGACACAACCTCTTTGCGCTTCAGGATGGGCTTGAACCAACGACCCCCTGATTAACAGTCAGGTGCTCTAACCAACTGAGCTACTGAAGCATTTACAAAATTAATCCTTATTATGAGCGCTTCAGGATGGGCTTGAACCAACGACCCCCTGATTAACAGTCAGGTGCTCTAACCAACTGAGCTACTGAAGCGAATTAAACAGCCCCTCCGGGCTTTTGCGATGCAAAATTAATTTGTTTTATCGGAATATGCAACACGATTGAGCAAAAATGTTGTCAAAAATATTTATTTTATTCATTTTTTAATTCTTTTAGCCTCGTAGTTGTCGGATTATTAGCTAATTTCGTAGTGTGAATTTATTTGAGATGCAAAATGAATATTTTTCTATTTGCAATATCTCATAAGTATAGATATAAATGAAGAAACTTTTTTATAGCGTTGCGGTAGTTATCTGTGCCGCTCTTTGTGTTGAAGGTGCAACGAGAAGCAAAAAGAACTCGGTTGCAAGAAATATGGATATTTTCTCATCCGTATTTAAGGAGATGCAAACCTTTTATGTTGACAGCATTGATGCGGACAAGGCGGTTACCACAGCTATCAATGCAATGCTTGCCGAGCTTGACCCCTACACTGTGTATATGCCCAAAAGCGAACAGGAGGATTTCAAGACAATGACTACCGGAGAATTCGGAGGCATAGGTTCTTACATAATGCAGCGCAACGGCAATGTGTATATTTCGGGACCGCAAAAAGATACTCCCGCCAATATTGCCGGACTATTAGCCGGAGACCTTATAGTGAGTGTTGACGGCGATACCGTGCTTGGCAAAACAAGCACATTCGTTACCGAAAAGCTAAAAGGCACCCCCGGCTCTACCTTGCGGCTGAAGGTTAAGCGTCCTTATGTTCAGGATTCCATTCTTGAATTTGACATCACACGAGCAAAAATCAAGATTCCGTCTGTGCCTTACTATGGTGTTGAGCGCGGCAATATCGGCTACATTGCCCTAACCGGATTCAGCGAATCTACTGCGGACGAGATGAAGAAGGCTATGACAGAACTGACCTCCAACAAGGATGTAAAGGCTATAGTGCTTGATTTGCGCGGCAATGTAGGCGGCCTTCTTGAAAGTGCAGTAAATGTGGTGAGCAACTTTGTGCCTAAGGGCACCAAAGTGTTGAGTACCAAAGGCAAAGGACTGCTAAATGAGAAGATTTACAAAACAACCACCGCACCGATAAACACCACAATACCCGTTGTTGTGCTGATTGACGGTGAAACAGCATCTTCTTCTGAAATAACAGCAGGAGCGCTTCAGGACCTTGACAGAGCTGTGATTGTTGGAAACCGCTCATACGGCAAGGGACTTGTACAGACCACAAGAGACCTACCCTACGAAGGGCTTCTCAAAGTCACCATGGCAAAATATTACACTCCCAGCGGAAGACTGATTCAGGCTATCGACTATAGCCACAGAAACCCGGACGGTTCGGTGAGCCGCATTCCTGACAGCCTTACAAACACATTCACCACCGCCCATGGCAGAACAGTGCGCGATGGCGGCGGCATCACTCCCGATGTGGAGGTTACCTATCAGCCTTTGAGCAGAATCACATTTAATATCATGCGTGATTTCTGGGCATTTGATTTTGCCAACAAGTATCGCGCGACACACCCTCAGGCACCTGACTTCAATAATTTTGCCATTACCGACTCGATTTACAATGAGTTCAAAGCATTTATCGACCCTGGAAAATTTGAATATGACAGGGTGTGCGAAACATTGCTTTCACGCCTGAAAGAAGCCGCGAAAGTAGAAGGATACAGCGGTGACAGCCTCGGAGTGGAATTTGATAAACTTGAAGCTATGCTACGCCGTCCGCTTGACAAGGATCTTGATTCGCAGCGAGAGGCAATTGAGCCTATTATTCTTCGTGAAATAATGGAGCGGTATTATTTTGATGCAGGCCGAATCAGAGTAGGATTGCGAAGTGATGCCGGACTTGACTCCGCTCTTCAGGTAATCAACACCCCCGGCAGATACGATTCATTGCTGAAACCATCAAACGGTAAATAAATGACTCTTGAGGAAATATCCGCGCGCTTCCTGTCGGGGGCGCGCGGCAAAGCATTTGACAAAGCTGTAAAATCAGATGCCCGGATAATCAATTTTTACTCTCTTGCCGGCTCTGCGGCAGCAGTTGCCCTAAGCGGTATTCAGGAAAAAGTGCCGGTGCTTGTTATAGCAGATTCCCTTGATGATGCCGGTTATTTGTACCATGACCTCACCAAGATTTCGGGTGAGGAAAGCTGTGCGTTTTTTCCAAGCGCTTACAAGCGTGATATAAAATATGGTCAGATAGACCCACCATCACAGATATTGCGCACGGAAGCACTCAACAGATGGCACGATGACAGTAAGCTCAGATTCGTTGTGACTTACCCGGAAGCCATAGCCGAGAAAGTTGCTTCGCGCAAGGCTATCGGCGACCATACCTTACGGCTGCGCAAAGATAAAACGACGGATTTGCCCGAAACCATCAAATGGCTTCGTTCAAACGGATTCAATGAAGTAGATTATGTATATGAGCCCGGGCAATTCGCCAACCGCGGCTCTATTCTCGATATTTACGGCTACAGCAACGAGCTCCCCTACCGAGTGGATTTTTTCGGTGATGAAATCGATTCTATAAGAGTTTTCAACACCGAAACCCAACTATCCGAGCAAAAGCTGGATGAAATTGCAGTAACAGCCAATGTAGGAGATGTATCCGCCGGAGAATCAATACTTGAATTTATCGATTCCTCTACTCTATTGGCTGTCCGGGATGCCGATTACACCCTAAGCAGGATTACATCCGTTGCTCAGGAAACTTTCAGCGACAGTGCCCTGATTGCTGACGAAGGGGATAAAAATGCTCTGAAAAACGTTGTTGACCCTGAAATATTCTCTGGCAAATTCGATGAATTCCGCCGCATAGAATTCACAGCTGCGGCTGAGCCGCCAAAAACATCCTCACTGTCCATCGACTTCAAGTGTTCGCCTCAGGCAATATACCACAAGAACTTCGACCTTATAAGCGAGTCTTTCACCCGGCTGCTAAAGGAAAACTACACCCTGTATATTCTTAGTGACAGCGAAAAACAGTTTGACCGCCTAAGGTCGATTTTTGCAGACCGAGGCGACAACATAGATTTCATTCCGGTGCCCGGAACCTTGCATGAAGGCTTTGTTGATCACCTTCAGAAGACAGCGGTGCTCACCGACCACCAGATTTTTGACAGATTCCATAAGTACAACCTCAAGAGCGAACGCGCCCGCTCCGGCAAACTCGCCTTGTCGCTGAAAGAGCTAAGCGCCATAGAACCCGGTGACTATATTGTGCATGTGGATCACGGTGTTGGAAAATTTGCGGGGCTTCTGCGCACCAATGTCAATGGTCGCACTCAGGAAATGATAAAGCTCACCTATGCGAACAATGACACCATATTCGTGTCTATCCACGCTCTTCACAAACTTGCAAAATACCGAGGCAAAGAAGGAATAGAGCCTAAAATCAACAAGCTCGGCAGCGGTGCTTGGAACAAGGTTAAGGAACGAACAAAAGAAAAGCTCAAAGATATAGCGCGAGATCTGATAAAACTCTATGCGGCACGCAAAGAGGAGAAGGGCTTCGGTTTCAGCCCGGACTCTTACCTGCAGCAGGAGCTGGAGGCATCATTTATTTATGAGGACACACCGGATCAGCTCACCACTACCCAGGCGGTAAAAGCGGATATGGAGAGCGACAAACCGATGGATCGCCTTGTGTGCGGAGATGTTGGTTTCGGCAAAACGGAGATTGCTATCCGTGCCGCTTTCAAAGCCGCGGCAGACAATAAGCAGACAGCGGTTCTGGTTCCTACAACAGTGCTTGCCTATCAGCATTACAACACCTTCAAAAACCGACTCAAGGACTTTCCTGTAAGGGTTGACTATATTTCACGCGCCCGCACTCCAAAGCAGGTGAAACAGATTCTCGCCGACCTTGCCGATGGCAAAATAGACATTCTTATCGGCACCCACAAACTAATCGGCTCCTCTGTAAAATTCAAGGACCTCGGACTTTTGGTTGTTGATGAGGAGCAGAAATTCGGAGTGGCGGTTAAGGAGAAGCTGAAACAGATGAAAACAAATGTAGATACTCTCACCATGAGTGCCACTCCAATTCCGCGCACCCTTCAGTTCTCCCTCATGGGCGCGAGGGATTTGTCCGCCATAACGACACCGCCGGCAAACCGTTATCCAATCGTGACATCTGTCAATGCCCTGAATGATGACATTGTAGCCGAAGCAATCAATTTCGAGCTGTCGCGCAACGGTCAGGTATTCATTGTCAACCCGCGCATAGAGGGGCTTCATGATCTTGAGGCTATGATTAAAAGACTTGTTCCGGATGCCCGTACAATCATCGGTCACGGTCAGATGCCTCCTGAAAAACTGGAAAAGGCGATAATTGATTTTGCCAATCACGACTATGATATTCTGCTTGCAACAACCATAATTGAAAGCGGAATAGATATGCCGAACGTAAACACAATAATTATCAATAATGCCCAGAACTTCGGACTGAGCGAGTTGCATCAGCTGAGAGGGCGTGTTGGCAGAAGCAGCCGAAAGGCATTCTGCTATCTGCTTGTGCCGCCACACATTCCTCTATCGCCAACAGCGCGCCGCCGCCTCCAGGCTATTGAAGGCTTCAGCGATCTTGGCAGCGGAATACATATTGCCATGCAGGATCTTGATATCCGTGGCGCGGGCAACCTTCTGGGTGCCGAGCAGAGCGGATTTATAGCAGACCTCGGATATGAGACCTATCAGAAGATTCTCCAGGAAGCTGTAACAGAACTAAGGACAGAGGAATTTGCAGGCCAACCGACACAAAATCCTGAAGAAGAGCAGGATTTTGTAGCCGACTGTGTGATAGAGAGCGATATGGAGCTACTGTTGCCCGCACGCTATGTGCCTCAGGAGAGTGAACGCATAGCTCTGTATCAAGAACTTGACAGTATAGAGCGAGAGCTTGATTTGCAGGCGTTCAAAAGCCGGCTGATAGACCGATTCGGCACCATACCAGCAGAAACAGCTGAGTTGCTGAGAATTCCCCGCTTGCGTCGCCTTGCAAGAAAACTTGGCATTGAAAAGGTTGTGCTTAAACAGGAGAAGATGTATATTTATTTTGTAGATGACTCAAATAAAGCATATTACCAATCTCCTATGTTTGGGCGAATCCTTCATTACCTCCAGGATAATCCGCGCAGATGCCAGATTCGCGAAAAGAACGGAAGACGCAGCTTCGCAATAAGTGATGTAAAAAAAGTCGAGGACGCTGTAGCAATCCTCGACACAATTCATTCGTTGCCGTCAATATAATTTCCGGCTGTTATTTTTCACGCATAAAGACGTTTATCGGAGTACCGGTAAAGTCCCAGTTTGCCCTTATTTTATTTTCAAGGTATCTGCGGTATGGTTCCTTGACCCATTGAGGCAGATTACAGAAGAAAATAAATGTTGGCACTGATGCGCCTTTAAGCATGGTGATGTACTTAATCTTCACATATTTACCCTTATTTGCAGGGGGTGGATAAGCTGCAATGGCTTCCTGCATCACTGTGTTAAGCTGAGAGGTAGGCACTGTTCTCTTGCGGTTTTCATAAACCTGTACCGCGGTTTCAAGCACCTTGAATATTCTCTGCTTGGTAACAGCCGATGTGAAAATAATAGGAAAATCTACAAACGGTGCAAAGCGCTCACGGATAGCATTTTCAAAATGCTTGATGGCATCCTGAGATTTATTTTCAACAAGATCCCATTTATTGACACACACCACAAGCCCTTTTTTATTCTTCTGAATAAGCGAGAAAATGTTGGTGTCCTGCCCTTCGATACCTCTTGTGGCATCAATCATAAGGATGCAGACGTCACTGGCTTCGATAGCTCTGATAGAGCGGATAACAGAGTAATACTCAATATCTTCGTTCACCTTAGCCTTTTTACGGATACCGGCTGTGTCAACAAGATAAAAGTCAAATCCGTATTTATTGTAACGTGTATAAATACTGTCTCTGGTGGTTCCGGCAATATCCGTTACTATATTTCTATCCTCGCCAATAAAGGCATTTACAATAGATGATTTGCCGGCATTGGGTCGTCCGACAATAGCGAATTTGGGTATATCGTCAAGAGTTTTCTCTTCATCTTCTTTTTCAGGCAGTTTTTTCACCACCTCGTCAAGAAGGTCTCCTGTTCCGAAGCCATTTACTGCACTAACCGGATATGGCTCACCAAGTCCGAGGCTATAGAATTCCGGCACATTGTAGAGCCAGTCGTTAGAATCCACTTTGTTAGCAACAAGTATAACGGGCTTCTTAGATCTGCGAAGAATTTCTGCAACCCTGTCGTCAAGGTCTGTGACTCCATTCATTGCATCAACCACAAACAGAATTTCATCAGCCTGCTCAATAGCTACCTGTACCTGCTTGTTTATTTCACCTTCGAAGATATCATCGGAATTGACAACCCAACCGCCTGTATCTACAATTGAGAACTCCTTCCCGTTCCAATCCACCTTTCCATACTGGCGGTCGCGGGTAGTGCCGGCAGTGTCGTCCACAATAGCACTTCTGCTCTCTGTGAGACGATTGAATAGTGTGGATTTGCCCACATTAGGCCTACCAACAATAGCAACAAGTTGTCCCATAATTATTATTTAAGTTAAATTAATAGCGCAAAGTTAATTAATTCCGCGCTAAAATCATTCAATATATCCGAATGAGCGGAGTTTATTCTCTCTATTTCTCCAGTTTGGTTCTACCTTAACAAACAGTTCAAGATAGACGCTCTTGCCGAAGAATGTTTCAATATCTTTTCTCGCTTCGATACCTACTTTTTTCAGTTTCGATCCACCTTTGCCGATAAGAATACCCTTCTGGCTGTCTCTTTCAACATAAATGACAGCCATTATGTGGATAGCACCTTCTTTTTCATCGAATTTTTCAACGATAACTTCTGCTGAATATGGTACTTCCTTATCGTAATTCAATAGGATTTTTTCTCTGATAATCTCGGTAACAAAGAATCTTGCCGGTTTGTCCGTAAGGGCATCCTTGCCAAAGTAAGGTTCACTTTCAGGGAGTAGCTCGACAATGCGCGCCATAATGTTAGTTACATTGAAGTGCTCTTTAGCCGAAGTGGGGAAAATCTCCGCATTTGGAAGACGTTCTTTCCATTTGCCCACAATAATTTCAAGGTCACCCTGATTTTTCAGCAAATCAATTTTGTTTATAACGAGCAGCACAGGAACTTTCTCTTTAGCTACTTTAGCAAGGAACTCAGCATTCTTTGTCGGATCCTCCACAACGTCTGTCACATAAAGGAGAATATCAGCATCGGTCAAGGCACCTTCTGAATATCCGAGCATACTTTCCTGAAGTTTGTACTTAGGTGATAGAACGCCGGGGGTATCTGAAAAAACGATCTGATACTCAGGCGTATTTACTATACCCATAATACGGTGACGGGTAGTCTGCGCTTTGGATGTTATGATACTGACTCTCTCCCCAACGAGATCATTCATCAGGGTAGATTTTCCAACATTCGGGTTGCCGACGATGTTAACAAAACCGGCTTTATGTTTTTCTGCCATAATCTATATTTTAATTGATATTTATAATAAAACAAAAATAGCACCATAAAAGATGCTATTTTCGTGTTATTTTTTCAGAAATCAGTTGGAACTAACTGAGAATCAGAGATCCCAGATGAGATACATTGCGCCCCAAGTGAATCCTGCGCCAAATGCGGTGAGGATAAGCTTATCACCTTTTTTNAGTTTNGACTTGTATTCGTCAAGACACAGNGGGATAGAAGCCGCACTTGTATTTCCATAGTGCTCAATATTGACAAGCACTTTTTCGTGTGCAATTCCTGCTCTCTGGCTCACAGCTTCGATAATTCGCAGATTAGCCTGATGAGGAATCAGATAGTCAACATCTTCCATAGTCAGGTTGTTTCTGCGTGCGATNTCAAGAGAGCTTTCAAGCATATCTGTTACGGCATGCTTGTAAACGTGTCTGCCATCCTGGAAAATATAGTGGTCTCCGGCNTCAACTGTTTCATGNGAAGCAGGTAGAACAGANCCTCCGGCTCTCATCAGCAGGTGGTCTCTTCCTTCTCCGTCAACATGGAAAACCGCGTCAATGACACCGGTATTTTCCTCAGTAGGTTCAACGAGNACCGCAGCCGCTCCATCACCGAACAGCGGGCAAGTGCTTCTGTCGGCATAGTTTACCATAGAAGACATTTTTTCAGCCGCAACCACGATTACTTTTTTTCTAAGTCCGGCTTTAACATAAGCGGCNGCATCTTCAAGAGCAACTATAAATCCCGCACACGCAGCCTGAATGTCATAAGCATAAGCATTCTTAAGTCCGCAGTCGTGGCAGATAACACTACCTGTTGACGGGAATCGATAGTCAGGATTAGAAGTTGCACAAATAAGGAGTTCNACATCCTCTGGTGCAGTACCGGTAGAAGCAAGGAGTTTATCAACCGCCTTAGCTCCGAGGAAAGATGATCCGGCTCCCTCCTGTTTTAGAATTCTGCGCTCTTTAATACCAACTCTTGTGGTAATCCACTCNTCNTTGGTGTCAACCATTTTAGACANCATTTCGTTGTCGAGCACATCATCCGGCACATAAGAGGCAATGCCTGATATTCTGGCGTGAAGCATATATTAGTTCGTTTTAGTTAATGAAAAAAATCTCCCAAACCCGGCAGAGCCAAAAAATTCGGGAGAAGTTTATTGTCANCACCTCCCTNAAACGGGACGGTGTATGCTATTAAACAGCAGCAGGCTTTTCAATAGCAACTTTGCCACGGTAGTATCCGCATTCCCCACAAACAGTGTGGTAGATATGCCAAGCTCCACAGTGAGGGCAAAGTGCGAGTGTGGGGGCAACAGCCTTGTCGTGTGTGCGACGCTTCGCTGTACGTGTCTTAGATTGTTTTCGTTTAGGATGTGCCATTGTGTTATAATTCTTTAGTTATTATTTCAATTTTATCTATTATTCTTTATCAGTTGCAATATTTTTGAGTGCGTCCCATCGTGGATCAGTAGGCTGCTCTGAGGCATCCTCCATCGCATCCATTTCATCAATGAGCTGATTCTGGAGGTCAGCATCTTCGTCAGAAGCTCCACCNGCACGATGTTTTTTGAGCATTGCACTCATCTGGCGGTTGCACTTACCGAGCGGNTGCACATGCTTGATNGGTATAGCCAGNGCGACAGTGTCATAAATCATATAAGCGACATTGAGNTAATTATCGCTTTCGGGAATAACGAGAAGNTCGTCAGAATCATCATTGTAATCCTCNCCGTACTTCACGTTGATATGATATGTAGTNTCAATCGGGAATTCAAGGTCATCCAGACATCTGTCACAAATAAGAGTNACGATACCTTCAATTTCAAAATTCAGAGAATATACGTCAGCCTTATATTCCACAGTAAGATTAACATTCAAATCCGCATCATGAACATCCTCGCTCTCCATATTATTGAAGAACGTNTTGCTGAGATGGTACTCAAAAGTATGAGTGCCGGGAGCCATNGTTTTAAGCGGAAGCTTGTATTCAGTAAACTTTCCCACAGTGGATGAATATTAAAATTTCTGCAAAGATACGTATNATCTTCGGACTCTCAAAAACAAATAACCTTACTCTCCAGCCTGAAGCTCCGCNCGCTTGAGGTATTTTTCAATATCAAGACCGTTTGTTGGAGCGAACTGGGGATATTCATCAATGATTTCCTTATACAGAGCAGCTTCAGCCTTATAGTTTTTCAATTCGCGCTGAACTGTAGCCTCTTTCATAAGGAAAAGAGGTGTATAGTAGGGATTCNCATCAGAGATATCGGCAGCTTTACGGAAGCATTTCAAAGCTTTGTCATACTCCTGAAGATTAACGTAGCAGTCACCCATAAGAGACTGGCTTGANGCTCCGATGATTGCTTCCTTGGGTGAATACTTTTCGAGATATGTGATAGCTTCTTTGTATTCTTTCTTGTTATACAGAAGGATAGCAGCATTGAGTGCNGCTCTGTTACCGGCATCATAGCCATAGTTGTCGGCGACCTGCTTGTACTGTTCCAANGCGAGAGAATCGTTACCCATTGTAGCGGTAATATCAGCCTGTCCCACAGCGTTGTCGGCAGCCTCAATACCCGGGCGGCGCACCGCATAAATCCAAATCAAGATAAGACATACCACTGCAAGCAGCGCAACAATGCCCCACATAATCTTTTTCTGATTATTCTGCACCTTCTGCTCAAGTCCGGTGAGCTGATCATTGAAATCGTCAAGCGATGTACGGGTTTCGCTTTCGTTCTGTTTAGCCATTTTATCGTTTAATTTCCTATGTTATATCAAAGACACGGACACGCTCACGCTCAGCGCGCGAGTTTCCGAGCGGCAAAGTTAGCATTTTTTTTGTGCTTGACAAAACCACTACCCTATTTTTTAGGCAAATGCTAAAANTTTAGGTTTCAAAGATGTATTATTCGTCATAAAACTACACCTTATTATTATATANAGGGAGCGGGCAGCNGTTATTTTTCAAGATCCGCGAGNATTTTTTTCAGNTCTTCATCAGTAGCNGTGAGACGACTCCTGCACTCACGAAGTAATTCAGATGCCCGACGNGTGTATTTGGCNAGACTGTCAATATCGCAACTNTCGCTCTGCATGGTTCTGAGAATAGAATCAAGCTCTGCAACAGCCTGATTATATGTCAAATCTTTTACGTCCTTAAATTCCATTTGGTTTATTCCGTTATAATTGATTTAATTTTTCCATCACTAAATATGGTTTCTATCGTGTCACCTTGTTTTATATCANCTACTGATGACACNGTTTTACCNCNGATACGGGTTATAGTATAACCCCTTTTCAGGGTTGCCATTGGAGAAAGCGCCTGTAGAAGTGACTCACTTGCTGCAAGTCTGTCTCTTCTCCTTGCCAAAAGATTATCTATTGCCANAGAGATAGCCTGCGGCATTTTATCAAGCTGAGCAAGTTGCGGTGTAATACGGCCTGNNGTCATAGCAAACAGAGTGGAGCGCACCGAATCCAGCCTTAGTTTTTTNCGTTCAANAGCGTTTACCGGTGCAACCGGCAACTGAGCCTCAAGATAAGCGAGCTGAGTGGTNCATCCGGAAATCTTATCATTTACAGCGAGGAGCATATCCGCTGCCGTTTCNCGNAACCCTGATATAAGNTCCTCTGCCCGTGCAATCAGCATTTCAGCTGCNGCTGTAGGTGTTTTCACCCTCACATTAGCNATATAATCAAGCACCGTCACATCCCTTTCATGACCGATACCTACTACAACCGGTATAGGGAACTGAGCCACATTNGCCGCCAGNTCATAATTATCAAANGAAACGAGGTCGCTCGTTGCACCACCTCCTCGAATGATAACAACACAATCCCAGTTGTCAATATCTTCGTTAATGCTATCAAGGGCTGCNATAACCGACGCCGCTGTTTTTTCACCNTGAAGAACAGCCGGGAACAATCGGGTTACAAATTTTATAGAGGAGCTGTTTGAATATAGCTGATTTATAAAATCNCCATAGCCCGCGGCACCCTGAGCCGAAACAACAGCAATGCGTAGAGTNGGCACATTCCATTCAAGACTCCGNTTCTGCTCCAGAACGCCCTCAGCATCGAGTCTCAGCAATATTTCCCGCCTNCGGCGCTCCACATCGCCCATTGTAAACGATGGATTGATATCGTTTATAACAAACGACATTCCATATGCCGCATGGTAGTTCACACTNCCNCGCACCATTACCCTCAGCCCGGTTGCGAGCTTCTGCCCGGTAAANGTTGTGAAATTGGCACTTATTTTATANAATGCNGAAGCCCAGATTATGCCNCGCAGCCGCGCATCAATTATTCCGGTAGCCTCATTCTTATCAATAAGTTCCAGATAACAATGCCCTCCGCTTTCACGCACATCGCTCAACTCAGCTGTAACCCACACATTCTGCAACTGCGGCACAGACAGTTGAAGCGCAACCCTGCGATTGAGTTCCCGCAGTGTTATAGCACCGTTGNCATCAGGTTGCCGCTCAATGAATGACCGTGCATTCATGACGCAGGTACAAACTTTTTGCCGTTCCAGCGAAACACCATTGATTTTTTCAAAGACGGCGCCACGAGCTCATATAGCTCNGGTGACATAAATTTTGCCGTATTATTTATTACTTCAAGCTGCTGATTGTCGGGATTATATCTATAGCTAACAAGCATAAACGGCACGATACTTTCCACTTCGCCGATATTATCCTTTCCCTCATCTGTCAACCAGTCGGCAAGCACCGGCTTGGAAAAAATGCCGTTNGTAATATTTTTTGACCAATCCTTACTGAATATAGCCATCTGGCTGTCCGGTGCGGGAGTCGCCACAGTGGTAATAAGAGCTATAACCGAATCACCGTTTGCTGTAGGCAGCAGAGCAAGCTCGTAAGAGGAGGCATCCGTCATGCTGATCTCCACCTTGTTAGGAGTCAGCGCAGTGATCCTGGATTTACCATCCATATTATTTTTTGATGCCGTTGTCATACCGCTGTTGAAATAGTCTATCATATCCAGTCTGGTATTATGGTCCANNAACGGAAACACTGATTGAGGNGCCTCAGCAAAAGCCCGAGAGGCAGTGAGCTGCGCAAAAGCACCTCCTGCCCCCAGCAGCATAAAAGCTACAGCAAAAAATCTTGATAATTTCATTGACAGTTTATTTCTTTTTTGATTTCTTCGTTTTCTTGGCNGATGANCTGCTCTTCTTCAAAAANTAGTCATAGGTTGATTCCGGTTCAGNGTCCNCCTCAGCATTTTTTGANCGTCTTGCACTTGCNCGGGCATAATCCTTGTCCGGGTCGGCTATNTCGCTGTAAATGCGTTTNCCAAGGAAATCAGCACCGGTGAGTCCGGTCACCACNCTGCGTGCCTCAGCCTTGGGGACATCAAANAAAGAGTAGTGAGGCATCAAATCAATCCTACCCACATCTACCCTTTTGCCATCAACAAGATGATTGAGCATATCTATAAGATTACCGGCATAGAATCCGTCACCCTTACCGGCATTGATATATATTCTCGCCATTCCGCGTTCCGCAGTCCTGCGATCTTTTTCCTTTTCATTACGGGGTCTATCGTGCTCTTTTTTCTCCTTCCGCTCCTTTTTAGGCTTCTCATCTATAAAATCGATNGCCGGAGCATCTCGATAATAATCCANAAGCCTGTTGAATTCAAGTGATAGCACCCTTTTGAGCAAATCCTCCTGAGAAAGCCAACTGAGTTTGCGGCTCACGCCCGGCAAATATTTGTTTATTTCCTCATCGTCAACCTTAACCTTTTCAATTCTGTCAGCCAGATTGTAGAGTTGCTTTTCAATGATATGCTCCGGAGTAGGNACCTCCTTGCGCTCGAATTTCTTACCTATTTTCTTTTCGATTTCACGGAGTTTACCTTTTTCACGTGAGTGAATTATTGCCACACTCACACCGGTTTTACCCGCGCGTCCTGTTCTGCCGGAGCGATGTGTATAAACCGCTGTGTCGTCAGGCAGCCCATAGTTAATCACATGAGTGAGATCATCCACGTCAAGTCCTCGTGCGGCAACATCGGTAGCAACAAGCATCGTTATCACCCTGTCGCGGAATTTTTTCATCACTATGTCACGCTGTTGTTGTGACAAATCTCCGTGAAGTGCGTCGGCATTATACCCATCCTGAATGAGCTTGTCGGCTATTTCCTGGGTGTCTCTTCTGGTACGGCAGAATATTATGGCATAGATATTGGGAGTGTCATCAGCTATTCTTTTTAACGCGAGATATTTATCACGCGCGTTAACCATATAGTAAACGTGCTTGACGTTTGCAGAGCCCTCATTACGGTTGCCAACCACAAATTCCACCGGGGAGTGCATATATTTCTTGGCAATACGGGCAATTTCATTAGGCATAGTTGCTGAGAACATCAGCATCTTTCTCTCTGCCGGCACATTAGCCAGAATAGCATCGATAGAATCAAGAAATCCCATGTTCAGCATCTCGTCAGCTTCATCAAGCACCACGGTGTGGACATCACTCAAATCAACCACACCCCTCTTGATGAGGTCTATAAGCCTTCCCGGTGTAGCGACAATAATCTGAACTCCCCCTTTAAGAGCCCGTATCTGACTTTCAATACTTGAGCCTCCGTAAACCGGGAGAACTTTCACAGCCGGCATATATTTGGAAAAATCTGCAAGGTCACTGCCTATCTGAAGACAAAGCTCACGAGTAGGAGACAGTATCAGCGCCTGAGGATGATTTATTTCNGGATTNATTCGCTGCAGAACCGGAAGACCGAATGCAGCAGTCTTGCCTGTTCCGGTCTGAGCGAGCGCAACCACATCAGTGTCCTCGTTCAGCAGATGCGGTATCACTTTTTCCTGAACAGGCATCGGGTTTTCAAATCCAAGTTCCTCTATAGCGCGGCGCAAATCATCTCTTACGCCTAATTCTTCAAATGTCTTCATTATCGAAATATTTAAGTTACAAAGATACAACAATCATATTATGATTTATATCTGAATTTATCATTTTTTCACGGTTATTTGTTAAATTCGCGTCCGNTACACCCCTTACCGGCAATAAGAGCCGAGTCTGTGCGTTTTATACAATGTTGAAAGATATATATTTGACACGCCGCCGCGGAGCATGGCTCCTTCTTATTGCCGCAGCAACCGTTGTGGTGTTCTTTCTGTATTTCTCAAACAATCTTGTTAAAAATCTATCGGCTCAGGAGAGGGAAAGAATGGAAATATGGGCGGACGCCACACGGCGACTCGCNGAAGACTCCAGAGACAGCCAGGGAACTGATGTCGATTTCATGCTGAGTGTNATTGAAGCCAACCACACCATTCCGCTTCTGCTTGTTGACTGCGGAGACAAGATTCTTTTCCACCGCAACTTCACCCTGCCGGAACCTATTGATTCCACAGGATTTGCAGAGCTGTCACCGGTAAACGCTCGCTATCTTTACAAGCAGCTGAGCGAGCTTAAGAAAAACGGCAATAAAATTGAAATAAGAATCGATTCGGCATCTGTTCAGAATCTTTACTACCATGATTCCATAGTGCTGCAGCGACTTAGCTATTATCCTTATGTGCAAACCCTCGTGATGCTCGCATTTGTGGCTATGGTNTATTTTGCCGTTACCGCNACCAAGAANGCNGAGCAAAACAAGGTGTGGGTAGGACTGACAAAAGAAACGGCTCATCAACTCGGCACTCCTATATCTTCGCTTATGGCATGGACACAGATGCTTGCCGCCGAGGGCACTGACGCAGCTGTTGTGTCGGAAATGGAGAAGGACGTGAACCGGCTGGCATCCATAGCGTCCCGTTTCTCAAAAGTAGGGTCCAGACCGGAACTGGAACCGGAAAACATTGACTGCATTGTTGCCAAATGCTGCGAGTATATGCGCACACGCATCTCCGGCTCCGTAAAAATGACACTTAACCTCGATGCACCTGATTCCGAGAATTTGATATGTNTCCCTTTGCTTGAATGGGTTATGGAAAACCTAATAAAGAATGCGGTTGATGCAATGAACGGCATAGGACACCTCACTGTTTCCACATCAACCAGCATCTCGGCAAAAAAGACAATTATTGATGTGACCGACACCGGAAAAGGGCTGTCAAAAAAGCATTTCAAAACAATCTTCAAACCNGGNTTCACCACNAAGAAAAGAGGCTGGGGACTCGGACTTACTCTTGCCCGCAGAATAATTGAGGACTATCATCACGGACGCATCTACGTAAAGTCATCCGAACCCGGCAAAAGCACCACAATAAGGATAGAACTTCCACTAACAAAATATCAATCGAATGAACCTGAACGGCAAACACCTTTTTGTGAGCGATCTTGACGGCACTCTGCTTAACGACAATGCCAAAGTGTCCACCGAATCTGCACGAATCATTTCCAACCTTTCCCATAACGGCGCTCTGATTTCAATNGCCACAGCACGCACTCCAGCCACAGTCGATATTCTGCTTGCCCACACCTTCACTACAATNCCTGCTATTGTAATCACCGGGGCTGCAATGTGGAACCGCGTGTATCGACNGTATGAAAACGTTCGTTTAATTGAATCTGAATCCGCCACCGCCGCTATCGATGCCTGCCGAGCAGCAGACTTGAANCCGTTTATATACACGCTTGGAAAAGAAAACATTCTCCATGTTTACCACAACGGGACACCCACACCAAAGGAGGAAAAATTCATTTNTGACCGNAGGGGATTACCTCTAAAAAAATTTCANCTCAACGAGCCNGCGGGAGAGAAAAACAGATTTGAATCTACCGTTCTGATTCTGGCAATGGGTAATGTGGAAACNGTGTTCTCGCTTGCCGAGTCGCTTCAGNCAGTGGAAGGACTCTCAATTTCGGCATATATGGATTCCTACAACCGCTCTACCGGNATTATTGAAATACTGGGANGGNATGTNTCAAANGCGAGCGCNGTGACNCACCTGAAAGAGCTCACNGGAGCCACACATCTCACTGTTTTCGGNGANAACCTNAATGACCTNCCTATGATGGCGGTTGCCGANGTGGCGGTTGCTACTGCCAATGCGGTGGATAAGGTCAAAGAAGCCGCGGATATCGTCATTGGCACCAACAACGAAGACTCTGTNGCCAGATACATTCGGGATGTATTAAGTTAAGACCCTTTTCCCCAACATTTGTATTTGTTAATGCTGAGGCGGTCAAGCGTTAACAAATATTGGGGAACGGGGTCTAAGAGCTAAAACAGAGCTCTCAGCACATCCAGACTCTTCAGCCCCGACAATGGAGCATGATGNACCGAGAGAAAATGCAGAATCCCGTCAAGCATCTCTCCGCGCTGCTCTCTGGTGAAACGGAACAGATGCATATTTTCAAGAGTCATCCTTTCAAGCAGTGCAACAGCACCGCTACGCTCCGCTGACACATAGTTTCTGTGAAGAGGAGCACTTTTACGAAATACTCCACCGTCTATATCAAACACCATTCCCGGATAATACTCCGAGGCGTCNGGACTCACGCCNAGGCACCGCCCCATTCCGTAGAGAAACCACAAATGAAAGTTTGCCGCTCTCACCGCCTCTATNTCATCAAGAGCAAGNACCGACCTTTCAACATACCTCCACACAACATCATCACTGTTGCTTTCNCGCAACAATGAGCATAGCACCTCNGCGATAAACAGAGCGATGGAACATTTAACAGGATTNGTCCTCAAAGCTGCGAGCGGAGAAACAGCCCTAAGCTCGNCAATGCGGTGTATTTCCCTGCCNGGACGCACATCCGCAACACATTCCAGAATACTCAGCGGCTGGGTTAAAGCCCNCCTGCGNGATGATTCTCTCCCCTTTCCGTCACTCATGAGAAACGACACCCTGCCATTTTCCCGGGAGTAAGCGGACAAAATATTGGCGGAATCGCTATAGCGGACGGTTCTGAGGCATATTATGTGCATTTTTTGCTTCATGCACTACAAAATTACAACTTTTCATCCTCATTATTCCAATTTTAATATCTTTTGGTAAATATAACCTCATATTTATTTTGTACCTTTGTGCGATTTTTAAGAAGTATAAAGATTATTACTTGATTTATGTTACAACCAATTAAAAAAACCATCTCGCTTCCCGACGGCAGGACTATCACCCTTGAAACCGGCAAGCTCGCGAAGCAGGCTGATGGAGCGGTAGAGTTAAGAATGGGCAACACCATGATTCTCGCAACCGTTGTTTCCGCNAAGGAAGCAGGTGAAGGAGTCGATTTCATGCCCCTGCAGGTAGAGTACAAAGAAAAATTCTCCTCTTTCGGACGTTTTCCCGGAGGATTCCAGAAACGTGAAGGTCGCGCTTCTGATTACGAAATTCTCACATCGCGTCTCGTTGACCGTGTGCTCCGCCCTCTTTTCCCCGACAATTACCACGCCGACACTTTCGTAAACATCACTCTTTACTCAACTGACGGCGTTGACATACCCGACGCTCTTGCCGGACTCGCAGCTTCTGCTGCNATTGCAGTGAGCGATATCCCCTTCAACGGACCCATCTCTGAGGTTCGCGTAGCTCGTATCGACGGTGAATTCGTGATTGACCCCACATTTGACCAGCTTGAAAAAGCTGACATGGAGCTGATGGTTGGAGCTACTTACGACAACATCATGATGGTGGAAGGCGAAATGAATGAAGTGAGCGAAGCTGAGCTGCTTGNCGCTCTCAAGGCNGCCCACGATGCCATCAAGGTGCAGTGCGTTGCTCAGATGGAGCTCGCCAAGGAACTCGGTATCGCNAAACGCGAATATTGCCACGANGTTAACGATGAAGACCTCCGCAAGGATGTTCATGACAAATGCTACGACAAGGCATATAAAATTGCTCAGGCAGGCTGCGCTGACAAGCACTGGCGTCAGGAGCAGTTCGACGCAATCTGCAAGGANTATATCGAATCTCTTCCCGAAGATGAGCGTGANGAAAAAACNCCTCTCGTAAAAAGATATTATCACGACGTTGAAAAAGAGGCTGTTCGCCGTTGCATTCTTGACGAAGGCACTCGCCTTGACGGACGTAAAACAACCGAAATCCGCCCCATCTGGTGCGAGGTTGATTACATTCCGGGACCTCACGGATCTGCAGTGTTCACCCGTGGTGAGACACAGAGCCTTTCAACTGTNACCCTCGGNACCAAGCTTGATGAAAAGATTGTTGACGATGTGCTCAATCAGGGTAAGGAAAGATTCCTTCTCCACTACAACTTCCCCCCGTTCTCTACNGGCGAAGCCAAAGCACAGAGAGGTGTGGGTCGTCGTGAAATAGGCCACGGCAACCTTGCTCACCGCGCNCTNAANCGNATGTTCCCNGAGGACTTCCCCTATGTTTGCAGAATCGTCAGCGACATTCTCGAAAGTAACGGTTCATCATCAATGGCTACNGTTTGCGCAGGNACACTCGCGCTGCTTGATGCCGGTGTCAAAATGAAGAAACCCGTCAGCGGTATCGCNATGGGTCTTATCACNGACACNAACAATGCTAANTACGCNGTNCTNTCCGATATNCTCGGTGANGAGGATCACCTCGGCGACATGGACTTCAAGGTAACCGGAACAAGAGACGGTATTACAGCTACACAGATGGATATTAAGTGCGACGGACTCTCTTACGAAATACTTGAGCGCGCACTCCTTCAGGCTCGTGACGGTCGTCTCCATATNCTCAACATCATCGAGAGCACAATCCCCGCTCCGCGCGAAGACTACAAGCCTCACGTTCCACGCATTGTCACCATGACAATTCCCAAGGAACTCATCGGTGCNGTTATNGGCCCGGGCGGAAAAGTTATCCAGGGCATTCAGGAAGCGAGCGGCGCNACTGTCAGCATCGACGAGATTGATGAGGGCGGATACATTGANGTTGCGGCTGCTAACAAGGCTTCTATCGACAAAGCNCTTGAACTTATCAACGCTATAGTTGAACTCCCCGAGGAGGGCAAGGTTTACACCGGCAAAGTTCGTTCTATTCTTGATTTCGGNGCATTTGTTGAATTTATGCCCAACCGTGACGGTCTCCTCCACATTTCTGAAATNTCCTGGAACAGACTTGACGACATGGCTGCTTCAGGAATCAAAGAAGGTGACACCGTNGAGGTGAAACTCATTGANATNGANAAGAAAACAGGTAANTATCGCNTNTCNATGCGTGCTCTNCAGCCCAAACCGGAAGGCTATGTTGAACGCGAAAGAGCTCCCCGCGCCGACCGNCCNCGCCGTGATGGNGACCGTCCCCGTGGCGATCGCAACGACCGTGGNCCCCGCAGAGACAACCGCGGNCCCCGTCGTGACAACAACACCCCTGCAGAGTAACAAATAGTTATCACTATTATAAAAATCAGCCCTTGGAAATCCAAGGGCTGATTTTTTTATTGCTCATTAAAGCCANGAAAAAATATCAAAAAATTCACATCCNATTTGCATTTTTACAATTTAATATGCTATATTTGCAACGGAAAATCAGAAAAACGCACAACTTATATTATACATTTAATAAACACACCTATGAAAACTCATTTTTCTTTCTGTCTCGAATGGTATGAAATCATCAAGGANTGCTCTACAAAAGTGAAAGGCGAAGTATTCTCTGCCGTAATGGAGTATGCGCTCACCGGCGAAATCATTGAAATATCACCGGAAGCCGCAATTATATTCCGCTTTATCAAAAGAGAAATAGATCGCCGCCCATCATTCAAAAAGGGAGAACAAAAGTCAGAAAAAAGCAGTAAGACTAATTCTGCTCATTATCAGACAGAGTCTGATGTTCGCCCGACTGAGATTCCTCATGGTCAAAACGCTCATAAGCCTCAACAATCCGCTGAACCAGGGCATGGCGAACAATATCCTTCTTCCCGAACTCTACCTTCCCGATNCCCTCAACCTTCTCAAGAATCTTCAAGGCACGTATTAACCCGGAGGGAACGCTACGCGGCAAATCGATCTGTGTAGCATCACCCGTCACTATCATNTTGGCATTCATTCCTAAACGGGTCATAAACATCTTTATCTGATGAGTGGTGGTATTCTGAGCCTCATCAAGCACTATCACCGCATCATTGAGAGTTCTGCCGCGCATAAAAGCCAAAGGAGCTATCTGAATCACATTGGTTTCCATATACTCCTTTAGTTTGACAGCCGGTATCATATCCTCCAGTGCATCATATAGTGGCTGGAGATAGGGATCGATTTTGTCTTTCATATCACCGGGAAGNAAACCCAACTTCTCCCCTGCCTCCACAGCCGGACGTGAAAGAATTATTTTTCTGACCTCCTTATTTTTAAGAGCCTTGACGGCAAGAGCTATGGCTATGTATGTTTTACCTGTTCCCGCAGGACCGAGCGCAAAAGTAAGGTCATTATTATTGAATGCTTCAACCAGACGCTGCTGATTCGGATTGCGTGCGCTTATCGGCTTACCGTTTACGCCGAAAATTATAACNCCGTCACCCTTAACGCTTTTNGGTGCTTCTCCACGCACTATATCAAGAATAACATCCTCAGGCAACTTATTGTATTTCACACAATAATCTTCCAGTTCATGAATTTTCTTCTCAAATTCAGCGGTTTCGGCATCGTCACCGATTACCTTTATCACCGTTCCCCTCGCAGCCATGCGCANTTTTGGGAACAAATTGCGTATCAACTGCATATTGCAGTTGTTCACACCGTAAAAGCTCACCGGATCTACCCGATCTATTATGACTATTCGTTCTATCATTTCTTTTTTATCGAAAACGTGGCAAAGATAACTTATGTTGCCCTTAAAGGGAAATATTTTACACTGTTTCAAAAAAAATTCTTACGTTTGTAATCCAAAAACTCACTAAACCATATTTTTTATGGACGAAGAATTAAAGAAAAAACTTGCCGCTGATACCGATGGACTTCTGACATATGAATATATTGCAAACCACATCGGTATGTGCGACGACATCATGAAGGAACTTGTGCAGAACATGATTAATGTTGATTCTAACGGACAGTTCGTTGCAAGTGCGGCACGATACCTTGCTGCCATTGAGCCGCAGGTTTATTCACCTTATATCTCTGACCTCATTTCTGCCGCTATCGACAAGGATAGGGAGCGCAAATATCTGCCTGACCTCATCAGTGGAATATGGGGCAATGATTACGAATCAAGAGCCGGAGANCTNTGTGCTTCCGACAATAATTTCAGAAGGATATACAAGCGTCTCAATCCCACCGGAGCATTATAAGTTATGAAATTCAATAAAATCAGCGCGGCATTGACTTCAGTTTTTGCAATCATGCTTACCATTGCCGCCAAAGCATCTACAGATATGACTACTACACAAACCAAGAACGATGTTATCGTTGAGCTTAAAACCACACTTGGCGATATTAAAATACTGCTTTACGGTGACACACCGCGTCACCTTGACAACTTTGTACACCTTGTTGATTCCGGATTCTATGANGGGGTGCTATTCCACAGAGTCATCAACGACTTTATGATTCAGACCGGCGATCCGGATTCTAAGAACGCACCGNCAGGAAAAATGCTCGGCATGGGAGACCCCGGTTATAATATTGACGCGGAATTTGTNTATCCGAAACACTTCCACAAGCGCGGNGCCCTTGCCGCAGCGAGAGAAGGTGATGCTGTTAATCCCACAAAGCAGAGCAGCGGTTCACAGTTTTACATTGTTACCGGCACGGTGTTCAATGACAGCCAGCTCGACCAGATGAANGCGCGCAAGGTTCAGCAGCAGCGCCAGGNGGTTTTCAATAAACTTGCCCTTGAAAATCGCGACACAATTATGGCGCTACGNAAAGAAAGNAATCAGGTTGCACTTCAGGAGCTCCAGGATAAACTCATCAAGGAAACCGACTCTATTGTAAAAGCTGCTCCGGACACCCTTACAGCAGAGCAGCGACAGGTTTACTCAACAGTTGGAGGCACACCGCATCTTGACGGTTCATACACTGTGTTTGGCGAGGTTATTTCCGGAATGGATGTTGTTGANAAAATCCAGAAAGTGGAAACCGACCGCAATGACCGTCCGGTTGAGGATGTGAAAATCATATCGGCTAAAGTCATAGGCAAATAACTTTTTAGAACTCTAATGATAGAATTCTCTACCTTTACCCTTNACAACGGTTTGAGGGTGGTACATCATTACGACCCTTCTACGGCTAAGGTAGCACTGAATCTTCTTTATAATGTCGGAGCGCGNGATGAATCACCGCAACTCACCGGACTCGCTCACCTGTTTGAGCACCTGATGTTCGGAGGCTCTGAAAATGTAAAGGACTTTGACCGNGAACTCGAACTTGCCGGGGCGAAAAACAACGCTTGGACAAGCTCTGACTACACAAACTTTTATATCGTNGTTCCNGCGGTTAATGTNGAAACAGCCTTCTGGGCGGAGAGCGACAGGATNTTGGCGCTTTCCATGANCGATAGAGCGCTTGAAGTGCAACGGCAGGTCGTTGTTGAGGAATTCAAGCAAACCGTACTTAATCAGCCGTATGGAGAAGTGGGTTCATTGATTCGCTCACTCCTTTACAAGGAACATCCATATAGGTGGCAGACAATTGGTCTCACNCCGGATCACGTGCTTGCCGCCAAGGGTGAGGATGTCAGGAAATTTTTCTACTCCCACTATGCACCCAACAACGCNGTTCTTGCTGTTACAGGCAACATTTCGTTTGACCGCACTGAAGAGCTTGCTCGTAAATGGTTTGGNAACATACCCTCCAGGGAGATTGCTCCGAGAACATACAAACCCGAACCGGAGATAACNCANCCCCGGACTCTTGTTGCTCATGGCAATGTGCCCGCACCGCTCATAGGNGTTNTGTACCCNATGCCNGGATGTAAAGACCCCATATATCCGGCTGCNGATATTCTCACTGACATTCTCGCCGGNGACCAGTCAACACGCTTCCACAAAGAGCTTATTATGACCGGCAACCTNATAGCAGAGGCAGACGCNTCAGTCTCCGGAACAGAAGAACCCGGATTTCTCATTATCGAAGCNCTCCTCACCGACTCAAGTGAAGATGCCATAGCCACAGCCCGACGCCTCATCAGCGAGCAGCTGCAGCGCATTTCAAACGAACCGCCAACGGCAGAGGAGCTGGAAAGAGCCATAAACAAATTTGAAAGCCGATTCATACTCTCTACAAGTTCCTACATGAAAAAAGCTGAAAAACTTGCTATGGCAGAGATGCAGGGCGAGAACATCAACGACATCATTCCGCGCTACCGCAAGCTCACCCCGGAAGCCATCCGTNCTGCAGCCGCAACAATATTTAATCCCAAACGGGTCTGCACACTTATTTACAAACCGGTAGAATAGTTCACCTCCCTCATAAATCGATATAATCTTCAGCAATTATCTTGCAACCGGTAGCATTATCCAAAAATTGTCGTATATTTGTAACATTAACCCATTATTTAGTTATTACACCTAATTAATAATACCATTCATGATTAAAAGCAACATCAAGCGCTCTATCTGCGCTTCTGTTCTGGCAACAGCTCTAATCGCCCCCGCTGCTGTTGCCGCACAGCAGGTTCACAACGAGACTTGGGCAAACGNAGTGGAACGTTCACTCGTTTATTGCCCCGGAGATTTTGACTCCAAATTCTATCGAATTCCGGCTATTGTTACAGCTAAGGACGGCTCACTCGTTACTGTAGCCGACAAACGCATTGAGCATAACGGTGACCTTCCCGCTAAAATCGATGTTGTTTCCCGCAGAAGCACCGATGGCGGCAAGACATGGGAAGAATATGTAGTTGTGGCAGCCCACGACGAAATTGGNGGCTGCGGTGACGCGGCACTTGTTGTTGACGAAAAGAGCGGAGATATTCTNGCNATATTCAGCCACGGAATGGGACTCTGGCAGGAGGAACCCGCCCACATCAGCTATTCCCGCAGCAAGGACAACGGCAAGACNTGGAGCAAGATGGTTGANATCAATCCTCAGATTCTCACCACCGACCCCAANGGCAAGCAGCCTATCAAATGCACAAGTGCGTTTGCTACATCCGGCAGAGCTACCCAGCTTGCAAACGGCAGAATCATGTTCCCCCTCGTGGTCAGAGAAAAAGGCAATCCCCTNTTCAAGGTTTATGCCGTTTATACCGATGATGCAGGCAAAACATGGAAAGTGTCAAAGAATCCCGCTACCACAAATGGTGACGAGAGCAAAGTGGTNCAGCTCGCCGACGGNACNGTGATCATGAGCATACGCAACCGTACCGGCTCACTCCGCAAGTTCTCTTACTCTCACGACAATGGCGAGACATGGAGCGAACCCGTGCCCATTGAAGACCTNCCCGACCCCCGCTGCAACGGCGACATCATACGCTACAACCGCGATGGTCACGACCTTCTCCTTCAGTCACTCCCGGGTGACCCAAGAGGCAGAAACAATGTGGCAATATATGTGAGCAAGGACGGTGGCAAGACATGGCCTATCAAAAAGACTGTAGTTAACCTTCCCAGCGCCTACTCTTCAATGACCATTCTTCCTGACGGNAGCATCGGNATGCTCACCGAAGAGAGTGCCAACAACCACTACAGCTACAATATCTGGTACACCAAACTNCCCATCGATGTAATCCTCGCCGGAGACAANAAGTAAGTGGTTGAAAAACCACCTGATATATATAAAGGAGTTTCGGAGAAACGACTGTNGGGTAATGACGGTCGCATCTCCGAAGCTCCTTTTTTATACCCTCTGCTCACCCCACACTCAGCGCGTTGCGCTATCGTGTGGGGCTTTNAACAACCGNGGCTTCTCCGAAGCCACTTCCGATNATTCNGANNCNTNGTAGGTAAGCNCTCCGGGCTTCCGNCACNGCATCGCCTCTACGAGGCTCAGAGAGAGGCGGCTTCCTGCCCCAACCTGCGCTNACGCTTGGTTGGGGTTTTCCACAGACACGCTCCTNNGGAGCTGATNTCANGNNGGACATGATATAAGATTTATTTTATGATTTTGTATGAATATCCAATTTTTTATGTAATTTTGTGCCCACAATAAAAAATCTATCCAAACGCTATTTTTAATAAACGAATTTATTCAAAGACAATGGATAACAANAATTCCGACAGNATTATAGTGGATTTCGCCGCTCCCGAGCATGCGGTTCACTCTGAACGGATCTGCAACCTCATATATGAATCAGCTCTTCAGAGAGGTACAGGAATAGCACGCCGCTCACCGGATTATATCTCCGCAAAAATTACCGGAGGTAAGGCTGTTGTGGCTCTTGACGGGGATAAACTAATTGGGTTCAGCTATATAGAATGTTGGGGACACGGCGATTTTGTAGCCACCTCCGGTCTTATCGTTGACCCGGAGTACCGCCACCACGGATTGGCAGCCCGCATCAAGGAGAAGACATTTGAACTCGCNCGCATGAGATTTCCGTTCGCCAAGATATTCAGTATCACCACTTCACTNCCGGTGATGAAGCTCAACAGCCGCATGGGCTACCGTCCTGTCACTTTTTCCGAACTTACCGACGACGAGGAATTCTGGCAGGGTTGTCAAGGGTGCAAGAACTATGATATTTTGGAGAGAAACAACCGCCGCATGTGCCTCTGCACCGGTATGCTGTATGACCCTGCCGCCCCGGTGGAAAAGCCTTCGGAATCCACTCCTTACAAGATGCTGATTAAAAACAAAATCAGCAAGTTATTCCATCTCAAGAAATAATAAAAGCATACAATATGGAACAGAAAAAGAAAGTGCTCCTCGCATTCAGCGGCGGACTCGATACATCCTTTGCAGTGAAATACTTAAGTGAAGATCTCGGCTATGAGGTTCACACAGCCATTGCAAATACCGGCGGCTTCTCAGAGGAGGAACTTGCCGTTATCGCTGACAAGGCTAAAAGACTCGGTGCGGCATCTCACACNACTCTNGATGTTACCAAGGATTATTACGACAAGAGCATCAAATATATGATTGCAGGCAATGTGCTCAGAAACGGCACATACCCAATCAGNGTTTCCTCTGAGCGCATTTTCCAGGCAATAGCAACAATAGAGCACGCCAAGAAAATAGGAGCNCAGGCTGTTGCTCACGGTTCAACCGGCGCAGGAAACGATCAG
This sequence comes from Barnesiella sp., assembly GCA_014800945.1. Lineage (GTDB taxonomy): Bacteria > Bacteroidota > Bacteroidia > Bacteroidales > Muribaculaceae > Paramuribaculum. The sequence goes on along the minus strand of JAAVFD010000013.1, from coordinate 28,952 downwards.
GTGCGTTTTGACCTCACCTTCCAGATTCTCGCTCCGGAAATTGAAATCATCACCCCTACCCGCGATATGACCCTTACCCGCGAGTACGAAATCAACTATCTCAAGGAACANGGCTATGAGGCAGACTTCAAAAAGATGGAATACTCTATCAACAAGGGTCTTTGGGGCACAAGCATCGGCGGCAAGGAGACTCTAAAATCGGAGCANACATTGCCGGAAAGCGCTTACCCCAGTCAGATTACAGCTACCGAACCGGAGAGCCTCAAGCTCACATTCACTCAGGGCGAGCTCACCGGCGTNAACGGTAAGGAATATACCGACCGAATNGAAGCCATCCGTGCCGTTGAGGAAATCGGTGCCAAGTTCGGCATAGGCAGAGATATGCACATCGGTGACACTATTATAGGTATCAAGGGCAGAGTTGGTTTCGAAGCAGCCGCCCCCATACTCATCATCGCGGCACACAAGATGCTTGAAAAGCATACTCTCACCAAATGGCAGCAGTACTGGAAAGATCAGGTAGGCACNTGGTACGGAATGTTCCTTCACGAAGCACANTACCTCGAACCGGTGATGAGAGACATGGAAGCGATGCTNGAGTCCTCACAGAGAAATGTTACAGGAACAGTGGAAATTCTTCTTCGCCCCTACACCTACACCCTCGTTGGGGTGGATTCNCCTTTCGACCTCATGAAGACCGATTTCGGTGAATACGGAGAGGTAAACAAAGCATGGAGCGCNGATGATGTGAAAGGATTCACCAANATTCTCGGCAACCAGATGAAGATATACCACAACGTTCAGAAACGCAACGGCAAAGCGGAATGAAAGTAGGAATAATAGGAGGAGCCGGCTACACAGCGGGAGAGCTGATTCGATTGCTAATCAATCACCCGGAGGTGGAGATAGCGTTTGTTCACTCCACCAGCAATGCCGGNAACCCGATAACAGCCGTTCACGGCGGACTGCTCGGTGAAACCGACCTCAAATTCAGCGACACTCATCCGCTTGAAGATATAGATGTGCTGTTTCTCTGCTCAGGTCACGGACAGAGCACAGCCTTCTGGACAGAAAACGCACTGCCAGAACGCCTTAAGGTTATCGACCTTGCTCAGGACTACCGTGATGAGTCAAACGGCTATGTTTACGGTCTGCCGGAGGCTAACCGTGCTGCAATAGAGCGCGCAAGACTCATTGCCAACCCGGGATGTTTCGCCACAGCCATTCAGCTATCACTGCTCCCTCTTGCCGCTGCCGGGAAAATCGACTCACCGGTGCAGATTACCGGAATAACAGGGTCCACCGGCGCGGGAGTAAAACCGGGAAGTACAACCCATTTCAGCTGGAGAACCGACAATCTTTCGGTGTATAAGGCGTTCAACCATCAGCATCTCGCTGAAATCAGCCGCACNCTTGCAAAATTACAGCCCGGTGAACCNATTGAGCTGAACTTTGTGCCCGTGCGTGGTAATTTTGCCAGAGGGATATTCGTAATGGCGTGGCTTGACTCAGACCTAAGCGAGGATGAGGCTAAAAAGCTTTATACCGACTATTATGCTGACGAGCCCTTCACCCATGTTGCACCCGGCGCCGTTGACCTCAAACAGGCGGTCAACACCAACAAAGCTATCATAGGAGTGGAAAAGCACGGCAACAAGCTACTCATAACCACCGCCATAGACAATCTGCTCAAAGGAGCAAGCGGACAGGCGGTTCAGAATCTCAATATTATATGCGGTCTNGAGGAGCACACCGGCNTGAACCTCAAACCGTCAGCATTCTAATCCATAANACCAGTCACNATGGAACTATTTGATGTTTATTCACTTTATGATATAGAGCCGGTAGCAGGCAAAGGCTCATACGTTTACACAGCAGACGGCACCGANTACCTTGACCTGTACGGNGGACACGCGGTAATATCAATCGGACACGCTCACCCCGAGTATGTGAAAGCAATTTCCGATCAGGTAGCCAAACTNGGTTTCTATTCCAACTCGGTGCAGAACTCCCTNCAGACACTGCTTGCCGACAAACTTGGAAAACTAACCGGCTACCCNGACTATCAGCTGTTTCTNTGCAACTCCGGNGCAGAAGCCAATGAGAATGCNATGAAACTTGCGAGTTTTGTTACCGGAAGNAAAAAAATACTCGCATTCTCAAAATCGTTCCACGGACGCACAAGCGGAGCGGTAGCTGCAACCGATAANCCTAAAATAGTTTCTCCGTTCAATGCCACNCCGAATGTGGAATTTGCTCCGNTCGGCAACATAGAGGCTGTTGAGAAAGCTTTGTCAACNGGTGAATTTGCAGGAGTTATTATCGAAGGCATCCAGGGTGTTTCCGGAATACACGAGCCGGGCGATGAATTCCTGCGCCAGCTGAGCAAACTGACCAAGGAGNACGGNACCCTCCTGATTCTNGATGAGATACAGAGCGGCACCGGACGCACCGGCAAATATTTTGCTCACCAGCACTCCGGCATCAAGCCTGATATCATCACCATGGCAAAAGGTATAGCCAACGGCTTTCCAATGGGCGCTGTGCTGATTTCTCCGGAAATCAAGCCGGTAAAAGGAATGCTGGGCACCACTTTCGGCGGCAATCANCTTGCCTGCGCNGCAGCAATAGCTGTTGCCGATGTTATGGCAAAGGAAAATCTGGTNCGGAANGCAGCCGAAACAGGAGAATATCTTNTAGCCGAACTCAAAAAGATACCCGGACTCGTGGAGGTGCGTGGCAAAGGTCTTATGATAGGTGTTGAAATAGAAGGAGATGCGTCAGCACTGCGCAAACAGCTCCTCTTTGACCACCATATCTTTACCGGCGGTGCNGGAGCCCATACCGTNCGCCTTTTGCCGGCACTCTGTATCACCAAAGAGCAGGNAGANAAATTTTTGAAAGAATTCAAAAGTGTGATTAATNAAAAATCCGCGTAATGAAAAAATTTACAACCGTCGCCGATATCGGTGACCTCCATGCTGCAGTTGCCGAAGCAAGAAAAATAAAGGAAAACCGCTTTGCATACAAGCATCTCGGCGAGGACAAAACATTGCTGATGCTGTTTTTCAACTCCAGCCTACGCACACGTCTGAGCACTCAGAAAGCCGCCATGAATCTTGGCATGAATGTGATGGTGCTTGATGTCAATCAAGGCGCATGGAAACTCGAAACCGAACGCGGAGTGATTATGGACGGNGACAAGGCAGAGCATCTTCTTGAAGCCATCCCGGTNATGGCGAGCTACTGCGATATTATCGGAGTGAGATCGTTCGCCGGTCTCCAAAACAAAGAAGAGGACTATACTGAAAAGGTACTGNNNCAGTTTATAGAATATTCCGGCAAGCCTGTTTTCAGCATGGAGGCGGCAACCGGTCACCCACTGCAGGCTTTTGCGGACATCATAACAATTGAAGANCACAAAACCAAAGANCGCCCCAAGGTAGTGCTCACCTGGGCTCCCCATCCCCGCGCATTGCCTCAGGCAGTGCCCAACTCCTTCGCACAGTGGAGCGTAGCGGCAGGCTACGATGTGGTGATAACCCATCCTCACGGCTATGANCTATCTCCGGAATTTACCAAGGGAGCTACAATAGAATATGACCGCGACAAAGCATTTGCGGGAGCTGATTTCGTGTATGCAAAGAACTGGTCAGCCTTCAACGATGCCGACTATGGCAAGATTCTGTCAACCGACCGCTCTTGGACTGTGGANGAAACCACTATGGCTAAGACCGATAACGCATTTTTCATGCANTGCCTGCCGGTTCGCCGCAACATGATTGTTACCGATGAAGTGATTGAATCNCCTCAGAGTCTTGTAATACCCGAAGCTGCAAACCGAGAAATNTCAGCNCAGACGGTTCTCAAACGAATGCTTGAAACAAACAAATGATTANTGTAGTAAAAATCGGTGGCAATGTGGTTGACAATCCCGAAGCTCTGAGTCGCTTCGTAAAGGATTTCGCCGCAATGGANGGTNCGAAAATACTTGTGCATGGCGGAGGNAAAGAAGCTACCCGCCTGAGCGAGCGCCTGGACATTCCCACCACAATGATNGACGGTCGCAGNGTAACAACCCGCGAGACTCTTGATGTTGTGACAATGGTGTATGCCGGGCTTATCAACAAGCGGATTGTGAGCGCANTGCAGAGCTGCGGATGCAACGCCTTAGGACTCTCCGGTGCTGACGGCAACATTATCCCCGCAAAAAAGCGNCCCACNACCCCTATTGACTACGGTTTTGTAGGCGACATAGATGCTGCCAGAATCAATACTGCCTTTCTCGCCACACTACTCGACAGCGGCATAGTGCCGGTGTTTTGCGCAATAATGCACGATGGAGCCGGCTCCCTGCTCAACTGCAATGCCGACTCCGTGGCATCNGCTGTAGCTGTTGCCGCAAGTACAATAGCCCCGACTCGTCTGATTTTCTGCTTTGAAAAAGACGGAGTGCTGACCGATGTGGATAATCCNGACTCACTGATAGANTCNGTTACACGCAGTTCATACGNCNCACTAAANCAGGACGGNGTGGTCAACAAAGGTATGATTCCCAAAATTGACAATGCNTTTGCAGCAATAACCGCCGGAGTTTCTTCCGTAACAATCAAGCATTCCGACAACCTGCTCAAGAANAGAGGCACAACAATTACCGAATGACCGACAACGCAGTAAAACTCCTGTCTGAACTTATAGCAGTNCCGTCAATATCCCGCGAGGAGAGCGGAACCGCTGATATTCTGTTTGATTGGCTTAAGGAGAGAGGCGTTGACCCAAAACGGCATCATAATAATGTATGGGCTGTTGCTCCCGGATATGACCCTGCTAAGAAAACAGTGTTGCTCAACAGCCATCACGACACAGTGCGCCCGGCAGCCGGATATATNCGTAATCCNTTTGCTCCGGTGATAGAAAANGGNTGTCTATACGGACTCGGCAGCAANGATGCCGGTGCATCNGCNGTTTGCATGGCATCGGTTTTCTGCGAACTTGCAGGAACTCAGCTACCTTACAACCTCATCCTTGCCATCACCGCTGAAGAGGAGGTGACCGGCGAAAAAGGTATGAGAGCTTTTCTACCACACCTTGCCGAAAGCGGCTATAAAATAGATATGGGCATTGTTGGTGAACCCACCTCATTGCAGCCTGCGATAGGAGAGCGTGGACTGGTGGTGCTTGACTGCACTGCTAAAGGCAAATCCGGTCATGCCGCCCGAGGTGAAGGAATCAATGCCCTCTACAAGGCTGTGGATGATATAAATATATTGCGCAATTTCAAGTTTGAAAAAGAATCAGAACTTCTCGGACCTATTTCTATGACTGTAACCCAAATAAATGCCGGAAAGCAGCATAATGTAGTGCCGGATGAATGTACCTTTGTGGTTGATGTCAGAACAACCGATGCTTATTCAAACGAAGAGACTGTAGATATAATCCGCAATGCCATCAGCTCGGAAGCGAATCCTCGCTCCACCCGCCTGAGAGCCAGCGCTATCGCATCAGACCATCCTTTAGTGAGAATCTGCAAGGAGTTGGGATTGACTCCGTTTGTATCACCCACCATGAGCGATATGGCAGTAATGAACGGTTTCCCTACACTGAAAATAGGTCCCGGGGACTCGTCAAGAAGTCATACAGCCGATGAATACATCAGACTTGATGAGATTTCAGCCGGCATAGAAACATACATGAACATATTAAAACGCTTGAAATGAAACTTTGGAGCAAAGGCTTTGAGCCGGATAAAATGATAGAGGAATTTACTGTTGGAGCAGACCGCGAACTGGATCTTCAACTCGCAAAGTACGATGTTCAGGGATCTATGGCACACATAAAGATGCTTGAAAGCATCGGTCTTCTCACAAAGGATGAACTCACAACCCTTCTTGACGCACTCGAGGATATCGCGCAGATGATAGAGCGTGGTGAATTTACCATAGAGCCTGGGGTGGAGGATGTTCACTCACAGGTGGAATTTCTTCTGACCCAACGCCTTGGTGACACCGGCAAGAAAATTCACAGCGGCCGCTCGCGCAACGACCAGGTTCTTGTTGACCTTAAACTGTTTATGCGTGACGAACTCAAAAAAACAGCCGAGAGCGTGCAGCATCTCTTTGACCGCCTTCAACATTTGAGTGAAGAGCACAAGGATGTGCTTATGCCGGGCTATACACACCTGCAAATCGCAATGCCCTCCTCCTTCGGACTTTGGTTCGGAGCATACGCAGAGGCACTTGTGGATGATATGCAGTTTTTAGCCGCTGCCTACAATATAGCCAACCAGAATCCGCTCGGTTCCGCAGCCGGTTACGGTTCATCATTCCCCCTTAACCGCACAATGACCACAGAGCTGCTCGGCTTTGAAACCATGCACTACAATGTTGTTGCAGCGCAGATGAGCCGAGGCAAAACAGAGCGTGCGGCAGGTATGGCAATAGCAGCAATAGCTTCTACGCTCGGACGGTTTGCCATGGATGTGTGCATGTGGATGTGTCAGAACTTCAGTTTCATATCCTTCCCCGATGAACTCACCACCGGCTCAAGCATCATGCCGCATAAAAAGAATCCCGACGTATTCGAGATTATGCGCGGCAAGTGCAACCGGCTCCAGTCCATACCCAATGAAATCGCCCTCCTGACCGCCAATCTGCCGCTCGGCTACAACCGCGACCTGCAGCTTCTAAAGGATATAATTTTCCCCGCTACCGCAGAACTACGCTCATGCCTTGAAATGTGCGATTTCATGCTCGCACATATCCGCGTGAAAGACAATATTCTTGATGACCCGAAATATAACTACCTCTTCACGGTGGAGGATGTGAACCGCCTCGCGCTCAACGGCATGCCATTCCGCGAAGCATACCGCACGGTAGGCATGCAGGTGCAGAACGGAGAATACACACCCACAAAATCTGTTCACCACACCCATGAAGGCTCTATCGGCAACCTCTGCAATGACAAGATAGCCGAGAAGATGCACGCAGTAATGAACCGCATACGATAGAACCATGATTCCAAAGGTGATACATTACTGCTGGTTTGGACACAAACCACTTCCCAAATTAGCGAGGAAGTGCATTCAATCATGGAGTAAGTATCTACCCGATTGGGAAATAAAAGAATGGAATGAGGCTAATTTCGATGTCAATGCAATACCTTTTGCCACCGAAGCCTACAATGCGGGCAAATATGCGTTTGTGAGCGACTATGCCCGCTTTGCAATTCTCGCGGAACATGGCGGTGTGTATCTCGACACTGACGTGGAGCTTATTAAACCGTGGGAATCACTGATAGCCCAAGCTCCTTTTACCGGCACTGAGCAAACAGGACTGATAAATCCGGGGTTAGGCTTTGCCATGCCCTCCGGGAGTGACTTTTGCCGCGCCATGATGAATACTTACCGAAGCATCCATTTTATAAACCCCGACGGGTCGCACAACCTTAAAACCATCTGCGATTACTCAACAGAGTATTTTACAGCACGAGGCTATAAATCTTCTGACAATCAGCTCACTATTGACGGCATCACTATTTTCCCCCCACAGGTGTTATCACCTAAATCTCAGATAAACGGTGAATTAAACATAACTGAAGAAACATACGCCATCCATCACTATGCCGGCAGCTGGCTCACACCTTACGAGCGGTTCAAACTAAGGGTTAAAGAGGTCACAGGACCCACCTTTGCAAATTTCTATATACGGCTAAAAAATAAACTCCTCAACAAATGAGCAGTATCCGCTCCAATATAGCCCTCAATACCGTTAACACCATAACATCGGTTCTATTTCCGGTAATAACGTTTCCATACGCCGCAAGAGTTCTTATGCCCGACGGGATAGGCACAATTTCTTTTCTGAACGGCATCATATCTTATATAGTGTTGATCACATCTCTCGGAATACCGCTTTACGCAGTAAAAAAAATCTCGGAGGTTCGTGATAATGAGGTATTGAGAAACCGAACTGTACTGGAGATACTAACACTGAATGCATTACTTTGCATAGCCGGTTATATTATTGTTGGTTTACTCGCCCGTCTGGTGCCGGAAATCCATGCCCGGTCTGAGATATTTTATGCTCTCAGCCTATCCATTTTATTCACTACCATCGGGGTTGAGTGGTTTTATCAGGCTATAGAAGATTTCAAATATATCACAGTACGCGCAGTGATAGTGCGCACCGCAGCGGCAGCCTGTCTCTTTATTTTCGTAAGGACTCCAGCCGATTTGCTTAACTATGCATTTATTACCGTTGGCTCAACCATAGGAAATAACATCATAAATTTCTGGCATCTGAGAAAATACAAAATATTCGCACCCGGTAATGGATTTTCAATTTCCCTGACAAAGATAAGTTCACATCTTAAACCTGCGCTGATGGTATTCTCCATCACTGCAATTTCGAGTATTTATCTGTCACTCAACTCTGTAATGTTAGGTTTTATGGCAACAGAAAGTGAAGTAGGACTCTTTGCAGCTGCAACAAAAATAACCCAGATAGCCATAACGGTAATCTTTTCTGCCGGAACAGTTCTGTTGCCCCGCTTCGCAAACCTTGAGGCTACCGGCAATATCACCGAATTCAAATCACTATCGGAAAAAGCGCTCAACCTGTCGCTGATGCTGTCGCTGCCTATTGTTGCCGGACTGATGATACTCTCCTCTCCCATCATACTGATTTTCTGTGGTGCCGATTACCGCTCCTCTATCACTCTACTCGTGCTCAACTCTCCGATGATATTCTTTTCAACAATTTCTTTTCTTACCGGAATTCAGATTCTTTATCCAAAAGGCAAGATATATATAGTTGTGTGGAGCGCATGCGCGGGAGCAGTGGTGAATCTACTGATAAACTTCTTACTTATACCGCACTATGGTGCCAAAGGCGCAGCCGTTTCAATAGTAATAGCTGAACTTACCGTGCTCACTGTGCAGCTTATATGGGGAAGAAAATATCTACCGTTCAGTGTAAGCCGTATCTTCGAGCTCAGATACTATATCGCCACATTTGTAATGGTTGCCGCATTGCTGCCGGTTGTTCTGTTTACAAATCTCAGCAACATAGCCCTGCTGCTTATTGTTCCATTTGCCGGAATGTTGATTTACTTCGTTTGTCTCCTTGCTGCGCATGATAAACTTTCATCGGAACTGTTTAGAAGATTATGCGGAAGAACTCATTGCTGAAACAATCATGAAACAGAAGAAGGCACTTATATTTACAACCGAATACCTCAACCTTCAAAAGCCCGTTATTGAAGAGCTTGAGAGACTGGGGTGGGAAGTAACAACTATAAAAGATTGTCTGCTGGAGGGTGATCCGAAACTGAGATCCACTCCCCTGAGAAATTTCATCAAACGCTTCATCAAGTTCCCCAAACATTTAAGCTGGCTTAAACGTGCCGAGCAATTTTGGTCACCTGTGTTGGCTACCCTCTGCGATCATTACGACTTGTTTCTGTGTCTTAACGCATTTACTATCCCGCCCACAGTAGTGGAAACCATAAAGCAGCGTACAGACCGAACAGTACTTTATGTGTGGGACAGTAGCCGGACATGGGATTTTTCAATTATTGCGCCATATTTTGATGAAGCATACACATTTGACCTTCTTGATTCCGAGCGCCATTCTTCTCTGAAACTACTTCCAAACTATTATACCGAACCCAAACATATAGAAATATCTTCTGTCAAATATCCGGCAATAATAATAGGAGCAAACAGAGATCAACGCATACGATTTGTCACCTCCCTTGCCAGTGAAATAAGAAGGCACAGAATATCCAATTACTTTTTTAAGCTCCTGCCGCATTCACTGCCCCCGCTATCACAGCGATTATTCAAGGACTATCGCCTGTCGAAAAAACTGAACTCTGGTATGCTTGAGGAATTTGAACTCAAAACCCCATTGGAACCGGAAGAATATATGACTTTGATGGAGCAGAGTGAAATTATTGTTGATGATGTGATACCCGAACAGAGCGGACTCACTCCCCGATTTATCTGGGGACTGGCACGCGGCAAGAAGATAATAACCACCAACCTGTATGCCATGCGATATAACTTTGTGGCTCCTGAAAACGTTTGCATCGCAGATAGAAAAAATCCGATTATTCCGGTGGAGTTTCTGAAAACCGAGCCGGTAAAGAATCCCGACAATCTACACACCCTGGAAATCAAGAACTGGGTGCGGATAATAACCGGCGACTCACCTCTACCCGACTACTGCAACTAACCGATAGAATAGGTATATAAAAATAGCAGAACACCTTTTTCTTATATATAGACACCTTTTTCTTATATATAGATAGGTACAATCGGTTCGGTTATGCCTATACATGCACACATTTCAAGTCTTTGGAAATAATTTACTCCATCTATTAACCTATTTTAACTTAATGGGGGGGGGTATTTTGCACTCTTTCCTTAAATTTGCATTCATTTAACTAAAGAAATTTAATACGATCAATCATTTTATTCGTGAAAATATCAACACTACAGACTGTTAACAAGAATAATACCATTCTCACTCTATATTCCACAAAGACTATTTTTTTTAACCAATAATCCAAATTACATGAAACGGAAACTGTTATTGTTTTTGACATGTTTGTCGCTTATGGCAGGAGTATCAACGGCGCGTACTGTTCGCGGTGTGGTCCTTGAAGCGGCTACTGATGAACCCGTTGCGGGGGCTTCAGTAAAGTGCAAAGGTAATCCGGCTGTCGGAACCTCTACAAACATCGATGGTGAATTTAGCCTCAATGTGCCTGACAACGAAAAGACTCTCGTTGTATCATTTATCGGCATGCAGACAAAAGAAGTCGCCATCACTGGTGATAACCTCAAAATCACTCTTGACGAGGCATCTCTTGACCTTGACGAAGTGATTGTAGTAGGTTACGGTACCACAACCAAGCACAAAACAACCACCTCTGTATCAGTCATCAAAGCGTCTGAAATAGAGGCTGCACCGGTGTCAAACCTCACCCAGTCACTCGCCGGACGTGCTGCCGGTCTTATCGTCACACAGACAGGTGGTGGTCTTAACGCAGGTGCTAATGTATCAATTCGTGGTGGTGGCACTCCTCTTTATGTTATTGACAACATTGTCAGTGAACAGCGCGAATTCCAGAACCTCAACGCAGCTGATATCGAATCAATCTCTGTGCTTAAGGATGCCGCAGGTACCGCTATCTACGGTCAGCGTGCAGGTGACGGTATCATCATCGTTACTACAAAACGAGGTCAGGCAGGTAAAATAAGTGTTGACTACAATTTTGACTACAGCCTCAGCAGCCCGACCGAACTCCCCAAAAAGCTTAACTCTTTCGATGCTGCCACTTACTGGCGTCTCGGCTACGAATATGACGGCGAGCCCTACCCTGCAACACTATCCGATGCCGCAATGGAGCTCTACAAAAACGGTCAGGATCCCGAGAACTACGCCAATACCAACTGGCAGAGAGAGGTGCTTCACAGACGTGCCCCCGAACAGCGTCACCAACTCACAATCACCGGTGGTAGCGAACGTGTTAAAGCATACACAGCTCTGAGTCTCTTTGATCAGAACTCTCTCTACCGTTCTGACAACTTAACCTACAAGCGTTACAACGCCCGTACTAACATCACTATAGATCTCAAGGAAATCGGTCTTCAGTTGAACACCGGACTTGAAGCATATATTTCTCAATTTAATCAGCCAATCGCAGGCTATGGAACCGTATTCATTCACATTCAGGATAAATGGCCCGGTCAGGCAGGTAAAAACCCGCTCGGTCAGCCTTACGGCGGTACTGTAGAGAACCCTCTTCGCTACATATCTGATGAAGGTGGTTACAACAAGCAGAACGATGCCAACGTTCGCGGTTCTATTGATGCAGTATGGAGTCTTCCATGGGTAAAAGGACTCTCTATCATAGGTCGCGCAAGCTACTCATTCCTCAATCAGCGTCAGAAAGTCTGGAACAAAGAGGCTCCCCGCTACGACTGGGAAGGTGTTCCCGGAGTCATAGACAAACCCTCACTTTCAAAAGCTTTCAACTTCTATGACTACTATAACACTCAGCTCCTTGCCAACTACAACCGATCATTCGGTGTAAACAATATTGATCTTACTCTCGGTATTGAGGCAACAGGTTCTGACTACGACAACCTCAGCGCATATCGTAAAGGTTATATCATTGATGTGGATCAGCTTGCAGCAGGTCCTACCGAAGGTCAGACAAACGGTGGTGCCAATGGCGCACAGTGGCGCACCGCTTCTGTAATTGCCCGTGCTCACTACGACTTCGATTCACGCTACATTGCAGAATTTGCTCTCCGTCACGACGGTTCAGACAAATTCCCCTCAAAAAAACGTTGGGGTACATTCTTCTCAGGTTCACTCGGTTGGAACGTATCTGACGAAGCATTCTGGAAAGAGAGCCAGATGTCAACCGTTTGGAATATGTTCAAAATCCGTGGTTCATTAGGTGAAATCGGTCAGGATAGCGGTGTTGGTCGCTACGCTTACCTTTCATCCTACTCACTGTCTCAGCGCGGTATCGTTCTTGGTGACACATTCTATCCCACTTTCAGCGAAGGTGCCCTCCCAAGTCCCGATATTTCATGGTACACTCAGCGCGACTTCAATATCGGCTTCGACTTCGGTATGTTCAACAATGCATTCTCCGGATCTGTTGACTACTTTTACAAGAGCACAAAAGGCTTCCTTGCCTCACCTTCAAATGTTGGCTACACCGGTCCTCTCGGTCTCGCACTCCCGACTGTTAAATCAGATGGTGAACGCCGTCGTCGCGGTGTTGATTTCACCCTTCAGTACAACGGTCGTGTAGGTGACTTCACATATCAGGTAGGTGGTAACTTCACCTATTTCGATACCCGTTGGAACATCAATCCCAACGAAGCTGAAACCTCACTCAAGAATCCATATCAGAGAGGAACACAGGTTGCAGACTACTATGATCTTCTTTATAAAAGCCTCGGTTACTTCGCGAGTGCTGAAGATGTGTTAAACTCACCTCGACTCAGCAGCATCACACTCAATGGTGGTGTTATGGCAGGTGACATCAAGTATTACGATTTCAACGGTGACGGTAAGGTTGACGACAGTGATAAACTCCGCCTTGGCAAAGACCGTACTCCGCTGGGCAACTACGGCATCACAGCATCCGGTCAGTGGAAGGGGCTTTACTTCAATATGCTCTGGCAAGGTGCCACAAACTGCAATATGTTGCTCAACCAGGGTCTCAGAGGAAATGGTTGCACCGCATATCCCGGTCCGGTTATCTATGAATTCCAGACAGATATATGGAATCCGACAAATACCGATGCACTCTACCCTCGCCCCCACTCCGGCACCACATATTCCAATAACTTCCAGGGCTCTGATTTCTGGCTTGTACAGGCACGTTATATCCGTCTTAAAAACCTCTCTATCGGCTACGACTTCAAACATAAACTGCTTAAGAAAACAAACTGGCTTAAGAAGTGTAATGTAAGCTTGTCAGGTTACAACCTTCTCACATTCAGCCCAGCTAAGAAATGGGGTCTTGACCCGGAAGCGGCTGCATATGACGCCAGCGGTGGTAACTATCCTATCGGAAGAATATATACTCTGAGCATTAATCTCGGTTTCTAAACAAAACAAGGAAATATTAATATGAAAGCTAAATATCTAATTCCTATTGCACTTGGTTTCGCTGTAGCAACTCAGAGCTGCTCTGATTTCCTTGAAACCGAGCCTGCAGAATCTTACAGCCCAGACCTCGTTTGGGGTAGTGAGGCAAATATCCAGGCATTTGTGCGCGGTCGATATGGCACAGCCATGGGCTACTACAAAGTACCCATGCAATGGGACTGTTACTTCACTAACAACATGGCATATTCCTTCGGCAGTATGCCCTATGTACTTGGAGGCAGAAGTGCGACTAACCCGCATATCACAGGCTTAAATGCACGTTTTGGATTTATCCGTAACTGTAATCTGATCATTGAAAAATGTAAAGATAATGCTGCTCTCACAGAAACACAGCAGAAAGAGTACGTTGCTATCGGTAAATTGCTTCGCGCTATGTGCTACTACGATCTAGCCCGCAAATTCGGTAAATTCATCTGGGTTGACGAAGTGCTGAGCGAAGATTCAAACTTTGATCTTCCTCTTACCAAGAGCATTGAGGAGACATACAATCTGGTTCTTACAGACATCCGCGATGCAGTAAAAGATCTGCCTACATCTGCACTGCCCGGAGAGCCCACCCGCAACTACGGATATGCACTCCTCTCCGAGGTTTGTCTAACTGCTGCCGCTTACTCCAATGATGCCAAAAGCTTGCAGATAAATGGCAAGAGCCTCTATCAGGAAGCAATCGATGCTGTTGATGCAATCACCGGTGTTTCTCTTGATCCCAACTACGGTGATATGTTCAACCAGAATTCACCTTATTCAAATGAGATCATTCTTGCAACCTATCTCAGTGCTGAGAATGCTACTCTTGGCGATTGCGAAATGAGACATCTCGTTCCTAACGTTCCTAACGCACAGCTTTCAGCTCACTCATGTCAGCCACTTTGGAAAGGACAGGAAATTCCTTTCGAGTCATGGTGTCAGGCTGCTCCAACCCAGAATCTCGTTGACGCTTACCTCGTTATCGACGAGCAGGATGGACTTGCCAAACCTTGGAACGAAACCTCTCAATTCGTAAACAACACAACTGAAATAAGTGAGGCTGAAGCTCTTCCCATGTATTCCTACATGGGTGTAAATGATGAGGGCGAACCTGCTCGAATTGCGAACTACACCTATGCAAGTAGCACAGAAAAGTACTTAAAAGGGTACAAAGTCACTACCGCAGGCGCTAACATCAGTGAACTGATGTATAAAAACCGTGACGCCCGTTTCTATGGCTCTATCATTTATGACGGAACCACTTTCTATAACGAGGAAATCACCTGCTACTACCACGGTAATTACGGTCGCTATGGTCGTGACACTTATGCCGGCTATGTTCCCATCACCAACTATGCAGGTCTGAAAGGTGTGTATTCAAATGTATCACCCCGTTACATCAACACATCATTCACTGCATATCACGAAGTGGTTTCACGCTATGGCCGTGTGCTTCTCAATAAGGCTGAAGCACAACTCCGTCTCAACAAAGTTGCTGACGCAGTTGCAACATTCAATCAGACACGCACAATCCACGGTCAGCTTCCTCCTTCAACAGCATCTACACTGGCTGAGGCTTGGACTGACTACAGACGTGAACGCCGCGTTGAACTCTACTTTGAGTCAGACTGGTACTGGAGCCTTCTCCGCTGGGGTTGCTACGGTGGTGAAGCCAACTACGGCAATCCTTCAAAAGGTGAAATTCCGGAACTCACAGAGTCTGCTAACTTCATTGAAATCAACCAGCAGCGTGAAGTTGCATTCATTGCTGAGCTTGGCTACAACAACAATATGCGACTCTTCCCTGTTCCTACTTACTATCTCTTCCCTGTTGATCAGGGTCTGATTGACGCTAATCCTGCAGTTACAGCAGCTGACCAAAACCCGGGATACTAATTTAATGAGTTTCAACCCATTAACAGAAACAATAAAAAAAATATGATACTAAAAAATATCAAATGGTTGCTTCTTCTGGCAATGCTTCCCATTTTCGCTGCCTGCAGCTGGGAAGAACTCCCCTCTTACGAAGGTGCAGATATAACAGCTTGCAGATTCTTCTACCGTTGGGCGAGCAATGAATACAAAGATGACGTTACAGGTGAACCGCTCATCCTTGAAATGGAGATGACAACAAGTTTCAGCATTGATGATGAAGCAGGTACAGCTAACATTCAAGTTACTGTTCCCAATGCTCAGAGCTACTTCACAAATGAAGTCCGCTCCCAGGTAAGTCAGAACTCTCTATGCTGTCAGGTAACCCTTTCACCTGCAGCGCGTATTGCTCCGGCTGACGGTCACAAAATTCTCGGTATCCCCGATGACTGGACCGAGCCTCACAAGTTCATTGTGACAGCAGCTGACGGTACTAAGAAAGCCTGGACTATCACCGTTACTAAATTCACAAAATAAACAAGGTTAATAGATTAGGCAACCTTACTTTTCGCTAATTGTTAGCTCCGGATTACTTCTATAATCCGGGGCTTTTTTTTTAGCGCAAATAATAACAATATGAATATCATCAAAATAAAATCTGCTACTTTGTTCAATGGTATTGATTGACATTAACTAAATTTACCAAATAATAAGAGCAAAGGAATTTATTTTTTTGGAAAAAACAAGTATCTTTGCTAATTCAAAAGAATAACTTTTAATACCATATTTAATGAAAAAACTTTTCAGATTCGCGATAGCATCAGCTGTCGTTGTAAGTTTTGGAATACAGGCAAACGCTCAGTCGCTTTCCCCTTCAACCAAAACTCATTGGGACAAAGGCACTCTTGTTGTTGAATCTCCCGAAAGACCTGCCGGTCAGGATCATGTTCTCGGTCTCACCGCTCCCAAAATGGATAAGGTGCGTGTGGCATTTGTTGGACTCGGAATGCGTGGTCCCGGTGCTGTAAACCGTTTCGCCCATATCCCCGGGGTGGAAGTAGTTGCCCTTTGCGACTATGACTCTGTCCGTGCAGAAAAAAGCCAGAAATATCTACGTGAGAGAGGGCTCAAACCGGCAGATACATATTTCGGTGAAGATGGCTACAAAGCTATTTGCGCTCGTCCTGACATAGACCTCGTTTACGTTGCTACCGACTGGGATCATCATTTCCCCGTTGCAAAAGCTGCTCTTGAAAGCGGTAAACACACAGCTATTGAGGTGCCCTCAGCAATGAATCTTGAACAGTGCTGGGAACTCATCGACCTCTCGGAAAAGAATCGCAAGCACTGCATGATTCTTGAAAACTGCTGCTATGACTACTATGAGCTCAATGCTCTTGCTATGGCTCAGGCAGGTGTATTCGGTGAAGTACTCCGTGCAGAAGGTGCTTACATCCACAACCTTGACGATTTCTGGGATTACTATTGGAAAAATCCTGAAAACGACCCTGACAAACTTGGATGGCGCATGAAATACAATATGGAGAATCGCGGCGATCTCTACGCTACCCACGGCCTTGGCCCGGTTGCACAGGCGCTCAACATTCACCGCGGTGACCGTTTCAAAACCCTCGTTGCAATGGACACCAAATCTGTTCACGGTAAAGAGTATGTAGAAAAGAAAACCGGCAAACCCTGCGAAAACTATCGCAATGGCGACCACACTACAACCCTTATGCGCACTGAGGATGGCAAAGTTGTTGAAATTCAGCACAACGTTATGAACCCTCAGCCCTACAACCGCCTATACAAGCTCACCGGAACAAAAGGTTATGCTACCAAATATCCGGAGTCAAAAATCGCTCTTGACAAATCTCAGCTCGAAGCAAGCGGAGTAACCCCCAAGGTTGACAACCTATCAAGCCACGGCTTCCTCCCCAAAGCTGAGTATGACTCACTTATGAGCAAATACTACCACCCCATCCTAAAGAAATATGGTGAACTCGGTCGCGAAATGGGTCACGGCGGCATGGACTTTATGATGGACTCACGCCTTGTTTACTGCCTGCAGAACGGTCTTCCACTTGACATGGATGTTTATGACCTCGCAGAATGGTGCTGCCTCGGAGAACTCGGTGCCCTTTCAATGGACAACAACAGCGCTGCTGTTACCTTCCCCGACTTTACCCGCGGCCACTGGAACGACCAGAAAGGCTACAAGCACGCTTATGCATCTGAAGCCGATGAGCAGGCAGCCGAAGCCAAGGCTAAAGCATTCACCGCCGCTCAGGTAAAAGCTACTGCTGACAACAAACTCTGGGATCTTTACGATGCCGTTAAAGCAGCTAAGACTCCCAAAGCCAAAGCTAAAGCGATGGCTGCCTACCGCAAGGCTGTTGAGAAAGCCAACAAGCAGATCAACAAAGCTCTTGCAGCTAAATAAGAACCGGTAATACATTTTAAATTAATAGCGCCACTAAGTATAAAACTTTAGTGGCGCTCTTAATTTATCACGATGAACTTCGGTTATTTGCCGAATATGCCTCCTAATATATCGCCCGCCTTATCTTTTAATCCGTCAAGAACGCCGCCCTTACCACTGTCAAGATTCAAGTTGCTGAGCAGGCCGTCGGCGTGCAGTTTTGAAAGAATCTGAGAAAAGTCAAGATTCTTAAGGTCTATACCTTTTAGTGCATCGGTAACTTTTGAAATGTCGAAATTGTCACCAAATTTAGCTGTGAGCTGACTGAGAATGTCCTGAATGTCCATAGTTGTAAGTTTTATAGATTTACCGATTAAACGCCCAAGAAGATTAAAATGTTCAATATGCTATTCTATTTCAACAATGTAGGAATAATGTAAATTCAATAAATATACATAATTATATTTTGTCAATGAATCTGTTTTTACTATCTTTGGCGATATTATGCGTCAGTATTGACGCTTATACCGAAAATCTATAACCAATTCATATTTATTTCAATGGATCAAATGCTATTTTGGATTGTGCCGGCAGCGTCGATTCTCGCGCTTGTCATGGCATGGTATTTCTACCGGCAGATGATGCGTGAGGATGAGGGCACACCCACCATGCGCAAAATCGCCTCTTATGTGCGCCAGGGCGCAATGTCTTATCTCAAACAGCAGTACAAAATCGTGGGGCTGGTATTTATCGGTCTGGTGGTGCTGTTCTCAATCATGGCTTACGGTTTCGGGCTCCAGAATACATGGGTGCCTGTAGCCTTCCTCACCGGTGGTTTCTTCAGCGGTCTCGCGGGCTTCCTCGGCATGAAGACAGCTACTTATGCTTCAGCCCGCACTGCCAATGCCGCCAGCCAGACACTCAATGCCGGACTCCGTGTCGCTTTCCGCAGCGGTGCGGTTATGGGTCTGGTGGTTGTTGGTCTAGGACTGCTCGACATTTCTTTCTGGTATATTCTTCTCAATTGGATAGAGCCGGCTGACGGCACTCATAAACTCACAATGATTACCACCACCATGCTCACTTTCGGCATGGGTGCATCCACTCAGGCACTCTTCGCCCGTGTGGGCGGTGGCATCTACACCAAAGCGGCAGACGTAGGTGCAGACCTCGTTGGTAAAGTTGAGGCTGGTATTCCCGAGGATGACCCCCGCAACCCTGCCACTATCGCTGACAACGTGGGCGACAATGTGGGTGATGTTGCCGGCATGGGAGCTGACCTGTATGAAAGCTATTGCGGCTCAATTCTTGCAACCGCAGCTCTCGGAGCTGCCGCCGGTGCCGGAATGGTAAGCACTGAATTCACAACAGACCAGGCTGTGGCACTTCAGGTTAAAGCCGTTCTCGCCCCGATGCTCATTGCCGCAGTCGGTATCGTTCTCTCAATCATCGGCATCTTCGCTGTGAAAACCAAGGAGAACGCTACAATGAAAACCCTGCTCAATTCTCTTGCCGCAGGTACAAATCTCAGCTCTATACTCATTATCGCCGCCACTTTCGGCATTCTATATCTGCTTCAGATTCCCAACTGGGTGAATATCTCACTCGCTGTGGTTGTAGGTCTTCTCGTGGGTATCGTTATCGGTCGTGCTACAGAGTATTACACATCACAGTCTTATAAGCCCACCAAGAAACTCGCCGAGAGCGGTCAGACCGGTCCTGCCACTGTTATCATCTCCGGAGTGGGTCTCGGAATGATTTCAACAGCCGTTCCCGTTATCGCGGTTGTAGCCGGCATCATTCTATCTTACTGGCTCGCCTCCGGTTTTGACTTCGCGAATATATCATGGGGCCTTTACGGCATAGGCATCGCAGCTGTGGGAATGCTCTCGACTCTCGGAATCACACTCGCAACAGACGCTTACGGTCCTATTGCCGACAATGCAGGCGGCAATGCTGAAATGAGCGGACTCGGTGCCGAGGTGCGCAAACGCACTGACGCGCTCGACTCTCTCGGCAACACCACCGCCGCTACCGGCAAAGGCTTCGCCATCGGCTCAGCCGCACTCACCGGCCTTGCACTGCTTGCTTCCTATATCGAGGAAATCCGCATCGGTTTGCACCGTATCGGCACCGAATTCATTCAGATCGGCACTTCACTTAGCGAAGAAACAACCAATATACCTATTGAAAGCGCCAACTTCACGGACTTCATGATGGCATACAATGTTAACCTCATGAACCCGATGGTGCTCTCAGGCATGTTTATCGGTGCGATGATGGCATTCCTCTTCTGCGGTCTCACTATGAACGCTGTAGGCAGAGCTGCATCTCACATGGTAGAGGAAGTTCGCCGCCAGTTCCGCACCATCAAAGGTATTCTCACCGGTGAAGCTGAACCTGACTATGCACGCTGCGTGCAGATTTCCACAAAGGGAGCACAACGCGAAATGGTGTTCCCCTCTCTACTCGCAATCATCGTTCCTATCCTCACCGGCCTTATCTTCGGTGTGCCGGGTGTCATCGGTCTGCTCACCGGCGGACTCAGCGCAGGCTTCGTGCTCGCTATCTTCATGGCTAACGCCGGCGGCGCATGGGACAACGCCAAGAAATATATTGAGGAGGGCAACTTCGGAGGCAAAGGCAGCGATGTTCACAAAGCAACCGTTGTAGGCGACACAGTAGGTGACCCGTTCAAGGACACCTCCGGTCCGAGCCTCAACATCCTCATCAAGCTCATGTCTATGGTAGCCATCGTGATGGCTGGACTCACTGTGAGCTGGAGTCTTTTCAATTGATTTTTTCAGGCATAAGGAAGCACTTAGACCGTTAAATATAGGTCAAAGTGCTTCCTTTTATTTTATTTATATGAAAACAAAACTAAACACATTACTTGCATCAATTGCGCTGATTGCATCTTGTTGCGCTTATGCACAGCATACCACCAAACTGATTCTGCCGCGTGAGAAAGACGGAGCTTTCGTGCGGCTGCTAAATTATGACACTAAAGAACTTATAGATTCCCTTCCGATACAAAACGATACAGTCTGCTTTGCAAGTAACAAATATCCGGAAGGAATCATTTCATTGGAAGCCGGAGATTACGGCACAGGACTTTTTATCCTTTCAGACGCTGATATATTACACAATGTAAAGGTTGAAGAAATTGAGCTCGGAGTAAGGCGCACATGGGAGTCCACCGGTGGCTACAATGATAGTGTTTCAGTCTTTAACAACAAAATAAAGGAAATCGGCAAAAGGTATCAGACGGCTATCGGCGATGAAGATCGAAATGCTATTCTCAAAGAATTCTCATCTGCCATATTTCAAGAAATCAATGCCCATGGCAACGACATCTTAGGCGCCTATTATTTCAACATGGGGCATGACAATCTGTCTTTAGCCGAAATAGAATCAACCATTGAAAAATATCCTGCGCTCGGAAATTATAAGAGAGTACAGAATATCCTTACCCGCAGGAGAAACCAGGAAGCTGTGAAACCGGGCAATAAGTTCAAGGATTTCACGGTGGCATACGATGGAGTGGAGCACAAACTCAGCGACGTTGTAGGTCACGGCGATTATGTACTGCTCGACTTCTGGGCAAGCTGGTGCGGTCCATGCAGAGCCGCAATGCCTACAATAAAGAAAGCATACGAAAAGTATAAGAATCAAAATCTGAAGATACTCGGCATAACTATCTGGGATGAACCGGAAAAATCACTCGAAGCAGTGAAGAAGATGGAACTCCCGTGGGAAATATGGGTAAACGGAGGCGATGAGCCGGTAAATATGTACAATATCACCGCAGTGCCTACAGTGATTCTGTTCGGTCCGGACGGCACTGTGCTGGAGCGCGGTATATGGGAAGACAACCTGTTATCAACTCTTGAAAAATATATCCCATCAGCCGATTAAGCAGTTTATTATAAGAATACCAATCTAAACTTACTTACCTGTGGCTATCTCGAGCGATTCGGTAACTGTGTCAGGACATATTTCAGGTATTGCGGACAACGGACGGAAGAACCTTATGATAATGCCGCATTAAAATATGCTCCGGAGATTACCGAATTTCAACTTACAGGCTGTTTATTAGGTATTTTTAGGAGAGGTGAATAAGATAAAATAGGGAGAGTTGAGATATTTTTGCCTAATTTTGTGGTTTCAATAGTAAATATCACCGAATATGGATACTGTAAAGGTCAAAATAATCAACCGTTCCGGCAACGAACTGCCAATGTACGAAACCCCTCATGCAGCAGGCATGGATGTACGCGCCTGTCTTGACGAGCCGGTGACACTCGGCCCTCTTGAAAGAGCATTGATACCCACCGGACTGCGCATTCAGCTGCCGGTTGGCTACGAGTGCCAGATGAGACCGCGCAGCGGACTCGCTCTCAAAAAAGGCATTTCGCTGGTCAATACCCCGGGAACAGTTGACTCCGATTACCGAGGCGAAATAGGCGCGATAGTAATCAACCTTTCAAATGAGCCATTTACTATCACAAACGGTGAACGTATATGCCAGATGGTAATTACCAGATATAGCCGGGTGGAGTGGGAGCCCGCTAAAGAACTTGATTCCACAGAGCGCGGTGATGGCGGATTCGGTCACACCGGCACCAACTGATCACACAATTTCACAACGACTGTTTAACTGATGTCTAAAGAGTCAAATATCTTATCAACACTTTTTGCCGTGGCGGTGATTACCTTCTCGGCGTGCTCATCCAAGAAATCGGCTGTCACCGCAACTGATCCGGCAAAGTCGGATTATATATTTATGGAGGCTCTCAGAGCCAAGAATACCGATTCGCGCGATTCTTACTACGAGCTCACCAAGAGAGCCTATGAGCTTAATCCAGAGGACGCATACCTCGGTTTTGAGCATGGCTACAATCTCATGCTCCTTTCACGAGGTGATAGCATCTCTCTTGCCCGCGGCTATGAGTTGATGGGCAAGTATGTTGATGAAGAGCCTGATGACTTTTACAGCAGCTTGCTATATGCCGCAATATCCTCACAGATAGGCGAAAAGGCTAATGCCATAAATACCTGGGGACGGTTGTACAACAAGCAGCCTCAACGCCCCGAACTTGCTGTGCGCTATGCCGAGGTGCTTGCGGCAAGCGGCGAGAAGGTTAATATAGGCAAGGCTCTCAGTCTATATGACACACTGGAAATTGCCCAGGGTCCCAACCTTCAGCTCACCTCACGCAAAATTCAGCTGCAATATATGCAGAACGACACTGCAGCGATGCTCAATGAAGCGAGAAAACTGCTTGCTTCAAGCCCGCTCAATCCGGAATACAATATTTTTGCCGGAGATGTGTTCAATCAGCTCGGACAACCGGATTCAGCCATCAGTTTTTACAACAACGCGGTGGAATTAGACCCGTCAAACGGTCTTGCCTATTATTCACGCGCGATGTTCTACAAACAGAAAGGCGACAGCATTGCTTACGACCGTGAAATATTCCGAGCCCTCGAGCAGGAAAATCTTGACATTGAGCCTAAGGTTGAAATTCTCAGGGATTATACCTCTGCCCTATACAATGACTCGGTGCAGCGACCGCGCATCAACCGCATGTTTACCCGACTGCTGGAGATGCACCCTCATGATGTGACAGTGAGAAACCTCTACCGCGATTATCTTATAGCCATAGAGGATTACTCTCTCGCTGCCGAGCAGGCGGAGTTTTCACTTGACCTTGACCCCAACGACGAGAATCAGTGGCTTGCATTAACCTCACTCTACCTGCGCCTGAGCGACTTCAAGGGAGCCATCAGGAGCGCAAGACGCGGGCAGCACTTTTTCCCGGACAATCCCACAAGCTATCTGCTGTCGGCTACCGCGCTCAATCAAACCGGCGACTATCTTGAAGCGGTTGATGACCTCAACAAGGCTATTACATTAACCGACCCGAACGATTATGACCTGTTGTCTGAGCTCAACACTGCTTTAGGCGACAATTTCTACGCCAGGGAGTTGACTGACAGCGCGTTTACTTACTACGACAAAGCCATTGAGCTGAATCCCGGCAATCTTACCGCACTAAATAACTGCGCCTACTATCTGGCTTGCACCGACCGAGACCTTGACAAAGCCGAGGAAATGATCCTCAGGGTTATTGCCGAGCGTCCGGATGAAGGCACATCGCTTGACACATACGCCTGGGTGCTTTTCAAGAAAAAAGAGTATCAGAGAGCCATGGAGGTGATCGAAGAGGCTATGGAGAAAACCGAAGAAGCAAGCGCAGAACTGCATGACCATGCCGGTGACATAGCATTTATGAATCAGAACTATGACAGGGCTATCTCTGAATGGCGTAAAGCGTTCGTTCTTGAGCCTGACAACGAACTGATTGCAAAAAAAGTGAAGTATAAGACATTTTTTAGCAAATGACATTAAGAAAGATATTTCCTATCCTTGCCATTTTTATTGCCGCTTTATGCCTTGATTCCTGCAAAAGCAGCAAGCAGGCTGTTAAAACCGACACAGCGGCACCATCTGCCGGATGGACAAGGGTAAGAGTGCCGGTAACAGTGCGGATTAGCTCACCTGCCAATATGTCGGTAGGAGCTACAGTGACCATGATTCGCGACACAAGCATAACCGTTTCTGCAAAAGTTTTCGGCATGGAGGTGTTTGTGGCTCAGGCTACTAATGACAGCATTCTTATTGTTGACAAAATGCACCGTCAGTATCTTGGCAAGAATATTGCAGACGCACTCGCCGGTCTCCCCTTCAATGCATCATCCGTTCAGGATCTTCTCACCGGACACCCTGTTGACATTCCACAAAGCATACTCCCCTCCGGGGCAAGCTGCAATGTAAGCCTTAACGGGGGGATGATGAGCGAAATAGCGTTCTCAAACCGCAACACAACCAATGTAAAAATAACTTATCCCGACACTGTATCAACTCCATTCGGCACAATGGCGGAGAGCACTGTGATTGATGCCGACACTGAAAAATCAGCCAAAAATATCAGAGCGGCTATTGAGTGGCAGTGGAACAAAGCGAAATGGAACGGAGATGTAGAACCAAGAATCATCAAGCTTTCCGATAAATATACCCGAATTGACACAGGCAACATCACCAAACTGTTAGGTGGATCTTAAAGACAGAGACTTTATGTGGAAAAATATTTTTGTTATCATAGCGGCAATAGTTCTTTCGCTCGGAGTAGATGCTCAGGCAGTCAAGCCCAAGCGAAGTGCTGCAAACGTGCGCAAGGAGCAGCAGGCAACAAAGAAACAGATAAAGGAAACCACTCAGAAAATCAACCAGAACACTAAGGAAACCAAGAAACATCTTTCGAGACTAAACAGTCTGAACAGTGAGATTCAGGCAAAAAATACCGAAATCTCAAAAATTCAGGTTGGCGTTGATTCAATCGTCCGCAAAATCGGCACTATAAACGATTCCATTACTATACTGAATAATAATATTGAACTATTGCGCGCCAACTATATAAATTCACTGCGAAAGCTACAGGGAACAACCGGGTCTATGAGTCCGCTATCTTTCATATTCTCATCACGCTCGTTCACCGAAGCGTATAGGAATATGCGCTATATGCAGCAATTTAACAAATGGCGCAAAAACAAGCTGACTGACATAAAAAAAGCCGAATCCACACTTTCTGAGCGCAGAGTTTTGCTTGACTCCATGCAGCAGTCCCGCAATTTTGAAATGTCAAAGCTGAACTCATCCCGTAAGGAGCTTGAAAATGCTAAAGTGCAGACCGACAAAATTGTAGCGAAACTAAAATCGGAAGGTAAAAGTTTGCGTACCGTGCTCCGTCAGAAGCAGGAGCAGCAAAGGCGTCTTGACAGAGAACTCGATAAGATTATCGCAGAGGAACAAGCACGAATTGAGAGGCAGCGCAGAGAGCAGGAAAGAAAGAATAAAAACACCGCCTCAAACAAAAAGACTCAATCCGACGGCACGTCCAACGATAATAATGCTGCAGAAAAATCAGCCAATCCGCAACCTGCAACTTCGATGGCGGCTGCCGATCGCGCCCTCACCGGTTCGTTTGAAAGCAATCAGGGCAAGCTTCTGTTTCCGGTGACCGGTAAATACCGCATTGTCAAAGAGTTTGGCAGACAGAAACACCCGCAGCTCGATAATGTTGAAACAGAAAACTCCGGAATTGATATTGAAGCTCTATCTTCCAAACAGGCAAGAGCGGTGTTTGAAGGAACAGTTTCCGCCACATTCAAGCAACCGGGTTACGGCACCATTGTAATGGTAAGACATGGCAACTACCTCACTATTTATGCTAATTTGGCATCTATCAATGTGAAAAACGGCGACAAAGTGCGCACCGGTCAGACAATCGGCACTATTTTCACCGACCCCGACGAGGACAACAAAGCCATTCTTCACTTCGAGCTCCGCAAAGAGCGCACCAAGCTCAACCCAATGCTCTGGATCAGGTAATCCCTTACCGCCTGACTGCTACCCGCCCCATATGTAGCGACATGATGAATCATGTCAGCCTCGGCTCCCGCAGGAGCGAATCTGTGATGGTGATATCCTGCACATCCGAGGCGCGCATCGGAGATGCGCTCGTGGTTGAAAACCCCATACGATGACGCATAGCGTCGAGTATGGGGGAGCTGAGAACCACCAGATACATAGGAGTTTCGGAGAAACGACTGTGGCTACAATGACGGTCGCACCTCCGATGCTCCTTTTTTATACTAACTACCTACCCCACACTCAGCGCATTGCGCTCTCGTGTGGGGCTTTCAACAACCGAGACTTCTCCGAAGCCTTGCCCCCGTTGATCAGCTCCGCAGGAGCGAGCCTGTGGCTGAACTCCGACCGATGTAAGCCCGGAGGGCTTCTGATTTTGTTAGCCGGGTACGTTTACGTGCCCGGAAAGGAGCCGCCTCCCATCCAACGCCGGAGGTGTTGAACTCAGCTCCGCAGGAGCGAGTCTGTGAGTAACCCCAACCAAGCGTTAGCGCAGGTTGGGGCACGATGCCGTCCTCCCCTCATAGAGCCTTGCAGAGGCGATGCCGTGTGTAGTTATCTTAGATCTTCCGGCGTATAATTGAATCCTGCCCCCCTCATAAATGCCCCGAATTCCTCATCAAAGCTCTTTCCGAGATGATGTTCCTTTTGGCTTTTGATATACTCGATGACAGCAGTCTTTTCCTCAAAACTAATTGTAGAAGCGTAGTATTCAGCTGCCCAGGAAGTGAACAGAGGAAAATCGCCGGATAGTTTCATCCATCTGCTTGAGCGGCTCTTAATATCTCTTACCAGGGTGGATAGTGCTATTGACGGATTAAGATTGAGCAGTATATGAACATGATTTGGAATTCCGCCTATCCGTAATAAAGAAGATCCTGAAGACTTTATTTCTGACCAAATAAAACGATACAATTTTTCTTGATTGAGTTGAGAGATGGTCATTTCTCTGTTCTTCGTGGCAAAAACGATATGATATAATGCCGTTACCTTACTCATAATTATTGATTTTGAGGCAAAGGTAATCATATACCACAGCATCGCCTCTTCGAGGCTCATTATTTTTTTACTGTGCTATCCCTAAGCTGCGCTATCGCTTGCTCAGGGAAATCTAGGACCCGTGCAAGGGTGGAAGTGTTAAAATTTGCGTTCATTACTATTTTTATTTTTAACAGTTAATCTGTTCGCTGAAGGGTGTGACGCTCGACGGGAGCGGTGATCCGCCCCCTTGCCGCGGGGCGTTCCCCGACCAAGGAGAGACGTATCAGCTACGGTATGCCTCGGTATTAACGTATTTGCTTTGACGTTCTACCACGGCAAACATTCGGCATATCAGCTTGAATTTTACTGCGTTAATGACGCAGCCGTGAGATTTGCCTTGTAATCGTTTACGCTCGTAGTATGCTTTGAGTTGGGCATCGTGATTGATAGCGCTGCGTGCTCCTTCGGTCAAAAGACTTTTGATTTCGCTGTGACCCGCATGGCTGACGTGATCTCCACCTCTGACTGATGTTCCGGATTGATTGGATAATGGGCTGACGCAGCTGAATTTAGCATATTGCCGTGCTGTTTGGAAGCGAGTGAAGTTACCGGTGGCTATTATAGTCATGAGGGCGTTGACAAGACCGATTCCGGGGATAGATATCAGCAACTCATAGTTTGTATTAATAGCGTCATCAGACTTTATCTCCTTTTTAATCTGATTCTCAATGGCTTTTATTTGCTCGGTAAAAACATCTGTCAGTTTATCCATCCGGTGTCTGGTTCCGCTGTCGGTAACTGTCTTTACCTGATTGAGGTAAGATGCTCTGGTACGGACTGCGAGTTGTCGCTCGTTGTGAAGCTGCCTTAATTTCTTGATTATTGGAGCTTCCGGTGCTGATGGAGTAAGCTTTTCACGCATGGTATATACGTAGTCTGCAATGAATTGGGCATCAGCCTTATCATTCTTATTGCGTCCACGTGCTCCTGCGTTTTTAACATCCAACGGATGAAGTAATACGAAGGTTATGTCTTTCTTAAAACACCATTCAGCTAAGGCGTTGGAATATACTCCTGTATGCTCCATGGCAATGACGGATTCTTTGATGTTGATCTTAAAAGAACGCAGCCACTTGCGTAGAGCCTGAAATCCCTCCAAGTTATTGGATACCTGGATGTGCTGGAAACTGCCGTAAGTTTTACCTTTTTCAAAAATGGCAAAGTCGAGGGTGTCTTTTGATACATCGCACCCGATAAAGTGTTGAATTGTAGTTAAATCTTTCATACCTTTGCGGTTCATTTATTAAGAGTTGAATGCATCCATAACTTTTAGTAGACATTAAGGTCTAGAAATCTAGCTTGATGTGTTCAACAAATAAGGCAGAGACGGACTGTAACCCCGATTAGCCCACAATGGCTAGTTATTCACAAAGTTCACCATCTCTGCCTTTCTTTTTTAACAAATTCAAAGTTATTTGTTAATTTTGAATTCCGGTGCAAAGGTAAAAGTTAT
>JAAVFD010000012.1:61554-146649 GCA_014800945.1 Barnesiella sp. | reverse complement strand
TCGTTTTCCAACTTCTGTCCTTTTTCTGAAAGAGTTGCTACTTTAGCAAAATCGCCATTTTTTGTAGCTTCTACCAATTCCTTGCACACGCTGTCATAATCCTTGATCAGGTCTGCATTCGATTTTTTGCATGAGGTTAGCATGGTCATGGCAACAATTGCCACAGTCAAAAATAACTTCTTCATTGTCTTATTCGTGTCCGGGTGACACCGAAGCGGACGGGTATATACAAAAAAAGCGTGGTGCCGAACTATTTGCTCGTTCCACGTCTTGAGGCCTTCGCATTGCCTAACATCAAAGAACAAGCAAAGTAGAAGACCCACGCAATATGCATATACCACAGGCATATTCCCCACAGATGAGGATATGGCAAGTGTATGGATATACACATCATGTATCACTACTTTAGCTTCATTCCGTTGATGCTGTTTAGAAGTTGCGAAGTTCCAAGACATCAGAACTGAAGCGTGATAGTAACGCTTTATTTTAACAAACCACCGGTTATTTTCTCTCTTGAAAATCCGATGACGCTGCAAATATACGATATTTTTCTGATTAGAGAAAAAATGTGTTTTTTCGCTATTCGCGTGCAAGTCTCATGATGGTTTGCGTGGGTCTTTTGCTTTGCAGCTGCAAAATTAGGCGGTAAGTGTGAGAAAACCGTCATCCACTTCGTCCATTTGCTAAGAGTCAATTCGAAATGTGGATAAGGGGCGCTATCTTACCTATGGGGAGTCGGAAATATCGGAAGATGGGAGGTGGTAGTTGTGCGCCGTAGAGCGCCATTGCCGGAAGAATCGGAGGATTCGGAAAATTCCGAGGAATCGGAGAGGGACGTGCTCTGCCGGCGCTTCGCACAGCGATGCTCCTGTCGGAGCTGAGTTCTTGGTGGTCATGATTCATCAGGACCCTGTTAAATTTTTTCTCGGATTGTTCCTTGGAAGGTACAAAATAGCAAATTGTTCCTTGGAAGGTACAAAATGGCAAATTGTTCCTTGGGAGGTACAATTTTTATTATATTTGCAAAAAAAACAGGTTATGGATATATTGCGACAGAGATATAAAAAGCTTTTATCAAATGTCAAGACCGACATTCACCGGTTTCTTTATTATGAAATTGATTGGAGCCAGCCTCTGATAGGTATAATGGGGCAGAGAGGTGTTGGAAAAACAACACTTATGCTTCAGAGAATCAAGGATACGGATCCGTACGGGGAGGCTTCTTTCTACACATCTCTTGATAATCTGTGGTTTGCCGAACACAGTCTTATTGATCTCGCCGAGATATTAATTGATAAAGGTGTGTCTCATTTGTATCTTGATGAGGTGCATCGTCTTCCGGAGTGGGAACGACAGATTAAAAATCTGTATGATTCATATCCTGAATTACACATTGTCTTTACAAGTTCTTCACTTCTTATTATCGACCATTCAATTGGCGATTTGTCGCGTAGGGCATCAATGTATAATTTGCCCGGACTTTCTTTCAGGGAGTTTCTTATGTTTGAAGGTAAGGGCTTAATGAAGCGCCTTAGCCTTAAGGATATTCTTTACTCTCATGAAACCATTGCTCCTTCAATATCATCTGAAATGGATATTTTGTCATATTTCCGCTTGTATCTATCCAAGGGGTATTATCCATTTTATAATTCGATGCGCACCTCCGATTATTACAGCAGGCTGGAGCAAACAATTACTACTGTTGTAGATTCTGACATCCCGGCTGTTGAGAAAAAAATTGACTATGAAACCCTCATTAAGGCAAAGCGTTTAATCGGAATTATAGCTGGTTCTCAACCATATCAACCAAACATGAGCACACTTGCCGGGCTAATGGGTACAAACCGCGGTCAATTGCTGAAGTTATTCGATTTACTTGACCGTGCCGGTATAATCAGGCAGATTTTCTCAACTATGAGTACCCCCAAGAGTCTAGCAAAACCTCAAAAGATACTCCTTAATAATTCCACATTGATGTGTGCGCTTGATTCTCCGAAGATTGGCGCCGAAAGAGAGTGTTCGTTTGCTTCATTCCTGAGTGTGAATCATCGTGTGGGGTTTGCCAAGGATGGTGATTTTATAATTGATAACAGATACTTGTTTGAAATTGGAGGAAAAGGGAAAGGGTTTGCGCAGATTCGTGATATTCCGGACAGTTTTGTAGTTGCCGATGATATTGAATTCGGATTTGGCAATAAAATTCCGTTATGGCTTTTCGGTTTTCTGTACTGACGCAATATTTTTTCTGAAATGTCTGAATTCCTGAAATGCACAGATGACTACACCGTAGAGTACCCCTCGGAGATAAACTTTGGCAATGCTGTGAGGTTGCCGGAGGGCGGTTCCACTTGTGACATTTATCGAACCAAGTGGCAGCGCAGAGATGTGTTTGTCAAGCGGTTAAAGGAGATGTATCGTAGTAATCCTTTATATCTTGACGCTCTTGATAAGGAATTTGACATAGGGGCACAGCTCCGTCACCCTTCACTACCTGTATATCACGAGTTTCACCGTGACTATATTGTGCTTGACTATATTGACGGGCAGACTCTTGCGGAAATGATTGAGCGGCAAGACCCGTGGCTGACAAAGGAAAAGAATGTCATCAGGATGCTCAAGGAACTTGTTGATGTGGTTGGCTATCTGCATCAGCATAATATTGCGCACTGCGACATCAAGCCTGATAATATTATGATTACAGCCAACGGTCGAAATCTCGTGCTGATTGATTTTGACAAGTCATATACCGATGCGCTAAACGATACTTCGGGTCACCCCGGAAAGTATGGGCTGACTGCCGATGCCAAGGGGCGGTTTGCGATAGATTTCCGTGGCATAGGAATGGTTGTTGAAAAACTCAAGGCTGGAATCTCCGGCTTTAAGTTCCGCCGATACAGCCGTTTTGTTAAGGCTTGCAATAGTGCGGACGTTAATTGTGATGAGCTGAGTGCAATATTGGCAGATTCTCAATCTGGCGCACGCTTAGGGGTGAAAGCCGTGGGTGTATCGGTTGGCATAGCTGCAATTATTCTCGCAATAGTTTATCTGCTCAAACCGGTTGATAATGAGCCCGCAAAGGAGGCGATTGTTGATATCGAACCGGAGGTTGAACAGCCTAAAGGGGATTCTGCTGCGGTGGTGAACGGTGAATCAGCAGCTCGTGAGGCGATTGTTCAGCCGCAGACTACCGCTCCTAAATCGCCCTTGGCAAGTGTTTCCCAAAAGGATGAGTCTGAGGATCTCAATTATCGGTTTGCAATTCTATGCAATGAGGTGCAGCCGTATTTCGACGAGTTGATTGACGCTCTTAATAGCCTTGACAGCATAAAAAATGATACCACCTTGACCCGAAATGAGTTAAGGGAACATTGGAAGAGATATAGCGATTTGAACCACAAAAATATAGGCGTGGTTATGGATAAGACGCACCATGTTTTATATGATATTAAGGTAGAGGAACTGGGAGATTACCTCTCTGTTACTCCGGCATACAAGTGCTATATGGCTAGTTTTAAGGAGGTTTCACGTGCCTTTCACCGCGAATTAGACAGCCGAAAGTCTCGGTAACCTTGTGGTTACGAAATTATTTCCACTGAATCAAGCCCCTTGAACTTGGCTGATTCGTAAGCTTCGAGGTCTTCACCGTTGCGGACAACGTGGGCTACGACAAATCTGTGACCTACAGCAAGTTGTGTAATTGTAAGTATATCTCCCGTGCAAATGTTGCGGCTACCATGAATGTCATCCACCGTAAATTGAAAATCACCTATATATGTGAGTGTTATCTCACGGTTAGGTTCATACGATAAGCGCAGTTTCGCACCGGCGTCAAGGTTTTTTACCTCCACGCAATCTATTGGGGTGAAAAGAGATATATCGGCATCCTCACCGATATCTTTGATAAGCGCCCCGTAGTCCGTATAGCCGAGAAATCGTGCTATGATATTCAAGGTTGACAGTCGTGGAGCAACCTTTTCGGTTTTGAATCCGAACAGACGCTTAAGGGTATTCACTCCGAGCTTTTCACCGGTGGAGTCGTATATGGATTGGCAAAGCACTTCAAAATCGGCGCTGTGAGACAAATCCACACCCGCCTTGATTCGTATTCTATTCAGAATCTCGTTGTCGTTAACCATATTTATATCGGTATGCCTGAAAATTCTTTTGCAAAAATAACCGTAATTTTGAAATTGGAAATAAACTATTCAGCGGCTGCTGTTGTAATTACTGAAGAATAAAAAATTTATGAAATGAAGATACTTGTGATTAACGGAAGTGCTCATCTTAACGGATGCACAGATTGCGGTCTGCGCGAGGTAGAAGCAACCCTGAGTGAGCTCGGAGTTGAATATGAGCGTATTAACATCGGCAATAAGGATATTCGCGGTTGCATCGGCTGTAACTTTTGCCGCGAGCATAAGCGGTGCGTGTTCAATGACATTGTTAATGAGGTTGCTCCTAAACTCGCTGAGGCAGACGGCATTATTGTCGGCACACCGGTGTATTACGCAGGTGCAAACGGTCAGGTGCTCTCGTTTATGGACCGACTCTTCTACAGCACCTCAGGTACTATTGACAAGACCATGAAGGTAGGAGCCGCTGTGGTTTCATCACGCCGTGCCGGCTCTACATCCGCTTTCGATGAAATCAATAAATATTTCACTATCAGCGCAATGCCCATAGTGTCCAGCACCTACTGGAATGAAGTTCATGGTTTTACCGCGCAGGACGTAGAGGATGACAAAGAGGGATTGCAGACAATGCGCAATCTCGCACGCAATCTCGCCTTCATGCTCAAGGCAATAGCTGCTCAGAAAGAAGCCGAAGGCATTCCCGCTCAGGAGAGGGGAGCGTTTACAAGTTTCCACATCGAGGGATAACTATCCGGTGTTTCCAATCAGCGCTTACGCACCGGGTCGCAGGTAAGACCCACGCCGAGTTTCTTGAAAATCTTCTGGTCAACCTCACCGAGCATAACGGTTGAGTGAACCTGACACCCCTCAAGCATCGGCAGCATCTCCAGAGCGCGTCGGCAATCCTCGTTTCGGGAGCTGAGAACCGAGAGCGCAACAAGTACCTCATCGGTGTGAAGCCGCGGATTGTGACCGCGAAGATAATTGAGCTTTGTAAACTGTATCGGCTCAATCATTTCCTGTGGTATCAGCTTGATGCTGTGGTTAATACCCGCAAGATGCTTAACGGTATTGAGTATCAGTGCCGCGCTCGGACCTAACAGGTCGCCGCTCTCGGCAGTGATGATTGTGCCATCGCCAAGCTCAATAGCGCTTGACGGCTTGCCGCACTTCTCGGCCCGCTCCCGCGCTGCTGCAACAGGGCGGCGGAAAGATATGTCAATCTTGGCTTGCTTCATCAGCAGAGCTATCTTATTCACCTCGCTGTCTGTGCCTGTACCCAGAGCAAGATGGTTGAGGGCGGTGAAATAGCGGCGGACAATCTCATTTTTGGACGCGTCGCAGCACACCTTGTCATCGCTGATGCAGAAACCCACCATATTTACACCCATATCCGTGGGGGACTTATACGGATTAACCCCGTAAATACCCTCAAACAGAGCGTTCAGCACCGGAAAGATTTCTATATCGCGGTTGTAGTTTATCGCTATCTTATCATAAGCCTCAAGGTGGAACGGATCAATCATGTTGATATCGTTCAGGTCAGCCGTAGCAGCCTCGTAAGCAATATTCACAGGATGTTTCAGCGGAAGGCTCCACACCGGAAATGTCTCAAACTTGGCATAACCCGCTTCGATTCCGCGCTTATGCTCATTGTAAAGCTGGCTCAGACACACAGCCATCTTGCCGCTCCCAGGGCCCGGAGCCGTTACAATAACCAGCGGGCGCGTAGTCTCGATATAATCATTGTGACCGAAACCCTCGTCTGAAGCAATAAGACCAACGTTGTTGGGATACCCCTCGATAGTATAATGATAATAGGTGGTGATGCCTAATCTTTCAAGACGGCTGCGGAAAGCATCAGCACTGATCTGACCGTTGTAATGCGTTATAACAACCGAGCTCACCATAAAACCACGTTTCTGAAACTCATCGCGCAGCCTCAGCACATCCATATCGTAGGTAATGCCCAGATCCTGGCGCACCTTATTCTTCTCGATGTCCAGTGCGCTGATAACAATCACAATCTCTGCATGATCTTGCAGCTGAGTAAGCATCCTCAACTTGCTGTCGGGCTCAAAACCCGGCAACACTCTGCTCGCATGATGATCGTCAAAAAGTTTTCCACCCAGCTCAAGATAGAGCTTATTTCCGAACTGAGCAATACGCTCCTTAATGTGCTCGCTCTGTATCTTAAGATACTTCTCGTTGTCAAATCCGTATTTCATAACGGGATGCAAATATACATATTTTTCACCCAACCTGCCGCATTCTTAACCCTAAAAAAACTATAGTCAAATGTCAGGGTCAAGTGTACTTGGGGAGATGAGAGATTGGTATTTATAAAAAATGTGCTAACTTTGCGCATAATTTAGCACTTCAAGGAGCGAAATGAAGGTTAAGATTCATAGAGAAGGCACTAACATATTGATTATCTTGTTTTTAATTTTAGCGGTAATCAATGCGTCGGCGTGGATGTTTATCCGCCCCGTGGCAGTGCCTATTGTTTTTTCTTCTATCTCAGGTATCCTTTTTCTGCTCGTCCTAAATTTTTTCCGCTCTCCGCGCCGTCATTTTCCGGGTGACGCAAAAGATATTGTGGTATCCTCTGTTGACGGAACGGTGGTTGCTCTTGAAGAGGTGTATGAGAGCGAATGCCTTCACCGCAATGTGATACAGCTTTCGGTATTTATGAGCGTCTTCAATGTTCATGCCAACTGGTTTCCGGTGAACGGTGAGGTGCTTATGGTGCGCCACCATAACGGCAGATTCATGTCGGCATATTTGCCAAAGGCAAGCACTGAAAATGAACGTTCAACCATACTGCTGCGTGCCGAAAACGGTCAGGAGATTCTTGTGCGTCAGATTGCCGGAGCTGTTGCACGCAGAATTGTCACTTACGCCGAGCCGGGAGAAAAATGCAGCGTGGAGGAGCATCTTGGCTTTATCAAATTCGGCTCAAGAGTGGATATATTCCTTCCGCTTGGCACTGAAATTTTTGTAAATATCGGCGATAAAACCACCGGCGGAATCACCGAGGTGGCTCGCCTAAGATCCAATAACTGAAAATGAGCATCTTTCGTAAGATTCGCGCAAATATACCCAATTCAATCACGTGTCTTAACCTTCTCAGCGGTGCAATAGCCTGCATCTGCACTTTCCACATTCATGAGCCATTCGGTGCCCTTCAGGGCTATGAGTGGGCATTTATATTTATTGGAGCTGCTGCCGTGTTTGATTTTCTTGACGGTGCAATGGCGCGTCTGCTACATGCTTATTCCGATCTGGGCAAGGAGCTTGATTCACTTTCCGACCTGATTAGTTTCGGTCTGGCACCCACAATGCTTATGTTTAACACAATAAATGCTTTCGATCCGGATAGCATCTTTGCATTCGCAGCACTGTTCATTGTTCTTTTTGCCGGACTACGACTTGCCAAATTCAATATAGATGACCGCCAGACAACATCGTTTATCGGACTTCCCGTGCCCGCTAATGCTATTTTCTGGATTGGAACAGTGGCATGGATTCATTCTTACACTTACCCGGGCTCAATAGCTTTGGCTATTCTCATAATTGTGCTTGCAAGCCTCATGGTAATGCCCATGCCGATGTTCTCGCTCAAATTTTCAAGCTTTGACTGGCGCACAAACTCCCGCCGCTACATTCTTCTTGCAGGTGCGGTGCTGTTTGTGATTATTCAAGGTCTCTCAGGGCTTGCTTGGACGATATTCCTTTATATAGCCATGTCGGCAGTAAGCGCAAGACGCTGAACCGTCACACCCTCCATGGCGTTAATAGAAATACACAATAGTTATAGAAATGTCTTTAGCATCGATACTCCTCATCATATTCCTTATAATAATCCTGCGTCCTGTAATCCGGGCAGTGATAATGTTTCGCCGCTATAAAAAGGCGGTGAATAACGCTTACTCAAATGCCTACAAGCAATATAGCCACAGGGAAGAGCCGCCTCGGGAGCCGGTTCACAAAAAGGTGTTTACAAAAGATATGGGGGAATATGTGGCATTTGAGGAGATTTCGGTTGAAACAACCACTGAAACTATCTCAGATGATAAAAACACCGTAACCTATACCACAGAGGAGCAGATTGCCGATGTGGAGTGGGTGGAAATAAAATAATCCTGAATTTTCAAACGTCGCGGTCAGCTGTTGAGTATTTTCAGAGTTTCCATACACATGCGTCCGTTGTGGTAGGGACATTTCCAGAAACCGGCTTTATCCTCTGCTGAATTGATGCTTCCGTCAGGCATCCTGCTCCAGAACCATTCGCCGTTTGCATTATCAACAAGATTGTCACGGATATAGTCCCATGTGCGGCGTGCACCCTCAAGCGAGCCTTTCACTCCATGATAATGTTCCAGATAAGCCTGCCCTACAACAGCCTCAGCCTGTACCCACCAGTGCTTTTCGTTGTCGTATGTGCCGTTGCCATGACGCTCATATACCATTGAGCCGTCGCAGCACAGACCTTCAAGAGCGGCATCAGCTAAGCGGCGGGTTATTTTAAGGGTTTTGTCATACAGCTCTTTATCGCCAATCACTTCCGCTGCCTCAAGGAGCAGCCATGAAGCCTCTATATCGTGTCCGTAAGACTTTTCGGCATCCATCCTGTTCCAGTCATCATCGTAAAACAGACCTAAATGACCATCCGCATGGTTCATTATTTTGTTCAGGATAATCTCCAGAGCATATCGTGTGGCTTCAATGCTATCTTCGGTGCGCCACACTCTCAGCAGAGCCGTATATGCCTCAAGAATGTGCAGATGGGTATTCATGGTTTTGCTGAAATTCTCATCCTTTTCGCTCAGACGCATATCCTCGATTGGTTTCCAGGTGCGTGTAGCCGCTTCGCGATAGCCTCCTTTCATGCGGTCTCTGCTATGTTGCTCAATGGACCTGAAAAGCGAAATAGCTGCTTCAAGAGCCTCTTTGTCACCGGTTGCGCGGTAGTACTCCGCAAGGCCGTAAACAGTAAAGGCAATGGCATAAAACTGCTTTTTATCATCGGCAACGCTTCCATCCGCTTTGAGGGCCCAATAAACACCTCCATGCTCCTTGTCAACAAAATAGCTGAGTATATAATTCTTTGCTCTGGTTGCTGCTTCAAGGCAATCCTTGCGACCTGTTGCGAGGTATGCAGCAGAAAAAGTCCAGAGGATTCGAGCATTCATAATCGCACCCTTGTCGGCACCCGGTACCAAAGAATCATTGCTGTCTCTTCTGCCGAAAAAACCGCCATATTCGTCATCGCGCATTTTCTCAAGCCAGTAAGGCAGAATGTTGTTATTGAGATTATCTGCAAGCTCAGCCGCGAAAGCTGCCTTTGATTCGGTATTCATCAACTGTTAGTATTAGCGAAATCGGTCATTTCATCCTCTGCCGGAGCGGCAGATGCTTTGAGTCTCTGTTTTTTGAGCTGTTCCACAATTTTATCCACCTTCTCGGTTGTGAGCGGATAAAAGGCGACAACGATTATTGCAAGGAGCGACACCCCCGCAGGGATAAAAGTCATTAGCATCCACAGGCAATTGATTGCCTCACCGCTTTGCGCTATCGTGTCGGAGGTCTCTGTTGAGCCGGTAATATAGCCGCAGGCATCGAGCAGCCAAAGAACGGCGGCTCCACCAATAGCTCCGCCAAACTTCTGAGCCATCGATGAAGAAGAAAAGATAAGTCCGGTAGATGCTGTGTGATTCTCCAGCTCTGAATAGTCGCTCACATCGGCATACATTGACCAGACGAGAGGACTCATAATACCGGTGAGAACAGATATGCATATCTGCAACAAAAGCATCCACCAATAGCCCGTCGGAGTGACCGGAACGAAGAAAAAGGCGATACTGAAGCCTATCAGAGCTGCATTCACCATTATAAAGGTAGTCTTTTTGCCGAGTGCCTTGGCTATAGGCACCGTGAGAGCCACACCAAACATATTGGCAACCTCGCCGATGCTCAGGAATAGTCCGGAGTAAAACAGCAGTGATATGGAGAATATCAAGATGTGGGCGTCTGAGCCTATTACATCCGCAAAGAAATAAGCCACAGTTGCACCACGCACAGTGCAGAACAGGTTATAGGACAGTGCCGCTCCGATAAGAATCCACCAGGGGCGGTTTTTGAGCAACGACTTGAAATCGCTGCCGATACTGACTTCGGACACAGTTTTGATTCTCTCTCTCGTGAGTTTGAAACAGCAGATGAACAGCACGAAGCAAGCAGCGGCAATTACCACCATAGCGCACTGCCAGCTGGTCTGAACCGAAAATCCCCAATGCTTTTCAAAAATCCCGCACAGAGGCTCCCATGCCGCGAGTGCTATGAATGAGCCGGCGTAAGCGAAAAACATTCTGAAAGAGGAAAAAACAGTTTTTTCATGCGGATTGTCGCTCACCACCCCGAGCATGGCACCGTAAGGCACATTTATCCCGGTGTAAACCGTCATCATGAGCACGTATGTTACATAAGCCCAGATGAGTTTGCCGGCATAACTCCAGTCCGGAGTAGTGAACAGGAGTATTCCGCAAATCGAGAAGGGTGCCGCAACCCAGAGAAGATACGGGCGGTACTTACCCCATCGGGAATTCGTTCTGTCCGCCACAATTCCCATCATAGGATCGGAAATGCCGTCCCATATTCTTGTCACGAGCACAAGTGTCGCCGCATCGGCGAGCGAGAGCCCGAAAATATTGGAATAGAAAAAGGGCAGATAGTAACTGAAAACTTTCCAGAACATTGACGATGCCATATCGCCGAAGCCGTATCCAATCTTCTCTTTCAGTGGTGCCATGGTAATTTTAAGGTGTATTTAACAGTATTTATTTTTTGTCGAGGAAAGCCAGATTGGAGTCGATGAGACGGTTGATAGCCTTAACGCTTTCGGCTGAAATCAGTCCATCGGCGGGAGTGTTGAAGCAATAATCAAGCAAGCGGTCAACAGTGCTTTCCGCAACGTGCATCCGGGTGTCGCTTGAAGCGTAGTAAATAAGCACTCTACCATTATCGTCAGCTATCCAGCCGTTTGAAAATAGCACATTGCCCACATCGCCGATAAACTCTTCACCTACAGGTGCCATAAAATAACCCGCAGGAGTGGCAATTTCGCGCCAGGGTTCCTTAAGGTCTGTAACATAGAGATATAGCACATATCTCAGCCCGGCTGCGGTGTTGCGCACACCGTGAGCAAGATGAAGCCAGCCGCGCGAAGTTTTAATCGGGTGGGGACCTTCACCGTTTTTCACCTCCTTGATAGTGTGGTAATAGCGGGCATCGATGATTGTCTCTTCGGTAACAACAGCGTTGGTGATGTCATCAACCAACGCCCAACCTATACCGCCGCCGCTGCCGGTGTCAATAAATCCATCCTGCGGACGGGTGTAAAGAGCATACTTGCCATTGAAGAACTCCGGATGAAGCACCACATTTCTCTGCTGACTCTTGCTTTTCAGGTCGGGAAGACGCTCCCAGTCAACGAGATTCTTAGTGCGGGCAATACCGCAGGCAGCCGTTGCCGCCGATAGGTCACCCGGACATGAATCATCGTGACGCTCAACACAGAACAGCCCGTAAATCCAACCGTCTTCGTGACGGGTGAGACGCATATCATACACGTTGGTGCCGGGATTGTCGGTGTCGGGCATCGTTATAGGTTTGCCCACAAAACGGAATCCGTTAATGCCATCCTCGCTCTGAGCAAGCGCGAAGTATGACTTGCGGTCCATGCCTTCCACACGCACCATCAGATAGTATTTGCCGTCAAATTTAATCGCGCCCGAATTAAAGGTTGCGTTTACTCCGATACGCTCCATAAAAAATGGATTTGTTGCCGGGTTGTAATCATATTTCCACAACGGGGGCACTGTAGCGGGGGTTATTACAGGATATTTATATCTTGTATAAACTCCGTTTCCTCCAACCGGATAGTTCACTCGGCGGATTACCGCGTCATATTCGCTTTCCACCAGACGCTTACGTTCTTCAAATGACAGCATAACTAAAAATCTGAATAGTGTAAAATCGGTTATCGTATTTTATCAACATCCGCTGCAAAGAGCGTAGTTGAATCATTATAAAATTCTTTGAAGTTGCCGGCACTTTCATGACCGGGATAGGGACCGAAGAAGTGGGTGGGCTTGTCATGGGCGTTTCTCCACACAATCACATAAGCCGGCTTATACTGCTTGAGAGCCGGAAGGAGAACATCGGTCCACCATGTGCTCACAGTGACTCCTTCAAGTCCGGTTTCGCTGAAAGCTGCTATCTTGCCTCTCTGCTGAGCTGCACGCACTGCCGCTCCGAGAGTGGCATCCACCGCCTTGCGGTAAGCGTCGATACCTTTTTCGGCATTGTAGGCATAAACATCAGCACCCATTATGTCAACAAGCTCGTCACCGGGATAGCGTTCCA
Source organism: Barnesiella sp. (assembly GCA_014800945.1). Taxonomy (GTDB): domain Bacteria; phylum Bacteroidota; class Bacteroidia; order Bacteroidales; family Muribaculaceae; genus Paramuribaculum. The sequence continues at coordinate 134,089 of JAAVFD010000012.1, read as the reverse complement.
TATACTGCTCATCTGATTCCACACGGTCCGGAGAGTAAGCCCACACAAGGTTATCTACACCTTCCTCATCCATGATTTTGCGAGTTCTCGCCCAAAGAGCGCGATACTCTTCGGGGGTGCACTGGCGGCTTCCCCACCAGAACCAGTCTCCGGTATGTTCATGCCAGGGGCGGAACACAACACCAATTTTCTTGCCGGAAGCATCTGTCAGCGAGTTCATGAATCGAGCCACTTTGCGCACCTGTCCGTCAAATGCGGCACCTATGGTCTCGTCATTGAGAATGCGTGCCACTATGGTGGTGTCGTCACACTGCCAGCTGTCTCTGCCGTCGATAGGATTGACGGTGTGCCAGCTGAATGCATTGATGCCTCCGCGCGCATCCTGAGCTATTACTTCAGCTCTCATACGCTCGAAATTGACAGAGTCGAGATTAGAGGCGTCACCCTTTTCAATGCCGCCGAGATCCCAGTTCATGATACCGGGATAATCTCCAACAATTTCCATAACGTCCGATCTGCCGGGGTCTCCTACCCATGAGTGACCATATACAGGATCATCATCATGCCCGAACATCACCTTACCTGACGCCACTACATTTTCAAGCCGTGATTTCAGCGCCTCGGCAGCTGTAACAGAATCTGAGTTGCTGACTGTTTGCGAGCTTGAGTTTCCGCAGCTGAACGCCATAGGTGCCAGAGCTGCTATTGCAATTATAAGTTTTTTCATTTTTTGAGCGATTGAGTCATTTTGCGAATAACGGCAACTGTAGATGAGTCGGCAGCGAATACAGAGTTAAGACCCTGGTCTTCCTGAGCGGGGTCACCGGTATAGTCATCGCCACGCTGCCAAGTTGCATGGGCAGGCTTAGCAAAGCCTCCCCAGCCCCAGAAATTGGAGCCGTTGATTTTGCCGGAGTCTCTGATGATGGAGAAAACGTACTCATAATATTTGTCTCTGCCGGTGGTAGGCGAGCCGGGAGCGAGTCCCATAGTGTCGCGGGGGTATCCGAATTCCTCAAGCACGATAGGCTTTGCACCTTTCATTTTGTTATAGTGCTCGTCAATATATGCCAGAGTGTATTTGCATGCGGTATCTACATCCTCAACAACCCCGTCTTTGGTGTCTCTTCTTATCCACTGCCAGTTGTAAGGCCAGATATGGATGTTGGCGTAATCGATTTCCGGATATTTGTGAATCTCTTCCCAAAGGTCGATATCTACCTGACAGCCGTATTTGCCCTCACTTCCTGTAGATACGAGGTGATTGGTGTCGATTTCCTTGATGGTGCGCGCAGTAGTGCGGAGCCATTCTGCAAGAGCTCTTTTACCCTTGGTGCTGAATGCTCTCGGTTCGTTAGCGATCTGCCATGACATAATTGCCGGAGATTGGCTGTAGGGTTCGCCTGTAACAGTGTTTACTCGGCTGACAATATTGCGGACATGGTTAAGGGCAAGCTGCTTGGCGGAATCATCAAGCACAAACTGACTCACGAAATCAACATACTCGTCGTAGCCGTACTTGGGAAGCGGGCAGGGACCGTGGCCTGTCCATTCAAGATATGTTCCGTAGCCGCCGCTCCATTCCCATGCATTGTTGAGATAGAGCACAGCGTTCATGTCGCGCTTTTCAAGCTCGGCAAGGAAGTAGTCGAGACCTTGAAGAAGAGTGTCGTTATACACACCCGGGGCTGTTTGAAGCACCGGCTCGATGCGTGCTTCTCCCGGAGCTCCATCGCCGCCTACAAGCACTCTCAGGTTTGTGATACCGATTTCCTTCAGGTAGTCAAGTTCCTTGGCAAGACGCTCACGGTCGCCATACTTTTCTGATGCAAGCAGAGCTCCGTACCAGAAGTTTGCTCCCACAAATCTGTACAGCGAGTCACCGATATAAAACTCACCATCGCGCACCTTTACAAATTCGCGCGGTTTTTCTGCATTGTCTCTCTTGCCGGCACATCCCACTATCACACAAATAGCGATTACCGGAATAAGGAATATTCTGATTATATTTTTCATGATATATGATTTAGTTAATGTTCTAATTATTTAAGGTATTGCTCAACTGCGGCACTGATTTTTGTTGCAAGAGCCTGCATTTCCTCAGCCGGAATCTTCAGTTTGTGCGAAAAATTCATGTCACCCTCACTCTTTATCGGCACCAGATGAATGTGAGTGTGGGGCACTTCAAGACCGATAACCGCCTCAGCTATTCTTGTGCAGGGAACAGCCTGCTGCAATCCCTTGGCAACCTTACGGGCAAAAAGCTCGAGAGCCACATATTCATCCTCGCTGAGGTCGAATATGTAGCTCACTTCATGCTTAGGCACCACAAGGGTGTGTCCCGGAGCAACCGGATTTATATCAAGAAAGGCAAAATGATTCTCGTCTTCTGCAATTTTGTAGCAGGGAATCTCGCCATTTATGATTCTGGTAAATATTGAAGCCATAATCAGAAACTGATTTCAACGATTTCAAACTTCATAAGTCCGGCAGGCACCTTGATTTCAACAATCTCTCCGAGTTTGTGTCCGAGAAGTCCCTGTGCAATAGGTGTGCTTGAACCGATTTTCTTCTCTTTAAGGTCTGCCTCGCTGTCGGCAACTATGGTATATTCCATATTCATGCCGTTTGACACATTCTTAATCTTTACCTTGTTAAGAATCTGAACCTCTTCGTTGTTCAGGGTGCTGTCATCAATGATGCGTGCGTTAGCCACCAGATCCTTCAGCTGGGCAATCTTCATTTCAAGCATACCCTGCGCTTCCTTAGCCGCATCATATTCAGAATTTTCAGAGAGGTCACCTTTGTCCCTTGCCTCACCGATTGCACGCGATATTTTGGGGCGCTCTACCGATTCGAGGTAAGCGATTTCTTCCATTTTTTTCTTGTAACCATCTTTGGTCATGTAAGTTATAGCCATAGTCAATATGATTTTATGGTGTTAATGTGTTTTTTACAGCAGAATAAAAGAAAGAATCTCTCTCAAATATGAGTGAGACCCCGAGCTCTTATCTGCAATAAAATTATTGTGGACATTATCTCTTTGTCCGGTGCAAAGATACGCCCTTTTTCTCAAATAACACTCATCAATAAAATTAAAAGTCCTTAATCAGGCATTAATCCGGAATGGTTTTAACCACCTTGCAAGGGTTGCCTACAGCCATGCTGAACGGCGGTATAGATTTGACCACCACACTTCCGGCACCGATAACGCAATTGTCGCCTATCGTCACCCCCGGAAGTACCGATACTCCTGCTCCAATCCACACATTGTTTCCAACTGTTATAGGGAGGGCATACTCGAGTCCACGGTTTCTTGAAGTAGCGTCAAGAGGATGCCCGGCGGTGTAGAAACCACAGTTTGGGGCAATAAATACATTGTCACCGAATGACACTTTTGCCTCATCAAGAATCACAAGGTTGAAATTGGCATAGAAATTATCTCCCACAGAGATATTGTAGCCATAGTCGCAATAAAACGGTTGCTCAATGAGGATGTTCCCTTTTACCTCACCTATGATTTTCCGCAGCAAGGCTTCGCGTGCCTCGATATTTTTAGGGCGTATGTCATTATAGTCACGGCAAAGTTCCTTGCATTCAAGGCGCTCGGCAATAAGCGCGGAATCATAATTGGCGTCGTAAAGCATTCCTGCAAGCATTTTTTCCTTTTCAGTCATAATATTTGAATGTAAAAAGGTTTTTAGCATCAATCTTCGTTTCTCAGCATCTCCTTGCGAGGCTTGGACATTCCTCCGGCAATAAGACCGATAAGAAGTCCCGTTGCGGTAACAATGAGTGCAACTGCCACAAGGTCGCCGAATTGCAGCTGCACCGGATATACCGATACGCTCAGCTGCGACGGGTCTCCACCGAGTTTTATCAGCCCCCAATGCTGCTGGATAAAGCATAGAGCTATACCGAGAATGAGTCCTACCGCTCCTCCGAGCAGCGATATAAGCCAGCCCTCAAGCATAAATATGCGCCTTATCATTGCCGGGGTTGCTCCGAGAGCCATCAGTGTGGCTATATTATCCTTCTTTTCAATTATTAGCATTGACATAATCGAGAGCACGTTGAATGATGCTATGACGAGTATGAAAGCGAGCATAAGGAAAGTAATCCATTTCTCAACAGAAATCATTCTGAAGGACTCTGCCTGCTGCATGAGGCGGTTCATCACTATGCCGGATTCTCCGACTATATCACCTGCTGCATCCATACCCTGCCTGGTTGTGACACCCGGAGCGAGTTTTAGTTCTATCGCCGTTGCCTCATCGGTGTAATCAAGCAGTTTTCTTGCCGATGCAAGAGGCACAATCACTTTGTCGGCATCGTATTCGCTCTGGTCAATCTCATATACGGCACTTACAATGAGCGAGTCGCTGCGGAAGGCGTTCATAGGATTAGCGGTGTTTACACGCCCTATTCTACGGGGCGCGTACAAGCGGAGCAAATCATAGTAGCCCGGACGGGCATTCAGGCTCAGTGCCACTCCAACGCTCAGTGTGGCGCAGGGATAATCACCTGTTGTCGATAGCCATTCGCCATCAATTATAGTGCCGGCTATGTCAGACACCGCAGCATAGTTGTCCGCAACCCCCTTGATAGTTACCGGCATCTGCCTGCCGCCATAAATGGCGAGAGCCTTCTCCTCAATGACAGGCTGTGCTGACTCAAATTCAGGCAAAGTAGCCAGCTGAGATGCGAGCGAGTCGGAAGAATCGAATATTTTGCCTGAAGCCGGCACAATCTTTATGTCGGGGTCAACTTCACTCAGGCGAGAGAATGCGAGCTTTGAGAAGCCGTTGAATACCGACAGTACACAAACAATTGCGGCAGTGGCAACCGCCACTCCCGCAACAGAAATCCATGAAATCACATTAACCGCATTATGCCTCTTGCGTGAAAAAAGGTATCGCAGAGCTATACGGAGAGATGTCATTTGAGTAAGTTTTGATTATCAGTTAGACTCGGCAGCAGGCAGCTCCTTTTCGGTGGAGTCGCTTGCAAGAAGGCTGTCGATTTTCTCGATATAGTCAAGAGAATCGTCAAGATAAAAGGCAAGTTCCGGAGTTTTGCGCAACTGGAATCTCACTTTCTGAGCGAGTTCGTAGCGAATAGTCTTGGCGCTCCGGTTGATATTTTCCATAACCTCCTGCGCTTTATCTCCAGGGAAAACGGAGAGGTATGCTTTGGCAATACTCAAATCGGGAGATACCCTGACGGTACTCACCGACACGAGTACACCTCTTGTCTTTGCTGTTTGCTGACGAAATATCTCACTGAGCTCCTTTTGAATGAGTCGTGCTATTTTTGCTTGACGGGTTGTTTCCATAATTCTTCTGTTGTTAAATGTTTCTTTTATGAAATAACACTCGGAAAGGAGATTTGGTTAGATATTTACAGAATAAAGGGAGGAAATGTAGCGGTTACACTCCTCCCTTCTGTCTTTTGTTAAACCGGATGCGGATGATTATTCAGCAACAGGTGCTTCAGGAGCAGCGGCGGGCGCGTTATCCTGAGCCACAGGAGAATCGTAGTTGCCGGGTACTTCCTGCTGCATCGGGCTGGTAGCTTTCACCTTAGAGGTCTGTATGTCAGATGCAGACGGAAGGAAGAAAGAAGATGCTATAGCAAAAAGGCAGATAGCACCGGCGAGAATCCAGGTAACTTTTTCAATGAAATTGTTGGTGCGTCTCACACCCATAATCTGGTTAGAACCTGCAAAAGAGGATGACAGACCTCCTCCTTTAGATTTCTGGATAAGCACTACGCCGATAAGAAGAATTGCGGCGATGAGGGTGAGAACAATAAGGACTACATACATATCTTCGGTAGTTTATTTATTTTTTATATTTAGAAATAAGCATCAGTTTCTCTAAGAAACGCAATTGGTCTGCAAAGTAAACACTTTTTTCCGGATATTTCAAACTTAGTGAGCGGATTATTTCATAAGCCCGGTTGTAATCGCCTTTTGAAATACATATTTTTGCTTGATTCTGACGTATCTGTATCTCATCCAGGCGGGTGGCGCGTATCGGTTCATCATCCTCGAAATCTGCCGGTAGCGGCACTGCGGCGCCCGCAGAACTGCTATTTGTTCCGGTAGGTGAGAATTCCTTTAGAAAGGCATCAAACACAGCATCCTGCCCCTGAGTGGCAACACCATCCTCGCGTTCAAGCCGAGCCGCGTAGTCCTCAACCGGCACGGGGTTGAAAATCATGTGCTCAAGTTGTGCCGTGTCGTTGTCGTTAATATTGCTGTATGCCTCGATAAATGTATTCAGGGCATCCTCGGTAGTGGTGGCGTCAGGTATTTCTTCCGGTGGGTAGAAGGATGTGAGTTTGTTGCCAAGCGAGTCGATTAGTCTGAAAAGAGTGGTTCTGTCACCGCACGACAGCGCTACAGTGAGGCACAACTTTTTGCGCTCCTCATCGGTTATGCTTTCGGCTTTAGTCAGTCTGAGAATAGCAGGTATGATGAAGTAAGGATATGTAGCCTCAAGCTGAGTGATATCCTCCGCCGACGGGCATCCCTCTCCGGTTTTTATAATATCGTTTATGGTGTCTAACGGGTCGTTTTGCATGGCTTTTTATTCTTTACCAGTTGCCGAATGTAGCGTTGAAAATCTGTAGCACAATATCATCGCAGATTTCCTGACAGAGCTGATCCTGCACATCATTCAGCATTTCAGAGCTGTCAAAATCACGGTAAGCCGAGAATGTCTGATCTATATCGTTTTTCTCCTGCTTGGTGTCGGTATATTTCACTCTTACGGTTATTGTAAGTCGCGTTTTCGATGCGAGTGCATTTTCTGTAACTGCCTGAGGTGATATTGAATAGCCGGTTATTTCACCCTCCAAAATGAGGTCAGACTTTGAATCGACAGTCTGTAGCCTTGTGTTTCTGGTCACATAGTCAAGCAGTTTGTTCTCAAACATCTGCTGGAGAGGCGGATACACTAACGCTGCTCGAATGGGAAAGTTTTCTATATGAACGGTTTTATACACATTGTAATCAAGTGCGGCTCCGTTCAGCTTATAGCTTATCCGGCAGCTCCACATTACTGATGCGAGAATTACTGCGGTGAGCCAGCACAGTGTATATGTGATTTTCTTACTCATTTATATATTAGAATTTTCGCATTGTAATCCGTGCCCACCCGCTCTCGATAATGAGGTGGGAGGAGTTTAGCCGCTCGATTTTGAATATAGTTTCGGATGTGAATATTCCCCAGCGGTTCAATGAAATATTATCGTTGTTATAAGGAAATTCGAGAGTGAGTGAGTTGCCTGAATAGGTCATTTTACCGGCGGCTACTACGGAAGGTGCCGTGAGGTTAACGGTGTGAAGATAAAAACAGTAGAAAATGTTCTGTGGCTCGGTAATGTCACCGGTCACATAATTTTCAATGGTTATTACTCTCCATTGCCCGTCCAGGTCTCCGTTTATTCCTCCTTTGCGGCAGGATGTCGCTCCCAGAAGAGTGACCGCGAATATTATTATGGTCGCAATCCTGAATATTTTCTGTTTCATAGCCATCCGGTTTTTTTGACTGAAACCATCACTCCGAAACTGCGGCCTATCAGATTTCCTCCGTCGGTGGCAAACGATAGTTTTCCGCTCCAGCCGGGCAGTTTGCTTGGTGTAAATGTGGTTTCTATCAGTGTGTTGAAGTTTTTGAGCACTTTAGGGGTAGGGGTGTCGTATGTTCCCCAGCTGCGGGTATATGACAGCAGGAGTCTGTAGCCCACAAGTGATGAGGGCTGACCTTCAAGACCCAGATGATGGGTTTTGAGACGGTTGTGATAGAAGTACAGGGTGTGGTCGAGATTATATATAGGTGATATTAACATAGGGTTGCCTATACCCATGCCCCAGGTCTGCCAGCCGGTATAAATGCCGTGGTTGTAGTATTGGTCTCGGCCGCTCACCTGCTCGGGGAGTTGTGGAGTATGGTCCCAATAAACTGGGCCGGACTGATCCTTTGTGTGCAGATATTCATACACAACGGTGCCCAAAATCGGATTTTCCGGCAGTCTTACTTCCGCTCCGAGGAGCATATCGCGCCATGTGTAGTCGAAAAACATCATGGAGTGGTCTTCAAAAAAGTGGTCGTAATAAATCTTTGCCGACCAGGCGTCAGATGCCGGAGTGTAGGAAATCGCTGCGTTCCAGTCGCCCACATGGTTACCATAAACATTGGTCTGCTCGCCAACCGGAGTGTTAGAGCCTCCGGATGAAGGGATGATAACCTTAATCCAGTCTTTCAGTGAGTTAGGCATATCAATCACCTTGTTGCCCGTAATGGATTTGCCTCCGAATTGAGCAGCCATCTGAAGGGCACCCTCAAATTCCAGGGGAAACCGCTTATGGTCACCGATTTTGAGAAATCCCGCTTTGGAATGAAAGAGCACATGCTTTGTGCGTTTGCTCCATTCGGCAGCAAAGCTTTTCTGCCATTTGTCATCGGTAAAAAATCCGTACGAAACATAGCCTTTCACGGCAAGCCAGCCGTTAGTCCAAGGCACTAAGGTGTATTCCGGAATGCCTATTTTTGCCTGCGGAATAGGGCGGGCATTGTTGGAAAAGAGGAGGTTGCCCGATGACAGGCGGGGGTTGTTGAATCCACCGGTAAATTCCTTGCTGCCTAAAGTGAGTCCGAGGCAGCGGTAGCGCAAATCGGCATACAGCTGCTGCACAACGAATGTTGATGAAAAGTTATATGCCACAGCGAGATCCACTCCCGCACCCCACGCAAATTTCTTGCCGTTGCGGTTAGCTTCCTTGAATAACCCTGCTCGGAGGTAGCCATTGTTTTTCTCAATGGAGGAGAGTCCGAAGCGATTGTTAACCAGCCAGAAAGGAGTATTATCTCCGGAACTGACCGATGCCGCGCCCTCCACCGAGTAGCTTATACTGTCCGGAATCTCCTTGGCAAAAGCGTGTCCGGGGAGCGTAATTGCTGCAACAATCAGATATAAGTATTTAATAATTCGCATTATAGGGGTTGATTTTGTGGGTGCAAAGATACGAAAAAATCCCGGACACGATTTACGCGTTCGGGATTTATTGGGTTTAACTTAATTAATTCAGTGCGATTATGCTGCTAAAGCCAAATCGGTGAGCCAAATCCACAAGGGACAGAATCCGATGAAGAGTATCACACTCAGTGTGAGTGATGATGTGCCGGTTGCAACATAAGTGTTGTACTCATCCGCAATAATGATACCTGAGAAAGCAGGGGGAAGAGCTGCTGCAACAACAAGCATCTTGAGGTTGAACGGATCCATGTGGAAGAGGAGTCCGAGAATCAAAACCACAGCCGGCATCACAATCATCTTCATGATAGAGCCGAGAATGGCCTGCCAGTTGATTTTGATAGTGATTGCTGAAAGGGTGATACCTGCTGAGAACACAGCCATTGAGGCGTTTGCCTTAGCGATGAGGTCGAATGAGGGGCTTAACCAAGCCGGCCATTTCAAACCGCAGAGCACCAGAACAACGGCAAGGATAGGAGCCCATGCAACAGGCTGAGCAAGAGCGTGGAGCACTGGTTTCCATGCGCTTTCCTTGGTCTTATTCGGGTTGGTTTCATCAAGCGAGGCATTCATGAGCGAGAGTCCCACCGGAATACCTACGGCATTGACAACGATACCAACGATAGCTACTACAAGAGCCACAGCGGGAGTTGTTCCGAATATCGGTTCCAGCACGGCAAAACCGAGGAATCCAATTGTTGGCGAACCGCTGATAAGAGCTGATATCGCAGCATCAGCGCCGGTGTTTTTCTTGAAACAGTAGCGGAAAATGAAATAGACAAGCATGAAACAGCCCATAATACCGATCAGAGATACGAGGGTGAGTTTCAAATCCTTTGCCAAATCTTCACGGCTTGCCTGCACTATTGACACGAATAGGGCTGCAGGGAGTGCATAGTCAAGCACCACTTTATTGAACTTCTTGGCATCATCACCGCTGAAAATACCTTTCTTTCCGGAGATATAGCCCGCGAGCATCACCACGATAATCGGGACAATCGCATATAGTATTATGTGTTCCATAATTAATAATTTAGGCGTTAACGGAAAGTTTTTTATACGGTATATTCAATAAGAGGAGTCGGGTTGAGGTAGCCGATGTGGCCGCTTTCCTTACCGGAATCGGCTGCGAGCTGAACATCAATGATGGCAGGCTTCTTGGAAGCGATCGCCTCTTTGAGTGCTGCGGTGAGTTCGTCTGGTGTGGTTACATAGTAGCTCTTGGAGCCGAATGCATCACCGATTTTGTCGTAACGGGCGTTGATGTCAAGGGTGGTAGGAGCGGGCGCTGTGCCTCCTGAGGGATTGACACCGATACCGTTATATATACCTCCGTTGTTGAAAATCACCACAGTAACAGGGAGTCCGTAACGGCAGATTGTAGCGTAATCCATGCCTGAGAATCCGAAAGCAGAGTCACCTTCAACAGCCACTACGCTCTTACCTGTTGCAACAGCTGCTCCGATAGCGGAACCCATGCCCATGCCCATGATAGACCATGTGGCGCAGTCAACGCGGTGGCGAGGAAGCGACATATCCACAGAGTCACGGGTGTCGTCAAGAGTATTGGCTCCTTCGTTGATGAGAATAACATCAGGATTGCTTTCAAGCACAGGTTTGATTGCGCTGATTGCAGTCCAGTGATTCATAGGTGTAGCCGAGAGGGCAGAGGTGAGACGAGCCTGGAACTTGGCATTTTTCTCTTTTGACTCAGCCTGCAATGAGGTAACCCATGTCGGGTCAGCCTGCATGGTTTTGCCTTTGAGGGCGGTGAGGATAGCGTCAAGAGAAATATTCATGTCGCCAACAACAGGAGCGGCGATAGGTACGTTTCGGTCAATTTCCTGAGGCTCTACATCGAGCTGAATGAATTTGATCTGCGGATTCCATTTGCCTTTGCCAAATTCAAGCATCCAGTTGATACGGGCTCCGATAACCATCACTACATCTGCCTGTTCCATGATCGTTGAGCGGCAGGACAGTGCGCTGAGCGGAGCGTTGTCGGGAAGAAGTCCTTTAGCCATTGACATTGCCAGATAAGGAATCTTGTAAGTGTCAACGAGCTCTTTGATTTTGTCCTCTGCCTGAGCGTATGCTGCACCCTTACCGAGAAGAATGGCAGGACGTTTGGCTGAAGCGAGAATCTCAGCGGCACGCTCAACTGATTCGGCATTAGGAGCTACTTCAGAGTAAATATCAACGGGGTCGAAGAACAGTTTCTCTGCATCCTCGCGGTTCATGATTTCAGCGAGGGCAGGGGTGGTCATGTCGATATAGACACCACCCGGACGTCCGCTCACTGCTGCGCGGTAAGCTCTTGCAACAGCTGAAGGGATATCCTTTGCGTATGAGCAACGGAAAGCTGCTTTAACGAGGGGACGGGCTGTGTTGAGCTGGTCAAGCTGCTCGTAAGTGCCCATGTTCATATCCACCATAGTGGGGTCTGACGCACCTGAAATCTGAATCATCGGGTAGCAGTTGATAGTGGCGTTTGCGGTAGCTGTCAAACCGTTAAGAAATCCGAGTGATGAAACGGTGAGAAGCACACCCGGCTGACGGGTGAGGAAGCCGTGGGTTGCGGCTGCCATACCTGCCTGCTGCTCAAATCGGAAACCGTAATAGTTCATGCCGATTTTTTGCATTGCATAAGCAACTTCGGTAACAGGTATTCCTACCAGACCGTAAACATCATTGATTCCTACGCGGCGCAGAGCCTCTGCGAGTATATACATACCGGTCACCTGCTCCGGAAATTGGGGAGTGGTGGCGGGAGTTGTGGTTGTTGTAGCCATAATTGTGATTTTTTAGAATGTTTCTTGAATTTTGGTAAGAAAAGCAGCGGAGCTGAGTCCCGGTTTACGGTTCCCCCCGCTCCGCTGGCTTTATGTTAATTTATAGTTTAGGTCAATTACATCTGACCGTTTGCAAGAGGCTCGGTTGTACCGTTTTTAGCAAACTCAGCCTGCTGTTCGGCAGTGTAGCCGAGTGATGTGAGCACCTCTGCGGTGTTGCCGCCAAGTGAAGGTGCAGGACCGTAGGTCGGCTGATAGTTGCTCATGGTGAACGGACATCCAACTGTTACAAATTCACCGATTTCACCACCCTGGTTAATGCGAACGAGGGTATTTCCATCGTAAAGTGTTTCATCACTCATGATTTCCTTGGTAGAAAGCACAGGGCCTACAGGCACACCTGCCTTGCCGAGAATTTCTGTAACCTCAAATTTGGTCTTGTCGGCAGTCCAGGCTCCGATACGCTGGTAAATAGCCTGTTTGTTGCGGTCACGTGCATCTGCTGTGTTGAAGTCGGGGTTGGTGAGCCAATCCTGGAATCCCATAGCGTTGCAGGCAAGTTCAAAGTCTTTGGCACCGCGCTGAAGAATGATGTAAACATAGTTGTTGGCATCAACTTCGCTATCCATATCGCCGGCGGGTTTACATTTATATGTCCAACCGAGCACACCGCCACCTTCAATATTGCCTGAACGGGGTACACAGTCACCGAACTTACCGTTGGGATACTGCGGGAACTGGGTAAGATAACCGATTTTGTCAAGTGTGAGCTGGTCACGTGTCTTGATACGGCAGAGGTTAAGGCAGGCATTGTGCATTGACTGATATACATAGCAGCCCTCGCCGGTTTTATTTCTCTGCTGAAGAGCGGCAAGCAAACCGATGAGCAGGTGCATACCGGTGTTAGAGTCACCGAGGGCAGCGCCGCTCTGGGTAGGAATATTGTATTCGCCGTCATACCAGCCGGTGGTTGAAGCAGCTGCGGCTGTTACCTGAGCGATAGGCTCGTATGCCTTAAGATTTGCGTACTTTGAAGATACCGGGAATCCCTTGATGGTACCGTAAATACATTTAGGATTAAGCTTGTGAACAACCTCCCAGCTGAAGCCGAGTTTATCCATGGCTCCGGGGTGAAGGTTTTCTACAAAAATATCACACTCCTGAATCAGTTTGGTCAGAATTTCTTTGCCATCAGGTGTCTTGGCATCCAATGTAAGAGATTTCTTATCGGAGTTAAGCTGGAGATAATAATAACTTGGAAGGTCAGGATTAAACTGAAGTTCTTTACGTGTTGCGTCACCTACACCGGGACGTTCGATTTTAATAACATCTGCACCGAGCCATGCAAGCATCTGTGTGCAAGAAGGTCCTGACTGCACCTCGGTAAAATCAACTACCTTGATGCCCTGAAGAGGAGCTGTGTTCATAATTCGTTGTTTTTAATTAATAATTGTTTTGATTTTGTTTCGTATGACTTATAAACAAGCTCTCTCGGGAAATAGGTCGCAGAGATAAATACTTTTAACAGTAATTAACCGTGTCGAGCCGGGCTCTGCCGGTGCCTCTCGAAAGCATTGGGGAAAACCGGAATCATCTGACCCGGGGTGTTCAGAACGGCAGGGGCGGGAGGGATTCCGGAGAGACTGCCGACCGGATTCTCCACTCGGAGGGATATAGATTATTGGCACGGTTGCCAAGGTTTTTCACAAATCCGAGAGGATAGCCGAGATATTTGAGCAGGGTTATGCCTTTCGGGGTATCATCGGGAAGCCTGAGCGCCTCACATCTGAGGTATTGAAGTGCCGTGAGCCGGTCAACCTCAACCGTCTGAAATTTGTCCTCTGCAAGTATGGTGCTGAGCGCCAGTTGCTGCGAGGGTATATAGTCGCGCCCCTTGGCAACGGCTATCTCCACATATGGGCGTAATTCGGGCGGCATTTCAAGCGCGAGCAGGGAGGTTGATAGGGCTATTATTTTGTCTTTATCCTCAATCAACTCCACAGCCGCATCAGGTTTAAGCCAGTGGCGCAGATTGGCTTTTGGCTGTGTAACCTTTTTATGTTTTGACTTGCTTTTTGATTGGCTGGCACTCTCTTCTTGAGACGGTTTACGAAGAACAGCCATAAACAGTCCCTCTCCACGGGTTATTCCGGGAATGAATCTGTAGCAGGGAAAATCAACATTGATACCTGGCGATATACCCCATGATGCTTCTGCTGGAATTTCCACCGGTTCAGCATCATATTCATCTATTATCCAACGCACCATATCTTCATTTTCCGTGCGGTTGAAGGTGCAGGTGCTGTAAACGAAATATCCCCCGGGCTTGAGCGAGCTCCAAAGGTTGCTGATAATCTCCCTTTGCCTTTTAGCACAGGATTCCACGAGTGCGGGACTCCATTGCGCCACCGCCTCGGGGTCTTTTCTCATCATTCCTTCACCGGAGCAAGGCACATCAGCGGCTATAATGTCAAAGAGCGACTTGAATTGTGAAAAGTATCCGGTGTCACCTTCGCAAACCTTTACCTCGGGAGTGCCCCACTTGGCGAGATTTTCTCTGAGAATCACCGCCCTGTTGTGGACAAACTCGTTAGCCACAATCACACTTCCGACAGGCAACGCATCTATTACCGCGGTAGTCTTGCCTCCCGGTGCGGCACAGGCATCGAGCCATTTAACCGGCTGTCCGGCGGCAAGTGTCTCAGCCACCCTCGCAATAAACATTGAAGCGGCATCCTGAACATAATAAATGCCCTGATGCAGCGCGGGGTCAAAGGTAAAAGCTCCTCTCTTAGGCAGATAAAAGCCACCGCTCCACCACGGCACCATATCGGCGAGCGGTGGAACGGCGGTATGTTTCGCCCTGTTGAACCGCACCGATACTTCAGGCGCGGTTTGGGCAAGAGTTTGGGCAAGATTGCTGAAAGGAGGGAACGCAAGCCCCTCTATCATCTGTACAAAACCCTGTGGTAAAGCCATATCAGATAGAGAGACGGCGCAGGGTGTCAAGAAGGGCGCGGTTTATAGGCTTGTCGTATTTTGTAGCCTTAGAGAAGGGCACATAAACGATTTCATCGTTCTTGATGCCGATCATAACATTGCGCTGGTCATCGAGAAGAGCATCGATAGCGGCAGCTCCCATGCGTGACGCCAGAATGCGGTCGTGGGCGGTAGGTGAACCACCGCGCTGGAGGTGTCCGAGAATAGACACACGCACATCGTAGCCGGGATACTCGTTTTTCACGCGCTCAGCCATTCCCATCGCTCCGCCGGTAACCGGGCTCTCTGCAACGAGTACAATGGATGAGTTCTTGCTCTTACGGAAACCGTTCTGAATAAGTTCGGCAAGCTGGTCAACCTCGGTAGAAATCTCCGGTATGATGGCTGCTTCAGCTCCCGATGCTATAGCACCGTTGAGGGCAAGGAATCCCGCATCGCGGCCCATCACCTCGATAAAGAACAGACGCTCATGGCTTGTAGCGGTGTCACGGATTTTATCGACGCACTCCATAATGGTATTGAGAGCGGTGTCATATCCGATGGTTGTGTCTGTGCCGTACAGGTCATTGTCAATGGTGCCCGGCAGACCGATGCAGGGGAAATTGAATTCATTGGCAAAAATTCGCGCACCGGTGAGAGAGCCGTCGCCTCCGATAACCACAAGAGCGTCTATTTCATGACGGCGGATATTGTCGTAGGCAAGCTGTCGTCCTTCAGGTGTGGCAAATTCCGGACATCTCGCTGTTTTGAGAATTGTGCCGCCCATCTGAATGATGTTACTTACATTCTGAGTTCTGAAATCCTGAATCTCGTCCGATATAAGTCCCTTATATCCTCTGTAAATGCCCTTTACCTTAAATCCGCTGAAAATAGCTGAGCGGGTTACGGCGCGAATAGCCGCATTCATTCCCGGAGCATCACCTCCTGAAGTGAGGATGCCTATGCATTTGATTTCTGACATATACTATAAGATTTAGTGTAAATAATTTTCATTCGTTAGTTATCCATAATATCAGTGACCACATTGGTGGAACCACCTCTCCAGGGTAGCATACCGTAGTATTTCTCATACACAAGAGTCACTCTGCGTGGGGTGCCTGTAGCTAGTGTCTGTAGCTTTCGTGCGAGCTCGGCATCAGGCACTGTGAATGTGAAATTGCGGTCATATACCTTTGCGGAATCACCCAAAGCAGTCTCGGTAGCCATGACTCCCTCGAATGTCTTGAATATGATACCTCTCTTTTCAAACTCCGTAACATAGCCTGTTGTTCGCGCCTCCACTGCATAAGGATTAAAATATCTCACATAAAATGCAGCAGCAAGTACCAAAACAGCTATAGTAATTACAAACCGGAAAAAATTGCGTACCCGATGTTTTTTCTTCGGTGCCGGAGCATGTGCGCGCGCATCCGATCTATCGGATGAGAAATCAATCACTCCATTGGGCTGAGAAAGGTTTTTGTCATCTTCCTCCTCGAATAATTCTTCACCGTTTTCGTCAACTTTCATTTTGCGGGTTTATTTTCTTTGTGTAATGTTTGTCAATAGCAATGGAAACGAATGTTATAAGTCCTAACAGGATAAGCAGGAGGGTGTTGCACCACAGTACCATATTGGCAAAGGCGGTTGAGTATTCCTTGGTGAGCTCCGGAATGCCGGCGGCGTACATGCTGAGCCCGAACACAAGTGCCCACTGATAGGGTCCGATACCGCCGTTTGAGGGCACTCCCATCGATAGGCTGGACAGTACGAAGCAAACAAACACAGCGGATATGCCGTAGCGCTCAACAACCATTGCCGTAGCGGGAAATGCGAAGAAGGCGAGATAGAGCTGAAAGAAATAACAGCCCCATAGCAGTAGCGTTAATACCAGCCATTTGCCCTTACCTTTCATTTTGCCTATAACGGCGAAACCTTGCCATATACCTGCAAACAGCCCTTTGACAGCCTTTACGACCTTATTTTCAGGGCTATATTTCCATAGAAACCAGAGCAGGAGTATCAGTGCCGGAATGGCTATCCATGTCCAGGGCGAAGCAATCAACTCTTTGATAGTGTCGTACATCTGCGGATTCTGTTGCAGATAGCCCATTATCTGAGGCCGGGCAAGCAATAGAGCCGCAAAGAGCATGAGGAGTACGGTTATTGTATCTGACAGCCGGTCGCACACCATTGACCCGAACACGGTTGAGAAAGGTGCGTTCTGTCTTGCTGAGATATATCCAGTGCGCCAGAATTCTCCGAGTCTGGGAAAAATGAGATTAACGGCATATGTGCCGAAAATCGACAGTATAGTAATGTACAGGGGCGGTTTCACATCGAGAGCGTAAAGCTGTATTTGCCAGCGCATTGCCCTGATAACGTGGCTCAAGATGCTGAGAGCGAGACCGGCTGCAATCCATCTGAAATCGCACTCAGTGCGGATAATATGCATCATTTCGTGCAAATTCACCGATGTGAACAGCAGATAGCACAAGCCCAGAGTGATAACAAGGGGTATGCCGTACTTAACCAACGGTTTCCACCACTTATTCTTTTCTTTTGTGGGCACAGATGATATTTCGTTTGACTCAGCCATATCTTAGAATCTGCAAATATAATTAAAATCATTTTACAACCGGCTCTAATGATCCAATATTCCGATTGTTTCGCATAAATTGCCACACTTTTTACCATATCCACTAAAATATACTTTATATTCTGATATTTATTTCTAAATTTGAGCAAGTTTTGAAAAGAAATACATGAAAAAAGAGGATGTAATAATATCAAGTTACGAGCTGGAAGAGGTGTCATCTGAGTTCAGCAAACTTGGCGCTGACTATATCTGTGCCCGGTTGTCTGACCCGAACCTGTTCACTGATATGGGTAAGGCGCCTACGCGCCTGGGTGGTATAATGATTGCGCTGATTCTCAACGGTGAAATCGAGCTTGAGGTTAATCTGACCCACTACACGCTCAAATCTGACTCTGTTGCCGTTTTAGGTCCTGACTGCCTTATCCAGACACGGAATGCAAATGGCGAAAACCTTGAGGCATACCTGCTGATAGTATCTGAATCGTTTATGCGTGACATAAACCTCGATATCAATATGCTTACGGCAGCGAGAATGCCCACATCGCCGGCAAACATACTTGACCTTTCAAAGGATGAGAGCAATCTGATGAGGAAATATTTCTCCCTTATCCATTCAAACACGAGTGTCAATACAGATGAGAAGTGTGTCAGGAGCATATCGCGGTGTCTTATCTCAGCCACTGTGTATCAGCTCATTCAGTTCAGTATCAATCACCCTCAAGCAAATTCGGCAGGAACCCAGATAAAAAGCCGCCGGTCCGGTTATGTCAAGGATTTTATACGTCTTGTGCATGAATATCATCGGAGTGAGCGGTCTGTAGCGTTCTATGCTTCCAAGCTCTTTATCTCACCGAAGTATCTGTCGCTTATAATTAAGGAGTCAACAGGCAAATGCGCTGCTGATTGGATTGACGAGTATGTGCTGTTGGAGGCTAAGAATCTGCTTCGCTTTTCAGGCAAGAATGTTCAGCAGATAGCCTACGAGCTGAATTTCACCAATCAGTCGAGCTTCGGCAAGTACTTCAAGCATCTCACGGGAATGTCTCCTACCGAATACCAGAAGTCATGAGAAGCAACTTTTCTTCAATTGATTCGTTTATACCTGTTAGATAATTAAGACAAAAATAGATTGATATGAGTACAATTGATTTGAATGAGATAACCTCGCCCGAGGCTATCCGTAAAATGAGTATCGACGAACTCAAACATCTTGCAGCTGAAATGCGCAAGGCTCTGATAAGCAAGGTTTCGGCGCACGGAGGTCATGTTGGCCCGAACCTGGGCATGGTTGAGGCAGTGATTGCCCTTCATTATGTTTTCAATACCCCTGAAGATAAAATAGTGTTTGATGTATCGCATCAGACTTATCCCCACAAAATGATAACGGGGCGAATGAGCGCATTTACAGATGTTGCTCACTATGACGATGTTACAGGCTATACCAATCCTCGCGAGAGCAAGTATGACCTGTTTTCGCTCGGGCACACCTCTTCGGCTATATCACTCGCCAGCGGTCTTGCCAAAGCGCGCGATATGCGCGGCGGCAAAGAGAACGTTGTAGCAGTGATAGGTGACGGTTCACTTGGCGGAGGTGTGGCTTTCGAGGGTCTGGACTTCGGTGCTACCCTCGGCAGCAATTTCATCGTGGTTGTGAACGATAATAATATGAGTATCGCTGAAAACCACGGCGGTATTTATGCTGATTTGCGTATGCTTCGCAACACCAAGGGTGAGGGGGAGCCGAATCTGTTCCGCTCATTCGGCTATGCTTACCGCTATGTTCATGCCGGCAATGATTTGGAATCGCTTATCAATATGTTCCGGTCGGTAAAGGACAGCGACCGTCCTGTAGTAGTTCATATCAATACCTTCAAGGGTCTGGGGCTGAAGGTTGCTGAGGAGAATCAGGAAAAATTTCACTGGAGCATGCCTTTTGACCCGGAAACGGGCGAGCTTCTTGTTAGCGATTCCGGCGAAGATTACACCGATATTTTTGCAACAGAAATGCTTGACCAGATGGCTAAGAATCCGCAGGTTGCTGTTATTACCGCTGGCACTCCCGGAGCTATTGGTTTTTCAAAGAATCGCCGAATTCAGGCAGGAAAGCAGTTTGTAGATGTTGGCATTGCTGAGCAGCAGGCGGTAGATCTTGCCGCTGGTATGGCGGCTGGCGGGGTCCGTCCTGTATTCGGAGTGGTAAGCACATTTCTCCAGCGCGCCTACGATCAGTTCAGTCAGGATGCAGCTCTCAACCGTCAGCCTGCAGTGTTTAATGTTGTTTACGGCTCAATGTTCGGCATGAATGATGAGACTCACCTTGGCTTTTTTGACCTCGGTCTGCTGAGCAATATCCCCGGTCTGCTGGTACTTACTCCAACGAGCAAGGAAGAGTATCTGTCAATGCTCCGCTGGGCGATTTCACAGACAAAGACTCCGGTAGTTGTGCGTCAGCCCGGAGGCGCAGTGGTTCATAATCCTGCTGCCGGACTGCTTGACGATTACAGTCGGGCAGAGTACGAGTTTGTGCGCAAAGGCAGCAAGGTTGCCCTGATAGGCGTAGGCACATTCCTGTCAACCATGATAGAGGCGGCGGATAAGCTAGAGGCTAAAGGCGTTTCAGCCACAGTCATAAATCCGCGCAATGTATCAGTGCTTGATACAGCCGCACTTGATTCATTGAAGAACTATGATGTGATTATTACCGCCGAGGATGGTATTATTGACGGTGGCTACGGTCAGAAAGTGGCATCTTACCTTGGTGAAGCTCCCGTTAAGGTGGTGAATCTGGGTTTACCGAAAGAATTCCTCAACCGTTTCGATGCCGGTGAGGTGCAACGTGCTTGCGGTCTTACCGCTGAGCAGATAGCCGAAAGAGCTGCTAAACTTATTTAATAATCAATGGAATTCTAATAAAAAAACCGGCTGACAGCCGGTTTTTTTGTTAGAACTGTATTTCGATACTACCTGAACTTGCCCTGTTGGAATTCTGTGGCATCGTGACCGGATTGTTGGAGTTTGTATGCTTGAGACTTTCAACAAGCTTTTTCTCACGCTTATAGGCTACGTTGTTTTCGAGAATCTCAATAATATTGTCATCGTCCATCTGCTCCGGAGTAAGAATGATGTAATTGGTATTATAGTCATCAACCTTGTTTCCATACTCGCTTCTGAGTCTGTCAAATTCAATCGGTGTCTGCTGTGGAGAATCGGGGATTTCCTGGCGGGCATCATCCTGACTGTTTGATTGCAAATCCACTTCCAGACCGGATGCGAGCAGCGCGATTTTCACTGTGTCTCCAAGTTCATTGTCAACACTTGTGCCCCAGATTACATCGACCTTTGAATCAATGCTCTTCACAAATTTTGTCATTTCATCCATCTCTTTCATCTTGAACTTATTGGTGGCATTCTGAGAGAAATAGATGTTAAACAGCAATTTCTTAGCGCTCAGAATATTGCTGTTTTTAAGCAATGGTGAATTTAGTGAGTTGTCAATAGCCTGACGGAGACGGTCAGGACCCTCTCCATATCCAATGCTTATAATCGCATCTCCTCCATCTTTCAGAGTTGTTTCAACATCTCTGAAGTCAAGGTTCATGTGAC
Source organism: Barnesiella sp. (assembly GCA_014800945.1). Taxonomy (GTDB): domain Bacteria; phylum Bacteroidota; class Bacteroidia; order Bacteroidales; family Muribaculaceae; genus Paramuribaculum. The sequence goes on along the minus strand of JAAVFD010000012.1, from coordinate 113,074 downwards.
CTTCGGTTGTTATTATTTCGGATATGGATCGAGCCGCAGTAGCGAGAGTGTCATCACTTTTTTCAAGCGCATTGAAAAAATCGAGTTCCCCGTAAATATCAATCAGTCGGTCATTGTTTATAATCAGAAGGGAGTCCACATTCTTGCGCATTTCCTCCACACCCTCAAGTGCCTTGAGGATTTTGGAATCTCCTTCAAAGTAGAATGGAATCGTGATAATGCCAACAGTGAGCAGCCCCTTGTCTTTGGCAATTTTAGCAACAACAGGTCCGGCTCCGGTACCGGTTCCTCCACCGAGAGTAGCGGTAATGAAAACCATGTGGGTATTGTCCTCAAACAGTGTCTCGATTTTCTCCAGATCTTTTTCCGCCGCTTCCTTAGCCACCACGGGTTTATTTCCGGCACCAAGTCCCGATCCAATTGTGATTTTTGTGGGTATCGGCGATGAACGAAGTGCCTGGGCATCGGTATTTACCAATGCGAATGCTACATTTTTGATACCCTGACGGTACATATAGTTTACGGCATTGCCTCCACCGCCGCCAACTCCGACTGCCTTGATGTATATTTTATTGTCAGCCTTATTTTCAGCCGCTTCAAAACTGTCGGCTATGCTGTCTATCTGGTTCTTATACTGTTCGTCCATATCTCTTTACGGTTGTTTTATATAGGGTCTATCCACAATCATAATCAGTAATCAGAAATCTTCATCCTCCTCTTCACCGGGATTTAACGCATCTTTAAGGGCTTTAACCCAACCGCTGAAAGGATTCTTACCTTTGCCTGATTTACCGTCGTTATACTCCGGTTCCGGTTCTGTTTCCTGCTCTTCTTGCGGTGTCACCGGTTCCGGTTTAGGTTCAATACATTCCACAGGGTCAGCACTGCCTGCAAGTAGAATAGAAATGATATCCACAGAATCTGAGGGAATACGGCTGTCGCCAATTCTCACCATGGGTGAATTAGCGGTACCGATTCTGACTTTAAGTGCGGTTTCACCCGCAACCTTTTCGCTGAATCCCGGCAATTTAGCTCCTCGTCCCACAATCACAATTCCTCCCGGCAGTTCCTGTGCTGTTAGTGAAGCATATTTAATCTGTGCCTTGATGTTCGCTATAATTTCCGATGTGCGGTGTACCACCAGATGAGTGATTTCCGGCAGAGAAACACTGTCGCCGGTTTCTCTGGTGTAAGAAGCGTGTCCTCTCGTAATCTTGATATTTTCCGCTTCCTCCTCCACATAGTTGAGGGTGGTGATATCGCGAGTGATATTTCTTGAGCCCATCGGAAGAGTAGAGAGATACTGCAGCCTGCCCTGTTTGTAAATAGCCACCGTAGTGGTTTCAGCTCCGAAGTCAACGAGCATGCAGCCGAGTCTCTTTTCATCGGGTGTCAGCACAAGTTCAGCCTCAGCAATAGGTCTGGTGACATATCCCGTTACTCCGAGCCCGACAGTTTCCTTTACGAGGAGATCAACATTTCTTTTGAGTTGTTTTCTGCAAACTATCAGATTGGCATCCATTCTGATATCGGAACAGTACATACCCACGGGGTCTTTATCAATTCTCACATTGTCGATAAAGAACGCTTTCGGTTCAACTTTGAGAATATCTTTATCGGTATTAGCCGAATTTTTTGCTTCAATATTGAGTCTGTTCAGCAATTCCGGTGTCACTTCTGTTTCCGGCGGCAAGTTTCTCTCCACTTGTGTAGCAATAGAGCCGAGCGAGCGGCCTCCTATCCCAACATACGCATTCAGAATCTTCCGTCCCTCCAGACGGTTCTGTATTTTGCGGAGAATCCTCTGGATAGATGTTGAGGCAACCTTAATATTTCTCGGTTGTCCATATCTTACACTATCAACGAGTGGCTCCTCCTCAACAATCTTGACTGTGAGTATGCCTTCGGCGTTAACGGTGCCAACCGCTCCACAAATTTTGGAGCTGCCAATTTCAAGGGCTACAATTGTTGTGCTGTCCATATATGAATTATTGTGCGGGAGATTTTTCTTTTACATTATTATTAATCACTGATGCGGGAATCTGTTTGTCATCCTTAGCTTTAACGCCTGCCTTAACCTGTCCGGGCGCAACGCCATCACCGGCAATCATGGTGGCTATATCGGTTTCCTCATCATCATCTTCTTCTATAAACTTAGGCTTGTCAAGTCTTTTCTGCCGTCTGGTAGCAACAATCTGCTTGTTCCATTTCACAGAGATGGTGTCATAGTAGTTCCATCCCTTTACCGGCATGACTTCTGCATACATTCTTTCCAGCCTATGGAATTTGCTCTTGAAGTCATCAGGTGTTCCGAAGTTAATAACCTGACCTCTGACTATTGGCACGAGTATTATATCATTTGATTTATCCACTTTTATCATGGAAATCAATGAATTCCAAAGCGAATCGGATGTTATGTAATCAAGCAGTGGTACAATTTTTTCCGGTGGGAAGAGCGAGTCGGTGAAATGTCCCTGAATAACAGGTACATCTATATGATACCGTGCATTTGCCGAAATCCGTTTTCCGGTTCTGTTGATGTAATATGACCGGTCTTTGTCAAATACCCTTGCAACCGGGTGGAGAGGATCAACGGTTATGAGCACGGTGCCATCGGTGAGGCGAAGCACATTCACCTTTTCAATATTGTCGATTGAGCTTAGAAAGCGCTCGATGCTGTCAGTGTTGATGCTGTTGATTTTCACTCCGTTAACGTCAAGCGGAAGAGTGCCGAGTTCTTTAGCGAGTTCAGGAGCTGTCACAAATTTCAGAGAGGTGGTGTCGTTAACAGCAATTCTCAGCCCGGTGCACTCTCTGTTTGCGCTTACACCCGCAGTAACATTAAGAGCTATAACGAGATATATGGCAAGAATCACCGAACCCAATGCCTGATAAAGGGTGCGCTGTCTCTTAGCCTTTCTCATATTTTTTAGCGTACTGCTTTTCTTCATTTTGCTTGCTCAACAATTTTTACAATCTGCGGCAACATTTCGCTCATGTCACCGGCTCCAGCTGTCAATAAAATTTCAAAGTTACATTTTTTTATGGTGTTTGTCAACTCTTGCTTTGAAATCATAACTTTATCGGGTGTTTTCACCTTGTCGAATATAATTTTTGATGTAACACCCGGAATGGGCTCTTCGCGTGCAGGATATATATCAAGAAGAATAACCTCATCAGCGAGCGAAAGTGCATCGGCAAACTGCTCGGCGAAATCTCTTGTGCGTGAGTACAGGTGCGGCTGGAAGGCAACGGTAAGTTTTCTGTCGGGGTAAAGGGATTTCACCGAGGTTATCGATGCTTTGAGCTCATCGGGGTGATGGGCATAATCATCAATTATGGATCTGCCTTTTGGTCCGTCCTCACGCAAATAGAACTCAAACCGGCGTTTGGGTCCCATGAATGATGCCATAGCCTTGCGCACAGTTTCGTCTGAAGCCTCTCCGGCTATTGTCACTGCAGCAATGGCAGCAATGGCATTTTCAATATTGATTTCCACCGGCACTCCGAGTTCTATATCTTTTATGACACCATCCGGGGTTACGCAATCAAATGTTATGCGCCCGTTTTGCCTGCGAATATTTTCTGCGTGGAAATCTCCTTCATCGCGGGAATAGGTGAAGATTTTAACTCCCGGTGCTACTCTCGGTTTGAGTTTTAATCCGGTGTGGATAATTAGAGCTCCGTCGGGACGGATGAGTTCTGTAAACCGTGCGAAACTTTCAAGATATGCCTCTTCCGTGCCATAAATATCGAGGTGGTCGGGATCGGTTGCGGTGATAACAGCTATATAAGGTGTGAGATGATGAAACGAGCGGTCGTATTCATCAGCCTCGATAACAGTGTATGGCGATGACTCACTGAGCAGGAAGTTTGTGCCGTAGTTTCGGAGTACTCCACCGAGAAATGCACTGCATCCCACCGGGGTGTTGTGCAGCAAATGCGCCGCCATGGATGATGTGGTTGTCTTTCCATGTGTTCCGGCAAAGCAGAGCCCTTTGCTCATGCGTGTTATCTCACCGAGCAGCTTTGCACGCTTGACTATCTCAAAACCGTTGTCACGAAACCATTTGAAGAGCGGTAGAGATTCAGGAACCGCAGGGGTATAAACCACCAGAGTGGTATCAGGGTCGGTGAAATTAGCGGGGATGCTTTCGGGAGAGCCGTCAAACGAAATGCTTACTCCCTCGGCTGCAAGAGCTTTCGTGAGATCAGTTTCCGTGCGGTCATAACCGGCAACTTGGTGTCCTTTAGCAAGCAGATAGCGCTCCAGAGCCGCCATGCCGATACCTCCGGCACCTATGAAATAAACGTTTGGCTTCATATTACTACCGAATAAATAACATCTACAATTTTCTCCGCACTGTTTTCTTTGGCAAGCGAAGCCGCAGCGGCTCCGAGACCGGTGAGAGCGTCCTTATTGCCAATGAGCGAGCATACTTTTTCGCCAAGCACAGCAGGTGCGTCAGCATCCAGAATCATCATTGCCGCTCCGCGCGAGGTCAGCGCCTCGGCATTTTTGCGCTGGTGGTCTTCCGCCACATTCGGCGAGGGTATAAGAATAGCAGGTTTGCCGAGCAATTCAAGCTCAGAAATAGTGCCGGCTCCCGCTCTTGCCACAACGAGGTCTGCTGCCCGATAGGCTGTAGCCATGTCGGCAATGAACGGCATAGCCTTTACTAACGGCATAGCCTTTACTAAAGGATAAGGTTCGGCTGCCTTGCGGCATTCATCGGCATACAGTTTTCCGGTTTGCCACAGTACCTGAATCTCTTTTTCGGCAAACAGCTTCAGAGCAGCTTCCACGCTCCGGTTAATCGTTCTTGCGCCCAGGCTGCCACCGGTAACAAACAGCAGCGGCTTAGCCGGGTCAAACCCGAGTGCTTCACAAGCCTGCTCCTTTGTCAGGGTGGATGCTGTCAGAGCCGCACGCACGGGATTTCCGGTAAGCACAATTGTTTCAGCAGGAAAAAAACGATCCATCTCCGGATAGGCTGTGCAAATAGCCTTAGCCTTGGGAGCAAGCATCTTATTGGTCACTCCGGGGTATGAGTTCTGTTCCTGCAACACAGTAGGAATAGAAGCCGCCTGTGCCTGCTTCAGCACCGGTCCGCTAGCGTATCCCCCCACTCCAACGGCAACATCAGGTGCAAAATCCTTAATTACTTTCTTAGCCTTAGCCATACTTTTGAAAAGTTTGGCTAATACCTTGAAATTACGCCACAGACGCTTTCGGTCAAATCCGGCAACCGGAAGTCCGACAATAGGGAAACCCGCTGCCGGAACCTTTTCCATTTCCATTCTGTTTTCAGCACCGACAAATAGAATTTCGGTGTCCGGATTTGCACGTTTAAGAGCCTCAGCGATAGATAGAGCAGGGAAAATGTGCCCCCCGGTACCTCCTCCGCTGATTATTACCCTTAACGGTTTATGTGTGTCACTCTTCATACCTTATATTATATATTAAAGCTGTGTAGGGTTAGCTGCGCGAATATCTTCCGGCAGAGCATTGATTTCTTCATTGATTTTGTCTTTCTTTTCGGTGTTTCTGATTGCGAACCGGCTGACACTCAGCATCATTCCGAGTGCAATTGAAGTAATCAGTATCGAGGTGCCTCCCTTTGATATCAGTGGAAGCGGTTGTCCGCTCACCGGGAAGAATCCCGAGACGATAGCCATGTGGAAAAGTGCCTGAAATGCAATCATCACCGCCAGCCCCATGACAAGCAGGGCAGGAAAGACTCGCGAGCACTTTGATGCGATGGCATTAGCCCTTCCGAGTAGAAGCATATATGCAACAAGTATCAGGATACCTCCGACAAGTCCGGTATCCTCAATAATTATGGCATAGATGAAATCGGAAAAAGCGAGCGGAAGACGGGCGGTTTCTCGAGAATTACCCGGGAACACACCGAATACCCCGCCATTTGCCTGTGCCATGTAGGAAAACATTTCCTGACGGTTCTTGGCATTTATCTCCTGTTTGTATTTCGGTTCACCGTCACCCACAAAACGTTCAATACGTTCTTTCCATGTGCCGCTACGGTTATCTTCGCTATCGTCTGATTTAATAAAGACATAGAAAACACCGCAGCATATCATATAAACAAATAATACCTTGAAGAATTTGGACCATTCGACTCCACCGATAATCATCATGGACAGACTGATGCCCATAAGCAGAAGTGTGTTTGTCATACCCTGCTTAATCAACAATCCGCCGAACAGCATGATTGCGCCGGCAGACAGCATGACACCGACTTTTCCGACTCCTCCTTTAATCTGATTCTTGGACATGAGCAGAGCCACAACAAGCACAGCCGACAGCTTGAGAAATTCCGAAGGCTGAATGGTTACACCGCAGAGGTTGAAGCTTCTTCTTGCACCGTTGACAATTTCTCCGAAAAACATGACGTACAGCATCATAACGACACTTATAAGGGCAAATGCCCAAACAAGCGGTCGGAATTTGCGGTAGTGCACTCTCTGTAGCAGAAGCATGATACCGCAACCGGCGGCAAGCATGAAAATGTGACGCAGCACCGGTCCATAAACACCTATTTTTGCCGATGCTACCTCACGTGAGGATGCGCTGTAAAGTTCAATAATCGACACAATACAAAGAAATATGTAAATTCCCCAGATGTATTTGTCGGGCTTGGTTTCCACCTCGCTCTTGACAGTGTCGGAGGTGATGTTTTCAAATGGAGTAGCTGCTGTAGATATTGTTTCCATTGCGGGATGATAAGTGTTATTCTTTAGTTACAGGTTGTTTACGGCATCTTTGAATCGTTTTCCTCTGTCCTCGTAGCTTGTGAACAGGTCAAAACTTGCGCAACAGGGAGAGAGGAGAACAGTGTCGCCGCTTTGTGCAATTTCAACGCAAGCTGTTACCGCATCTTCAAGTGAATGAACCGATACGAGCTGAGGAACTTTGCCGGTAAAAAATTGTTCGAGCTTGGTGTTGTCTTTTCCCATGCACACAATAGCTTTGACTTTTTCTTTTACCAGCTGTTCAATTTCTGAATAGTCGTTACCTTTGTCTTTGCCTCCGAGAATCAGCACAGTGTTGGCAGGCATGCTCTCAAGTGCGTACCAGCAAGAATTTACGTTTGTTGCCTTGGAGTCGTTGATATAGCGCACTCCGTTTACTTCCCTGACAAATTCCAGTCTGTGCTCAACTCCCTGAAAGTCAGACAGCGCTTTGCGTATATCCTCTTTCTTTATATCCAGAAGGCAAGCTGAGAGTCCGGCAGCCATAGAGTTGTACAGATTATGGAGCCCGCTGAGCGAAAGGTCAGCACGCGGCATACGCATGGATGTTTCCGGAGTAAGGAATACCAGAGAATCGTCCTCATCAACATAGGCTCTTGTCCCGTTTTCCACATGCTCGGCGAAGGGGAAAAGCTGTGCCTCGGTAACAATATGGGTCATCTGCGCCTCAATCACGGGATCATCCTGCCAGTAAATGAATGCGTCCTGCGGAGTGAGATTCTGAATTATGCGGAATTTAGCTTTGACATAGTTCTCCATCTTGTAATCATAGCGGTCAAGATGGTCAGGTGTTATATTGAGAAGCACAGCTACATTTGCCTTGAACTCATACATATTTTCAAGCTGGAAACTTGACAGTTCGATAACATAGACATCATGATTCTCTCTTGCCACCTGAAGTGCAAGGCTCTTGCCAACATTGCCGGCAAGTCCCACATTGATGCCCGCATTGCGGAGAATGTGGTAGGTGAGCAGGGTAGTGGTTGTCTTGCCATTGCTGCCGGTTATGCACACCATCTTTGCATCGGTGTATCTTCCGGCAAATTCTATTTCGGAAATCACCGGAATGCCTTTCTCCACAATAGCTTTGACTACCGGAACCGTGGGGGGGATACCGGGACTCTTCACTACCTCGTCGGCAGCAAGTATCTTGTCCATGCTATGGGTTCCACTCTCCCACTCAATGCCTTCTGCATCAAGCATATCACGATATTTTTGTGAGATGCTGCCGGAATCAGACAGAAACACTTTCATGCCTTTTTCCTTGCCCAGAATCGCGGCGCCGACTCCGCTTTCCCCGCCCCCGAGCACTACAAGGGTGCGTATTTTGTCCTTATCTGTATAATATGTCATAATTACCTGATTTTTAGGGTTACAAATGTGACCGCTGCGAGGAGAATAGCGACAATCCAGAAGCGTATAACTATTTTGGATTCCGGCACAGCTCTCAGAGGAGCCTGAATCAATGCCTCGATGCCGCTGTTGCCCGGTTTCTGAAAATGGTGGTGGAGCGGTGTCATCTTGAATATGCGCTTGCCAACCCCTGTGCGCATCTTCGTGTATTTGAAATAAGCCACCTGAAGCATTACGCTCAGATCCTCGATAAAGAAAATAGCACAGAGTATCGGTATCAGCAGTTCTTTGCGTATTAAAATGGCGAAAACAGCGATAATACCTCCGATGGTAAGGCTTCCCGTATCCCCCATAAATACTTGTGCGGGGTAAGCGTTATACCAGAGAAATCCAATCAGGGCTCCGATAAATGCCGCCATAAACACCACCAGTTCCGAACTGCCGGGAATATACATTATATTAAGGTAGGAGGAGTATATTATGTGTCCGCCGAGATATGCCATTATAGCGAGTGCCACCCCGATTATTGCTGACACGCCGGTGCATAATCCATCGAGTCCGTCTGTGAGATTTGCACCGTTGGATGTTGCACTGATGGCGAGGATTGTGACGATAACAAACAGAATCCAACCGCCTGTGATGGCATATTTGCCCATCCAACCTGTAAGATAAGAATAATCGAAGTTGTTATTCTTGACAAATGGAATGGTTGTTTGCGGGCTTTTGATGTTTTCAGGACGGTATGATATCACGATTTCACCGTTCTCCACATCCAATGTCTCGACATTCTCGCGCATCACGATTTCCGGACTCATGCACATGGTGAGTCCAACAATAAGTCCGAGCCCCACTTGTCCGACAATCTTGAATTTTCCGCTCATGCCGTCCTTGTTGTGATGCTTCATCTTAAGCCAGTCATCCATAAATCCGAGAGTTCCGAGCCAAAGTGTAGCAACAATCATAAGCATCATGTAAATGCTTGAAAAGTCACCGAAAAGCAAGCAGGGAACGAGAATGGAAATGATGATGATCACACCTCCCATAGTGGGGGTGCCTTTTTTCTGCATCTGCCCTTCCAGCCCGAGGTCACGGATGATTTCACCAACTTGCATGAGCTGCAACCGGTCAATAATCTTTCTGCCGAACACGAGGGCGATAAACAGCGATAGAATAAGCGCCGCTCCGGAGCGGAAAGTGATGTAATCCATCAACCGGGCACCCGGTATTCCCAAATCTTCAAGATAGTTGAATAAGTAGTAAAGCATATTAAGTGAGCCTTAAAGTGTTGAGAGGATTTCAGCAACGACCTCGCGATCGTCAAAATGATGTTTCACTCCCTTGATTTCCTGGTAATCTTCATGTCCCTTGCCCGCAATCAGAATCACATCTCCCGGATTGGCGAGCATAGCCGCCGTGCGGATAGCCTCGCGGCGATCTACGATGCTGAGGGTAATTTTGCGGGTATCATTGTCCAGTCCGGCTTCCATATCAGCAAGGATGTCAGCCGGCTCTTCGTCTCTGGGATTGTCAGAGGTGAGAATGAGGCGATTGCTCCTTGTGGCAGCCTCCTTAGCCATGATTGGTCGTTTGCCCTTGTCGCGGTTTCCGCCTGCACCAACAACGGTGATGATGTTCTTACCGTTGCCAACCACCTCACGGATAGCTGTGAGCACATTCACCACCGCGTCCGGTGTATGGGCGTAGTCCACAACGGCAGTAATACCGTTAGCAGAGCGGAATGTCTGGAATCTTCCTGCAACCGGCACAAGGCGGCTCATATCGGTAAGCACTTTTTCGGGGTCGAAGCCCAGAAGAATGGCAGTGCCGTAAACGGCTGTGAGATTGTAGGCGTTGTATCTGCCTGTAAACAGTACCTCCACCTCATTGCCGTTGAAGCTCATAAGAGTGCCGTCAATGCGGCTTTCAATTATGCGTCCGGTGAAATCAGCCATGCGGTTTACCGAATATGAATGTTTTGATGCCATAGTGTTCTGCAGCATCACTTCACCCACTTTATCATCAACATTAGTGAGGGCAAATGCATCTTTTGGCAGGATATCGAAGAATGATTTCTTGGCGTTGAGATATGCTTCCACGGTCTTGTGGTAGTCAAGATGATCGCGTGTAAGGTTTGTGAATACACCTCCGGCAAAATGGAGTCCTGCGATACGGTGCTGATGTGCAGCGTGCGAGCTGACCTCCATAGCGGTGAATGTACAGCCGGCATCTACCATGCGTGCAAGCAGGCTGTTGAGAGTCAGTGGATCGGGTGTCGTCTGTGCTGCGGGCACCGGTTCTGTTTCTATATAGTTGCAAACGGTAGAGAGCAATCCCGCCTTATGTCCGTTGAGGCGCGCCATCTCGTAAATGAGTGTAGCGGTAGTGGTTTTACCGTTTGTGCCTGTCACACCCACAAGCTTGAGTTTTCTTGACGGGTCTCCATACCATCTTGAGGCAAGGAATCCGAGAGCAACCGCAGAGTTGGACACCTTAATATATGTAATCTCTGATTCAAGTCTTTCAGGCAGCTCCTCGCACACAATAGCGGCGGCTCCTCCCACAGTTACAATGGGAATGAAGGTGTGGCCATCAACAACCGTGCCTCTTACTGCCACAAAGAGTGAACCCAGCTTGATTTTGCGGGAATCACTCTCAACAGAGGTTATCTCTATGTCTGTACTTCCTATAATCTCTTCTACAGAGATTGCTGAAAGGAGGGCGCTCAATGGTATCATAACAGTATTGTTTCTTTATTATTTATTCTCTCAATGATAAGGTGACTTTGGAGCCGGGGGTTGCATTTGTGCCGGGGGCGGGAGTTTGTGCCGCCACATATCCCGAGCCTTTGAATTGCACATTGAAACCGTTGTTTTCAAGAGCGGCTATGGCATCGCGCAATCCGAGTCCTACAACGGACGGTACTCCTTCTTCCGTCATTTTCTGGCGCTGGATAGTGCTGTGCTTTCCACCGGACGTTATTATGTTTCCAATCTTTTTCGCTTTTTCGGCATTGGCGGTGGCATACAGCACCGGTGGGTCGCTCTTAGCCGGTTCGGCACGATAATCCGGGGTGTTGTCAAGTAACCCCCTGGAGTACATCTTCAAGGCTATATTTTTCAGCACCTCTCCGCTTGTGCTGGCAGCTCCGAGTGCGTTCTGCTTGGGGTTGCAGGTGAGCACTATGCAAGAGTATTTCGGGTTTTCAGCGGGGAAGAATCCGCAGAAAGCGAGTCGCTTCTTGGCATTATTGTAGTGTCCGCCTTCAATCATGTAGCAGGTGCCGGTTTTTCCGGCAATTTTCACAAAATCGTTTTTAAGACGCTTACCGGTGCCGTGTTCTCCCCATACAACAGATGTGAGCATGGTGCGCATTTTCGCTGCATTTTCTTCGCTGCAGATTCTGTCGCGGATGTATGTTACCGGAAGAATGGAGTCGAAATTTTCGCCGGTTAAGCGTGAAACGAGTCTTGGGCGAACATATCTGCCACCGTTTGCAATTGCATTGTAAACCGACAGTGTGTAGAGTGGTGGAATTTCTGTTGCGTAACCGTAGCATTGGCGCGAAAGAGCGATTCTGCCGCCACGGTTTGTGGGTACACTGTCAACTCTCGGAATCATTTCTCCGGCAATACCGGTGTGCATCGGTTCAAGAAATCCTATTTCCTTGAGTCTGGCGTAGAATCCGCCGGGGTGAAAATCATATTTTCTCACCATTATTTTGGTCATGCCGATATTGCTTGACCTCTCAATGACTCCTTTAACAGTCAGTGCGGGCACAGGGTGTGAATCGGTAATGGAATTACCTCCTGCGTATGGATACCTGGAACCGGTTGAAATAACTTCATCAATAGAGTTTACAATACCATCCTCAAGAGCAATCATCATTGAGATTGTCTTAACCACCGAGCCGGGTTCAAATCCGAGTACGGCGCGGTTCATGCCCTCAATATAATTGTCGGCGCGCGGATTTTTCTCAAGATTGGAAATAGCCTTAATGTCTCCGGTTGCCACATCCATCAGCACAGCCACCCCCCAATCGGCATTGCAATACTTGAGGATGTCGTTAAGTTCGTTCTCTACAATATCCTGAATTTTGATGTCGATGGTTGTGGTTATGTTCAATCCCGGCACAGCGGGTTTGTCTGTCCAGTCCACGATGCTTTTTGTCAATGGTACTTTCTTTGATAATCCGGTTTTGCCGTAAAGCAAGGAATCGAGCGCTTTTTCCAGTCCGGATATTCCGTGCACCTCCTTGCATTGAGCTGTTGCACCGACACCGCCGATACTTCTGCGCGCCATATCTCCGTATGGGTTGACTCTGCGCATTTTGCCTTCAACCGAAATTCCGTTTCTGTTACGGTTTTTGACAGAGAAGAAGGGGAATGAGCGCAATTTGCGATAGTCGGCATAGCTTATGTTGTCAATGAGTCGATATGCTCTGGGTCGCTTTGCTTTCGGTTTTTCCAAAGGTGCGGAAAGATGTTTTTTCCATTGTGCGGTAGTGCGAATGGGAAAATAGTATGCCATGCTGTCTGCAATGGTGTCAAGAACCATTCTGTACTTTTCCTCCATAAATTTTTCGCAACGGAAGTCAATTCTGACTGTATAGTATTGCAGATTAGCCGCCAGAATGCTACCGTCAGCGGCAAGTATATTCCCTCTCAACGGCAGAATGGTATCGTTGCGGGACAATTCTTCGTTTGCTTTCTTATTCCAATCTCCCGCAGATATAATGGTGGTATCCACGAGCTTATATATCACCCCGGTAGCAACCAGGAATATCAGGGCGATAATAATGCCGTAGCGAAAAAGGATGTGTTTTTTTTTAGATTTCTTGCTCATCTTTCTTCTAACTTGAATGGAGGTCTTTCCTGAACGTGCAGGTTGAGACCAAGTGAGTCTATAAGGTGTTGCATATAGGATTCACGGGAGTTGCTCATATATGTACTTCTTACACGTAGTCTTTCGGTTTTCACAATTTCCAGCTCGGTTCTGAGGCGGTTGATTTCCTCCATTTTTGTCTGGCAATTGTATTTATTGGTGATATAAAACATAATAACCATAACGCAAGTGAAAACAGAGAGCCAGTTGTGGGCAAAGAAATCACTGCTGATTATCTGTCCGCTACGAATCCTTACTATCAAGTTCGGATTCTCATTCTCCTGTTTCCTCTTTTTTGCTGCCATCTGTTATTTGCGGTGTTTATAAATCAGTTTTCATTTCTAACCGCAACTCTCAGTTTCGCGCTGCGGGAGCGCGGGTTCCGCTCAATCTCCTCGTTGTCGGGCACAATAGGTTTTGCTCCAAGCATTTTGAAAGGTGCTTCACTTCTGCCGAAGATGTCGCGGGTGTCTTTACCCTCTACATTGCCGGTGCGCATGAAGTTTTTCACCATTCTGTCCTCAAGGGAATGGTAGGTTATTATAGCAAGTCTGCCGCCGGGCTTAATCACTTTTGCCGTCTGTTCAAGAAACGAGCGCAGGGCATCAAGCTCGCCATTGACCTCTATTCTTATTGCCTGAAAAATCATGGCAAGCTCTTTTCTTTCCTGTCGCGGATTTACAAAGGGCTTCACTACCTCAAGAAAGTGCTCCACGGTTTCTATTGGTTTGCGCTTCGATTCCTTGACAATTGCCGATGCTATTTTTCGTGCGGCTCTTATCTCACCGTACAGATACAGCGTATCAGCGATTTTTTCCTCGGATGCGCTGTTGATAAATTGCGCTGCATTCATTGTTGCCTTGCGGTTCATGCGCATATCAAGAGGTCCGTTCCATCTGAATGAGAATCCTCGGTCGGCATCGTCAAAGTGATGGAAAGACACTCCCAAATCAGCGAGCACTCCGTCAACGGATTTCACTTTGTAGTAACGCAGGAAATTTGAAATATAGCGGAAGTTGGAGTACACAATTGTAAACCGCGGATCGGAAAACGCTCTCCGAACTGCATCTTCATCCTGGTCAAATGAATAGAGATGCCCCTGATAATCAAGCTTTTCAATTATAGCCTTGGAATGACCTCCGCCTCCAAAAGTTGCATCTACATACACCCCGTCCGGATTAATATCCAGCGCGTCGAGACACTGAGGCAACAGGGCGGGAATATGATAGACTTCTTCTTGCATTGCAGATAAATAGAGGTTAAAAGTGGAAATCTTTTTTTGACGTTGTAAAGTTAGTGAATTTTGCGCATGATTTACATAATTAAATTGCAAAAAAAATCAGATGTTAATAACTTGTGTTTTACTGATAGTCGTATAGTTGCTGTGACTCAGGTAGATAGGCGGATTTGGACTATCCCCGGCTCGTTTGCAAATGTAAATTAATCTATTTTAGTCAGCACTTCTTTGCTTTATGTGCTTAAAACCGTTAACTTAGCACAATAAATAACCGTTTTTGCATAAAAAAACCATATTAATATAATTATTAATGTCAAAAGTTATAATTATCGGAGCGGGAGGAGTAGGCACGGTTGTAGCTCACAAATGTGCTCAGAATCCCGAGGTGTTCAGTGAAATTGTACTCGCTTCACGAACCAAAAGCAAATGCGATGCCATAGCAAAAGCTATCGGCAGCCCAAACATCACCACAGACAGCGTTGATGCTGACAGTGTTGAGCAGCTCGTTGAACTTTTCAACCGTCATAAACCGGAACTGGTTATCAACGTGGCACTTCCTTACCAGGATCTCACTATAATGGAGGCGTGTCTTGCTTGCGGAGTCAATTATCTTGACACTGCTAACTACGAGCCTAAGGATGTTGCGCACTTCGAGTACTCATGGCAGTGGGCTTACCGTGAAAAATTTGAAAAGGCGGGGCTCACAGCTATTCTCGGATGTGGATTTGACCCCGGAGTGTCTGGAGTTTTCACAGCTTACGCAGCCAAGCACTATTTCAGCGAAATGGAATACCTGGACATTGTGGATTGCAATGCAGGCGACCATGGCAAGGCTTTTGCCACCAACTTTAATCCGGAAATCAATATCCGTGAAATTACTCAGAACGGCAGATACTGGCAGGATGGCAAGTGGGTAACTACAGATCCGCTTGAAATTCATAAGACTCTTACATATCCCAACATTGGCGGGCGCGAGTCATATCTTCTTTACCACGAGGAGCTTGAAAGTCTGGTGCAGAATTTCCCAACAATCAAGCGCGCACGATTCTGGATGACATTCGGTCAGGAGTATCTTACTCATCTGAGAGTGATTCAGAACATTGGAATGGCGAGGATTGATGAGGTTGATTACAACGGCACTAAGATTGTTCCACTTCAGTTCCTCAAGGCTGTTCTTCCAAATCCGCAGGATCTTGGAGAGAATTATCATGGCGAAACCTCTATAGGATGCAGAATATCAGGACTTGACAAAAATGGCAAGCCGATGACTTATTACATTTACAACAACTGCAGTCATGAGGAGGCGTATAAGGAAACAGGAATGCAGGCGGTGAGCTATACCACCGGTGTTCCTGCCATGATTGGAGCTATGATGTTCCTTACCGGTAAGTGGAAGAAGCCCGGAGTACATAATGTAGAGGAATTTGATCCCGATCCGTTTATGGAACAGCTGCCTGTGCAGGGGCTTCCCTGGCACGAGGTGCTCAACGGTGATCTGGAGGTGTAAGTTCCTTCAGTAGCTTATCAAGATACGGAGTTGGATTCAACTCATACGCGCGGCGCAGATATTCTGCGCCCGTTTTTTTATTGCCGGATTCAATGGCGGCGTTACCAAGATAGAGCAGGGCTTCAATGTTATCGGCATCTGCGGCAAGTACGCTGTCATACACCTTTTCTGCTCCGGGTATATCATTGCAATCAAGATAAGCCTGGGCGAGAGATTGCTTGAATTCTACATTATCAGGGAGTCCGCGGAGCATCTTTTCTGCATAATCAATGGCAAGCGGTCCGTTATGCCGGAATAAATAATATTTCAGCAGCCATGCACTTACGGCCCTGTCAAGCCAAGGCTCGTATGTCACCACATCCGTCATGTATTTTTCAAAAATATCCGCATTTCCAAGACTTATTGCTTTGGCGAATACTCCGTTGAAAAGAGAATCCACCGGCAGCCGATGCTTGAAGGCATCTTCGGTGAGACGTTTCTGCGCACTACGGTCATCAACCATTCCGGCAACAGCTATCGCCGTTGAGTACAGAGGGCAGTCTGCCGGACGTTCATCAATCATCAGATAGTACATGGCGAGTGCGCTGCGCCACTCTTTCTGCGCATAAAAACGAGAAGCTTTCGCTGCCACGGAATCAAACGGTGTGTCCGCATGACTCCGGATAGCGAAAGCTAATACAGTTATAATCAATAAAAAAGTTTTTCTCAGCATCTTAGTTCGCAATTGATAACCGCGTCCACCAGATAGAGTCCTCTTATCTCGCTGCGGTCAACAATCATGTCGTCATAAGCCGGATTCGCGCTCACGAGTCTCACTTTGTCATCACTATCAGCCTTGCGCAGATATTTGACCAATCGGTAGTCGTCCATCACTATAACGTATATCTGCCCCCAAAAGATGTTGTGATTATCATTTTGTGGATTGATTGCCACATATCCGCCGGGTGTTATGACCGGCATCATGCTGTCGCCGCTCACTTTTACAATAACATCGTTTCGCTTGAGGCGCGGCATGCTTATGTGACCGATAATGCGGTCATCGGTAAACATTCGCGAAAGCTCTTCAGTACCGGCAACCACATCCACATCATAGATAGGCACTGCCACAGGTAGGGCGGATGAAGGACGTTCAGGTGTGAAATTCGCCATTCCGGCTTTGCCAAAAGGCACGTCACTGCCATCTTTGAGCCATCTTTTTGACACTCCGAGATTCACAACTATTTTGTTCAGCAGTCCTTCTGTAATAGGCAGCTTGCCGTTCATGTGCTTTGACATATTGGTGGGGTCGAGACCCACACGACGAGCAAATTCACCCTGGGTGATACCCATTTTCCGAATAATAAACTTGATTCTCTCTACAGGTGTTACTGCACTTGTGAAATCTTGGGAATCTTTGGCGTCTTTTTTCATACAAATTGATTATAGGTGTGGTAATTGTCGCAAAGTTAACCCGTTTTTAGGTTAACTGCCAATTATTACGGTCTATATTACACGGTTTTATACTTTTTTAATGTGCAACGGCAATAATGGCTGTGTCTAAATTATAATAGTCTATGGTTTTACTGCCAAAACCGGGGACTGACGCGCAATTGCCGTTAACCGCAATATCGTGTACTGTTACTTTTGCTTCCCCAACAGCCTTAAAAGCGGCTTCTTTTGCTGTCCAAGCATGGAGAAGGCTTTCAGCGCAGTCATCAGGGCGCATGAATTTTGTCCGTATCCGTTCAAGCTGTAGCCGTGGTGCCTCCACATCCACTCCAATGGGCTGAGTGCTGACAGCAATGACAGCATATCCTGCGCCGTGACTGACGGATATGCATTTATCCACACCCTCTATATAAGGTGCTCCTGATGAGTTGTGACTCAATTCAGAGACACCGAAAAGCCGGTGAATCATATCCCTTACCGTGGCAATTTCACAGTCTCGTCCCGGAACCTTGAGCTTCTTTACATATATATTATATATAGGTGTGGTTGCAAAGAGTCTCATCACTTCAAAAAAGAATATCTGATATCACGCACAACCGATTGCAGCAACGGGGCCACCGAATCGGGAGTTACTTCAGTTGCATCAAATCCGAACACTCCGCTTGTTAACCGTCCCTTACCGACGGCTACAAATTGAACGGGGGTTGGTGTATAACCCGGTTCGTAAAAAATGAGTACGCGAAATGCCGAGTCCGAAGAATAAAAATCCTCCTGATTAACGGCTGCTCCGCCTACATTCATAACCATTCTCTCGATTCGCGAGTGCAATTGGGCGGTCTCTTCGCCGTTTCGCAGTGCCACGCTGGACAGATGAAGGGTTGCATTGTATGCCGGATAGCGAACATTCCACCAGGCAGCAGAGTCCGAACCGGACACAGACTCCTCCCGGGCAGAGGCATTTATGAAAAAATCAATAGGGAATCCAGCGAGCTGCCGGTATGTAGAGTCGTATATTTCCTGTCGGGGATAGGCTACCGGGCGCGGATAGTTTTTCTCTCTCTTTCCGCAGGAAAAGAGCGTCAACAGTATAATTATGCCGGGCAGAATATTTTTCACTTTGCCGAATCCTGAATTTCCGGCATCACTTTAACGCGGACACTCGCAATTCTATGACCGCTTATATCAAGAATAAGGAAGCGGCAACGTCCATACACAAGCGGCTCTTTCTCCTTGGGAAAATCACCTTTGATGGCGAGTAACATTCCGGCGAGAGTCTCACAATCTTCAGCCACATCCTTGTAGTCATCCTCATCAAGGCCGGTGACGCGGAAAAAGTCTCCGAGAAGAGTCTTGCCCTCGAAAACATAGGTGTCGTCCGGGAGTTTCCTGTAAGTCTTCTCCTCGTCATCATACTCATCGTTGATGTCGCCTACAATCTCCTCCAGCACATCCTCCATAGTGACTATGCCCTGAGTGCCACCGAATTCATCCACAACAATAGCCATGTGTATGCGTCTGCGGCGGAAGTCCTCAAGCAAATCATCTATCATTCTGCTCTCCGGCACGAAGTAAGGCTTTCTCAACAGCTTGTGCCAGTCAAAGTCAGGCTTAGCTTTGCCGATGTAAGGGAGAAGGTCGCGGGAATAAAGCACTCCTCTGATGTCATCCTGGCTTCCGTTACACACCGGCAGACGGCTGTAGCCGCTTTCAATCACAATAGCCATTACTTCATCAAAAGAATCTTCAAGGTCAATGGTGGTCATATCAACACGGGGTGTCATGACCTCACTTGCCGTGGTGTCACCGAATTTAAGAATGCCTTCCAGCATCTCCTTGTCATCACCTGCCTGAACATCAGTGATAGCAAGTGCCTGAGTAAGGTCATCGGCGGTAACATCATCGTCACCTTTTTTCACCACCTTATTTACTATAGTAGTGCTCCTCTCCAACATAGCGGATATGGGACGCAGAATAGTCATCATTGCCTTAACTCCTGACACAGAGAAGTTGACCCACTTCATGTTATCGCTGTTAGCCACCAGTTTAGGAAGAATCTCGCCAAACAGCAATATCAGAAAGGTAAGTATCACAGTCTGTAATATAAAGCTAAGCACCGGGCTCATACCTTCAAACACAGGTCCAAGCGCATAGTTACACAGCACTACAATAGTTACGTTGACAAGATTGTTTGCAATAAGAATTGTTGCAAGAAGCCGCTCCGGGCGTTTAACGAGATTTATAATACTCTCACCCTTACGGTTATCCTCAAGATCTTCCAGCTGGTTCTCGGTCAGTGAAAAAAATGCTATCTCACTGCCTGACACGAAACCGGAAATCATCAGCGCCACAAGGGCGCAAGCCAAAGCTACAATCTGTCCGACCCCGAAAGAGGCGGGAAGCGAGACAGAAACTGCTGAAAAAATGCCGGCAACACAATCTGCCGCTGGCAAAGGATCTATATCCAAGTCTTTATAATTTAGTTAAACAATCAGACACTTTTCAGGGTATCCGTATTTTCACACCGCAAAGATAGTCATTTTATCTAAATTACACTCTTATAGAGATTTCTATTTTTTTGTAACACCTCCACCCCAACTTTACCTGGTATGTTTTTTTAGGATCTTTAGTTTTTTTAGGGGGAGAGGATTATGGTTATCTTTGCAAAAAAAATAAATATTTATGTCACCAGCGATTCTTACAATAGTTCTGCTCGTAGTATCAAACATATTTATGACTTTTGCCTGGTACGGGCATCTTAAGCTTTCGTCATCAGGTATTTCCACCAACTGGCCTTTGTACCTTATAATATTGATTTCATGGGGTATCGCTTTACTGGAATATACATGTCAGGTGCCGGCAAACCGCATGGGATACGAGGGGAACGGTGGTCCGTACTCTCTGATTCAGCTTAAGGTTATGCAGGAGGTTATCACTCTTGTTGTTTTTGTGATTTTCAGCCTTATGATGTTTAATGATTTTTCCCTCCGTTGGAATCACATAGCTGCTTTCTGTCTGCTTGTAGGGGCGGTGTATCTGGTTTTCATGAAATAAAGAAAAACGTCCGAAGGGTATATAACCATCCGGACGCTTTGACTGTGATTTCTTTATTCTATTACCTGTTGACGCGGAAGGTGTCAATTCCGTGCTTAAGGAATGCGACAGTCTGTTCTGCAGCCGCAATACCAGCGTTGATGTTTGCCTCCGCCGTCTGGGCTCCCATTTTCTTTGGTGTGAAGAATACTCTTCCGGTAAATTCCTGCTCAAGCTGCGCAGCGTTGTCAGGCTTCACATCAGCCACATATTTAATGTCGGGACGGTCGGCAAGTGCCTTTCTGAGTCCCTCCTCATCAATCACCTCCTTGCGGGCGGTATTTACCAATATTCCGCCTTTTGGCATAGATGCTATGAGGTCATAGCCTATAGAACCTTTTGTCTGCGGGGTTGCGGGTATGTGGATTGACACCACTTTATTCTGGGAATACAGGTTCTTGATGTCGCTAACAGGTTTAACACCCGCTTGCTCAATCACTTCAGCCGGGCAGAAGGGGTCAAGCGCACTTACTTCCATGCCGAATCCCTTGGCAATGCGAGCAACATTTCTGCCTACCTGACCGAAAGCGTGAATACCGAGCGTCTTGTCTTTCAGTTCAGACCCGGAGGTGCCGTCAAACATATTTCTTGCAGCCATGACCGCCATTCCGAAAACGAGTTCGGCAACCGCGTTGGAGTTCTGTCCCGGTGTGTTTTCAACGCAAATACCAGCAGCTGTCGCTGCTTCAAGGTCAATATTATCATATCCGGCACCGGCACGCACAATCACTTTGAGTTTTGGCGCGGCGCCTATGACCTGGGCATCAACCTTGTCACTGCGCACAATAAGCGCATCAGCATCTGCCACAGCCGCAATAAGCTGCGCTTTGTCAGTATATTTTTCAAGCAGCGCGAGGGTGTAACCGGCGTTTTCAACAACCGCACGAATGGAGTTTACGGCAGTGGCGGCAAATGGTTTTTCGGTAGCAACGAGTACTTTCATGGCTGTGAGGATTTAGTGTTTGTCTTCAAATTCCTTCATAGCAGCAGTGAGCACCTTCACGCTATCCATAGGCAGGGCGTTGTACAGTGAAGCGCGGAATCCGCCAACGCTGCGGTGCCCCTTGATTCCGACAATGCCTTTAGTAGCAGCAAAGTCAATGAACTCTTTCTCCAGCTCCTTGTATTCCGGTTTCATAACGAAAGTTACATTCATGATAGAACGGTCCGCCGGATCGGTAACGGTGCCGACAAACATCTTAGATGAATCAATCGCCTCATATAGCACAGCCGCCTTAGCGAGATCCATCTTTTCAAGAACCTCAACACCACCGAGCTGCTTATAGTAGCGGAGTGTCTGCAACGCAGAGAAAATAGGGAGTACCGGAGGGGTATTGAACATGGAATCTTTCTTGATGTGAGTGCGGTAATCAAGCATGGTGGGTATCAAACGGTCAACCTTGCCGAGGGCGTCCTCACGAACAATAGCGATAGTCACACCGGCGGGAGCGAGGTTTTTCTGAGCCCCTGCATAAATAAGATCATATTTAGCCACATCGACAGGGCGCGAGAATATATCGCTTGACATATCCGCAACCAGAGGTACAGCCACATCCGGGTCTTTGCGAATTTCTGTTCCGTAAATAGTATTGTTTGTGGTAAAATGGAAATAGTCGGCATCGGCAGGGACTGTGTAATTCTTAGGAATGAAAGAGAAGTTTGCATCCTTGGAAGATGCAACGACATCCACCTCTCCGAAAATCTTAGCCTCTTTGATGGCATTTACAGCCCAGGTGCCGGTTTCAAGATAGGCCGCCTTGTTTCGAAGCAGATTAAAAGGCACCATGCAGAACTGCAGGCTTGCTCCTCCACCGAGAAACAGCACCGAATAGCCCTGTGGCACATCAAGCAACTCCTTTACAAGCTGACGTGCTTCTTCAATGACCGCCACAAACTCCTTGCTGCGGTGGGACACTTCAAGTATTGACAATCCTGTGCCGGCAAAATCAATTATTGCATCAGCGGTATTCTTTATGGTGTATTCACTGAGAATAGAGGGACCTGCATAGAAATTATGTTTTTTCATGTCGGTAGAGTTTTTAAGGGGTTATATGTGCAAAGATAGCATTTATTTGCACATACGTAAGATTTTATAATAAAAAAAATATGTAGATGCCTAAAAATAAATTAAAGTGATGAGTGGCGGTTAAACTTTGACATTGAGGGGTTGTCATTACTACAGACGTCTGAAAAAAATAACATTAGATAAACATTATAAAACTATACGATATGAATATTAAAGCAATTTTTGTAGCAGCATCAGCATTAATTCTTTCTGCTACCGCAGTGTCAGCACAGAATCCAAAAGCTAAAGGAGCAGCAAAAGATTCTACCTGCATGATTAAAAAGTGTGACAAATCCAAGCAGGGTCCCTGCATGTTTGAAAACCTCAACCTCACCGATGCGCAGAAGGCAAAAATAAAAGACCTCAAGAATAGCCAGATGAAAGCCCGTGAGGATAGAAAGAAGGAAGCCCGCGCTCAGCGCGACAATGCCCGCAAGGATTATCTTGCCAATCTCAAGACCATCCTCACCCCTGAGCAGTACGTTCAGTTCCTTGAAAACAATTATATGGCAGCCGGCAAACGCGGAGGCAAGGATATGAAGAGAGGCGACCGCAAGGGAGGCAAAGATATGAAATCCGATTTCCGCAAGGGCGGCAAAGGTAAAGATGGTAAAGGCTTTGACGGCAAGCGCGGCGACCGCAAAGGAGCGCCCTCAGCAAAAGCAGATAAGAATTAAGGTTAAATAAAGTAATTTTAATGCGGCGTGTTGATATCTTATGATTCAACACGCCGCATTAGTTATGCAGTCATTTATGCTAGATTACGACCTTGCAGAAATGTACGGTGTTGAAACAAGAGTATTGAATCAGGCTGTAAAACGCAACCTTTCAAGATTTCCATTTGACTTCATGTTTCAACTAACACCTGATGAATGGAAGTATATGTCATCACAAATTGTGATGACATATACTCTTAAAAGACCAAAATCGGCTTTACCATACGCGTTTACAGAACATGGTGTGGTGATGCTTTCCAGTGTGTTGCGTAGTGAAACAGCCATACAGGTTAATATTGCTGTTACCAGAGCATTTGTCGCTGTGCGTCAGATGATATATGACAATTCACAACTTAAACGGCTTTCAAATCTTGAAGAAGACTTCAAGGAACTGAAATCAGACTTAGAGGAAATATTCTCTGATTATAACGATATAAACGAGGATACACGGGCACAGTTGGACGCGATAAACACCACACTTGCCGAGTTGCAATCCAAACAGAAATCAACTTCTCGTCGCCCGGTGGGATTCATTCAGCCCGAAGAATAGTTTCGCCATTTCTTCCGGTATCGTGAGCATATCTGCTTTCGTCTTACTGTAATTGGTTCTTGTCAGTCCAGCATGAGGCTCATGTATGGTCGCTCGCTTGGGAAATCGAGTACTTCACCTATTTTAGAGCTACTGAATACAATTCTATTAAATGTATCGGCATTTATATCAAAATCGAGTCTGCCGCTATATGAGTCATCAATAACACAATTACCCTCCTTAATAATATATGTGTGGGAATTATATGGCATTAGTATATCGGAAATTCTGATCTTGGCTTTGAATGCGGGATTTGCTGCCGCAATGACTCCGAGGCAAAGAGGGGCATTAACAATTCTCGCCATTCCACGGCTGAAAGGCTTGCGCCCGTTATCCTCTGCAGGGCTATACACACTCACCGGAGTGTCCGGATAGTCATTTCTCATTACCGCAAGCACAGCCTCCCGGGCATCCTCATTGTCACCGAGCAAATCCTTGACGAGCAATCGTCCATCAGCCGGTGCGGCACAGCCGATAGCCGCAATCGCACCGTCCTCGCCTCTCAGGGCAACAAAAATGCCACCGTCGTGAGATAAATCGTCAAGAATATTCAAAAAGTCGCGCTGCGAGTGAATAATTGTGCACTTGCGGCTCATTTCAAACGCATGAAACGCATCATATACCTCAGGCAGATATGGATCCTCTACGCGAGTGTAGCGCCCCGCGGGCGTGAACGCATGGAGTGAAGTGAATCTCTGCGGGTCGTAGTAATAAACGGTGGAGAAATCAAAGCGATCGTAATAGAAATACAGCCAGTCGTGTGCCGGAATAAGCGAACAACTCATATATCCCTTTTCAAGTGCGGTGTTGAGTGCCTCCACCATCAGCTCGCTCATGTATCCGTTCCCTCTTGCGGCACGTCGGGTGGCAGCTCCGCAAATATATCCGGTAGTAACCTCCGAGTTCTGAAACTTCATGGCGTAAGGCTGTAAAAGCATACTGCTCACAATCTTGCCGCCTTTCTCAAGTGTGAGGGCATCACTCTCCCTATATACACGGTTGAAGAACATCTCGACAAACTCGCGCGAGTCATCAAAACACTCAGTCCAGATTCTCTTGATTTCTTCCTTTCGGTTCATATCCTTGCATTTGTTTACAGATATAACGCATCGCGCCCCGCAACGGTTTTGCGGGGCGCGACACTATTTGGTCTGATTCAGTTATCCCTGATGGGCGGGACGGAGAAGATCGTTGACAGTCTTGACAGGATTGAATGTTTCAACGGGCACTTCTACAAACGCGGTGTTCCAGTCGCTCATCGCACCGTTCCAAAGTCCGGGCAGCTCAAGCGCCTTAAGCTCTTTGCCATGGCTTGATTTGGATGATATGAAGCCGGTTGCGGGATCGGTGTGGGCAAGAAGATTGTAATTCTTTCCGTGGCGGTCCTTGATATAGCACACCAGGTCAACCGGGTTAAAGTGGGTTGCACTCTTCATCTTAGCCACATATTCCTCGTTGGAGGGGTCAATCTGGTGGCTCTCGAGAATCTGGAGCGAAGCAGAGCCATCCGGATTCACGGCGATAAAAGGTCCGCCGCCGGGTTCACCCTCATTGCGCACCATACCGCACACCCTCAGAGGGCGATCCAGTTTATCGTGGAGATACACCGCACGATGAGTCACATCCATTTTTGTGAAATTGGGGTCGCGCAATCCGAGCTTATCGCGGAGAAAAACAAATATTTCGTCCAGCTTCGCCTCGTTGTAATTTCCATCGGAAAGCAGGTCAAGGTAGCTGTTGATAGTGTCGTGCAGCTCCATCATGTATCCTGCAATTACCTCCTTATATTTTACGGTAGGCTCGCGTCGGCTGTCAGGCACCACATTGTCAATATTTTTGATAAATACCACCGCAGCTTCCATATCGTTGAGATTGTCGATAAGCGCACCGTGACCACCGGGGCGGAAAAGCAGCTTGCCATCCTCGCGGAAGGGGGTGTTATCTGGGTTGGTGGCAACAGTGTCCGTACTCGGTTTCTGCTCGCTGAGGCTTACGTTAAACTTTACTCCGGTACGCTTTTCTGTGTCACCAATCACCTCTGCAAGCTTCTCCTCGAAGAGTTTACGATGGTTTGAAGAAACGGTAAAGTGCAGATTCACAACTCCCCCGGCGGCGGCAGTCTGAGCCCCCTCGGTGAGCTGCTCCTCCAGCGGAGTGCGGCTACCGTCGGCATAAGAGTGGAATTTAAGAAGACCTTTCGGTAGTCCGCCGTAGTTCATACCCTCCGGTTTGATAAGCGCGGCAATCACTTGTTTGTGCTGCTTTGCAGCGATAAGGTCAGCGGCAGAAGTATTATATAGCTTTTTGCACATAGCATCCAGCTCTTTTGCAAATGGCAGCGAAGAGAATGAGTCGAGGAGTTGTCCTACAGGAGAATCCGGAGAGGCAACCTCAGCCTCGCCGTCAACAAATTCAAAAAGAGCCTTAAACATACGCGAAGCCGCGCCGCTTGCCGGCACAAACTTGCACACAGTGCCCCCGTCGGCAAGATATTTGCGCCATCGCAGCCTTGCCTGCTCCTCCTGAGCGGGAGTCAGCACCGTAATGCCCTTGCCCGGGCGCGCTGCATCGATAATGGTGAGATACGGAAATCCTTTTGCAAACCGGTCAAGCATAGCGTTAAGCTGCTGTTCGGTAATTCCTTTAGCCTCAAGAGTGAGAAGGTCTTCTTGCTGTAACATGTCTTTTTAGGTATTAATAAAGTTCAATGCCCAAAGATAATGATTTTTTCCGAATAACCTATCTCTTGCTCTACAGCAGTTCAATGCCGGCGGCTTTGCAGCGTTCTATCTGATCTTCCGGCCAGATGCTTGCCTGCACTTCGCCGATGTGGGCTTTCTGCAACAAAAACATACACAGGCGGCTCTGACCTATGCCACCACCGATAGAATATGGTAATTCTCCGGCAAGCAGTGCCTTGTGAAAGTTGAGGTTTTTCCTTTCGGTGCAGCCACGCAATTCAAGCTGCTTTTTCAATGACTCGGGGCTGACCCTTATGCCCATCGACGAAAGCTCGAAACTGCGGTCAAGCACCTTGTCATACAGCACTATATCACCGTTCAGCCCCGTAAATCCATCTGAGTTAGGCGAAATCCAGTCATCATAGTCGGGAGCCCTGCCGTCGTGTGGCTCGCCGCTGCTCAGCGGTGCGCCTATGCCTATTATAAAAATGGCTCCATGCTCCCTGGCGGCGGCACTCTCGCGCTCGGTAGCGCTCATCCCCGGATATTTGTGGAGCAGCTCTTCAGAATGGATAAAGGTGATATCCTCCGGCAGCCGGGGAGTGATGTGGGGAAAGTGGCGATACACCGTCAGCTCTGTCTCGCGCACAGCCTTATATATTTTGCGTACGGTATCCTTGAGATATTCCAGATTGCGGTCACTCTCATTGATGGTGCGCTCCCAGTCCCATTGGTCCACATACATTGAGTGCAGGTTGTCCAAATCCTCATCTGCACGGATTGCGTTCATGTCGGTATAGAGTCCGAATCCGGGAGCTATATCATAGGCACCGAGCTTCACACGCTTCCATTTTGCCAGAGAGTGCACCACCTCTGCCTTCTTATCATCCATGGCTTTGACCGGAAAGCTTACAGCGCGTTCAACACCGTTCAGGTCATCGTTAAGCCCTGTTCCGCTCATCACAAACAGCGGAGCGGTTACGCGGCGCAGATTCAGAGCTTCCGACAAGCGTTTCTGAAACTCCTCCTTAATCATCTTGATAGCCACTTCCGTTGTCTCAGGCAGTAGTTTTCTTTTGTAGCTTTTTGGTATTATCAGTGCCATTTTTATTGATATTTGCTGTAGTTTTCTGCAAAAATATAACATTTTGCCAATAAGATATGTTTTTTTTGTGTTTATTTTTCCATGAACATAAAATTACACCTATTTAATAATAAGGTCGCCCGCCGCCACGTTCTTAAATAAAATCCCCGTTGTGTTAAATTATTAAAATAAGGTAAATAGCTTGCATTGTTAACATTTTTACGTTACCTTTGCGCAAATAGGGTTTTTATCCCGTTTACATAAGATAAAACACTATTTTTGTCGGTAGAATCAGGCTTTTTGCCGACGTTTATATAAATAGAACCAACAGCGTAAGCAATATGAATCATCATATATTCACACAAGTATCATTGGCTTCGGGTCAGATGTTCCGGCGCGGATATATTCGTTTTGCTGAGCGCCTTAACAAGCACACATAATACCGAAAAACATGATTACTTGGATCTTGAGCTCTATATCAGCGATGCTGCTGAGCATACTTTTTGCAGGAATTCTTATCCCACAGATTTTACTTGTGTCATTCAGACGTCGCTTGTTTGATGAGCCGGATGAGAGAAAGATACACAAAGGGGCGGTGCCCAGACTCGGAGGAATCGCCTTCACTCCCGTGATTTGCTTCTCCGTTTCGCTTATTCTCGGGCTCGCTTATCTTGTTGGGGATAAAAGCGTTGAATGTGCCATGAGCGATAACGCCCGGGCGGTTGCCTTTGGCTACTGCTCTCTGCTGATGCTCTATCTTGTGGGCATGGCGGACGACCTTATCGGTGTGAGATACCGCGCCAAATTCGTTGCGCAGATAATATGCGCGGTGCTTGTTATTGCCGGCGGATTGTGGATTAATAATCTCCACGGTGTGTTCGGGTTGCATCACATCAGTCCTTTCCTAGGTGTTCCGCTTACCATACTGATTGTGGTATATGTTATAAACGCGATTAATCTCATTGACGGTATTGACGGGCTCGCTTCGGGGCTCAGCAGTGTGGCGTTTATTCTCTACGGAGTCACCTTCCTGCTGATTGGAAAGCCTGTTTATGCAATGATTTCATTCTCGGCGCTGGGGGTGCTTCTCCAGTTCTTCTACTACAATGTGTTCGGTAATCCGGAAAAGCGTAAGAAAATATTCATGGGCGACACCGGCAGTCTCACTATCGGGCTGCTTCTCGTCTTTCTCGGACTCACAATCCTGCAATATGCACCGGAAACAATTCCCGTTTTCGGAACCAATGCTCTCATTCTCGCCCTCTCGCCGCTTATTATCCCTTGTTTTGACGTAGTGAGGGTGTTTTTCCGCCGTATTATCCGTCATGGCAACCCTTTCCTGCCGGACAAAACCCACATTCACCACAAAATTCTGGCTATCGGATTTCAGCAGCGCACCGCTATGTCGCTGCTTGTGCTGTCTGCCACCCTTTTCAGTGTGTTCAATATCGTACTTTCAAAATATATAGAAGTGAACATCCTTCTTCTGCTCGACATCGCTGCTTGGACGCTCAGCAATAATTTCCTCACAAAGATGCGTCTGAAGCATGAAGCGAAAGTCAAAGAGGCGGAAGAAAACCACACAAAGAATTCTAACCCCTGAATATGACTCACAAAATGTTGAATTCCCTAAAAAGAATACTACTGACTGCTGTTGCCGTTGCGGTTACTTTGACCGCTTGGGCAAAAATGACCGACCAGCAGGTGATTGACTATATCAAGCGGCAGACAGCCATGGGCAAGACCGAGCAGCAAATCGGTAAGGAGCTCCTTGCTAAAGGTGTGACTAAGGAGCAGATTGAGAGGCTGCGTGATGAATATGCCGGTAAAGAGGAAACTGTTGCCGCATCTAAGAAAACCACAAAGAAAACCGGAGCAGGAGAAAAGCTCGAGGGCACCAGGGAATCGAGACTCAGAACAGCTAAGCAGCCGGACGAAAACACCATTTCCACAATGGGAAATGTGTTTGACATCATGATGCCGGACTCATTGCAATTCGTTGAGAACGACACTGTTGAAAGAAAAAAAATATACGGTCACGATATCTTCACTTCCAGAGAGCTGACTTTCGAGCCAAATGAAAACATGGCTACTCCGGCTAACTACCGCCTCGGACCCGGCGATGAGGTGGTTATCGACATCTGGGGAGCGAGCGAGGATCAGATTCGCGACTACATCTCGCCGGAGGGCAGCATAATTATATCTCAGATTGGACCGGTGTCGCTTAACGGACTCACCATTGCAGAGGCTAACTCACGCCTGAAGCAGCTCTTCGCCAAGAAATATGCGGGTGTGGAGAATGAGGAGACCGAGGTGAGCATCAACCTTGGAGAAATCAGAAGCATACTCGTCAACGTTATGGGCGAGGTGAATGTGCCCGGCTCCTACAGGCTGTCTCCGTTCTCAAATGTCTTCAATGCCATTTACAGGGCAGGAGGCATCAACGATGTCGGCTCTATGAGAAATGTCCACATAATCCGAAACGGCAAAAAGCTCATCGATGTCGATCTCTACGACTATATTTTCGGAGGCAAGCAAGCCGGAAGCATCAGAATGCAGGAGGGCGATGTGGTTATTGTGCCCCCTTACGAGCAGCTTATCAATGTTGAGGGCAATGTTAAGCGTCCTATGTACTATGAGCTCAAAGACGGTGAGACACTTACAGACCTTCTTAAATACACCGGTGGATTTGCCGGAAACGCTTATACCGAGATGATTACTGTCAATCGCTCGGACAACAAGGAAAATAAAATCTACAATGTTGAGAGTGCCGATTTCTCTTCCTATCCTCTCAAGGACGGTGACATTGTCAATATCGGAGAAGTCAGCGACCGCTTCGCTAACAGAGTGGAGCTGCGTGGTGCCGTTATGCGCCCCGGAATGTATGCCATCGACTCTGACGGCACCTCGCTGAAAGAGGTCATCAAGGCGGCGCAGGGACTTGCTACCGATGCTTACCTTGACCGCGCCATTCTTTACCGCGAAGGGCCGGGGGAAACGCTTGAAGCTATGGGCGTTGCAATTGGAGATGTGCTTGAAGGCAGGGCGGCGGACATTATGCTCCGGCCTAACGATATGCTTGTTGTGTCAAGTGCCAAGGATATTTATGAGCAGGGAGAGGTTACTATCAACGGGCAGGTTCTTGACCCCGGTGACTATCCCTATGCAAAGGGCATGTCTGTTGAGGACCTGATTGTTATGGCGGGAGGGCTCAAGCTCGGTGCTTCTACCGCAAGGGTGGATGTGTCCAGACGAATCATCGACCCCACAAGCCTTACGCCCACCGATCAGACAGCGCGCGTTTTCACATTTGCGCTCCAGAACGGTCTTATTATTAAAGGTGACCCCGAGTTCAAGCTGGAGCCGTTTGACATCGTTGAGGTTCTCAAGAGCCCGGGCTATCGTGAGCAAAAGCTCGTGAATGTTGAGGGTGAGGTGCTTTTCGAAGGGCAGTTCGCGCTCCAGACAAGAAACGAAAGAATCAGTGATATTATCAAACGCTGCGGAGGCATCATCGATGGAGCTTATCCCAAAGGGGCGAGACTCCTCAGAAAAATGACGGAGGAAGAAATTGCGGCGCGTGATGAGTCGCTCAAACTCGCCGCCCAGAATTCCGAAGACTCTATTGCGGTGGATAAACTCGTGCTCTCAGAGGTTTATAGCGTCGGACTTGAACTTGAAAAAGCGCTCAGCAATCCCGGAAGTGCCTACGACCTTGTCCTTCAGGAGGGCGACCGTCTGGTAATTCCTCAGGAAATCAGCACTGTCAAAATCAGTGGTGACGTAATGTTCCCCAACGTTGTCGGCTATCAGCCGGGCAAAAAACTCGGTTGGTATATCGACCAGGCGGGCGGCTATGGCGAGAGAGCCAGAAAGAGCAAGGCTTTTGTGGTGTATATGAACGGAATGGTTGCCAGGGCAAAGCGTAACACCCCCATTGAACCGGGATGTCAGATTATCGTGCCCTCCAAGCCTAAGACCGGCGGTACAAACTGGGCACAGGTGTTCGGCTACATCAGCTCGTTCTCTACACTCGGCACCATGGCGGCTACCATCTACTCTATATTTAAGAAATAACGCTTATGCAAGAGGAGCAAAACAACAATACTACTGCCGCGGATGCGGAGCAGGAGATAGATCTGCTTGAACTCGCCCGCAAAATATGGGCCGAGAAGCGCAAACTCATTAAATGGGGCGCTGTAGGGCTTGTTGCCGGGGTGGTTATCGCCTTCTCGATTCCAAAGGAATACACCACCACTATCAAGCTCGCGCCCGAAGCCAGCCAGAATGGGGGAGGAGCCTCAAATCTCGGCGCGCTCGCGGCGCTCGCGGGAATAAACACCACTGTGGGACAGGGCAAGGATGCCTTCAGCCCGCAGCTCTATCCGGACATTGTCAGTTCGATTCCCTTCTCGCTTGAGCTGTTTGACGTGAAAGTTACCGATAAGGACGGCAACGGCACAACCGTGGAAAATTATGTGAGCAAGGACCTATCAGCCCCCTGGTGGAGCAGCGTTATGGCGCTCCCCGGCAAGGCTATCGGAGGCATAAGGTCGCTTTTCGGCTCCGGAAAGCTTGACACTGAGGAGAAGAAGCCCGACTCTTTCCGCCTCACTCCGGAAGAAAACGGGGTGGTGAGCACCTTGGGTGCAAGGATTGGAGTGGATGTCGATTCCAAGACCTCCGTTATATCCATCAGTGTGACCATGCAGGACCCCATGGTTTCTGCCATGCTCGCTGACACAGTGGCGGAGCGTCTCAAGGAGTATGTCACCGAGTATCGCACCAACAAAGCGCGCGCTGATATGGAATATGCCCAGACTCTTAACGATGAGGCAAGAGATGACTATTACCAGGCGCAGCAGCGTTATGCCGCTTACATGGATAGAAACCAGGGTGTTATTCTGCGCTCCATGCGAAATGAGGAGGAGAGACTCCAGAACGAGATGCAGCTCGCTTACAATCTCTACAACACCACCGCGCAGCAGCTCCAGATGGCTAAGGCTAAGGTGCAGGAAATCACACCTGTTTACACCGTCCTGCAGCCGGCAACTGTTCCACTCATCCCCTCGAAGCCCTCAAAAATGCTCATTATTGTGGGATGCGTTTTCGTGGCTGTGGTAGCTTGTGCAGCATGGATTCTGTTCGGTCGCGACCTTGTTGCGGCATTCCGCAGTGGCAACGGCTCCGCCGGCACCGATAATAAAGAGTAACGCTCACTTAACGGGTTAAACGGCATCTGATGAAAACCATTGTCGCGCTCACCATTGCTCTGACATTTTTTGCCGCATTGCTATGCCAGCGGGCTGAGGCGCAGAATCTGCGCAGAATCTTCCGCCGGGACACTATCGTCATTCCCGAGGACATCATCTTTGAGGTGATGCAGGATGAAATTGAAGCGGAAAAAAAGATAGCAGAGGAGCAGATGCAGAAACAGTTGGATATCACCACCGTTGCCATTATGGGGCAGCCGGAAGTTGAAGCGGAGACAATGTACCGGTTTATGCTCACCCGCAATCCTGATTTTGAACGTGAAATAGCCGAGGCGTTCTACGAAATTGGTAAAAAATATGGAATCAGAGGCGATATTGCGCTCTGCCAGTCCGCCCTTGAAACCGGATGGTTCAAATTCACCGGAGGCACTGCCGTTACACCCGATCAGCACAACTACTGCGGCTTGGGAGTCACTAAACTCGGATTGAAAGGTCACTCCTTCCCAACCGTGCGGCAAGGAGTCACGGCTCAGATTCAGCACCTATACGCATACGCTTGCAAAGACCCTCTCCCGTTCGGAGAAGCCATTATTGACCCCAGGTTCAAACTTGTCAGCAGAGGCATTGCACCCACATGGCAGGGGCTCAGCAACAGATGGGCGGCAAACCCGCGCTATGCCGAAAGGATACTGCAACTGTTTGAGCAGATGAAAACATTTGAAGATAACCTGATTAGCGATGAGAAACGATAGCGAACTTTCAGGAGTAACCCTCCTCGGCAACAATAACACCAGATACCCGGACACATACTCCCCCGAAGTGCTCGAAACATTTGTGAACAAGCACCCTGAAAACGAGTATCTGGTCACATTCAACTGCCCCGAATTCACCTCACTTTGCCCAAAAACCGGGCAGCCGGACTTCGCTAAGATCATCATAAACTACATCCCCCGGGAGCTGATGGTGGAGAGCAAAAGCCTCAAGCTATACCTCTTCAGCTTCAGAAACCACGGCGATTTCCATGAGGACTGCATCAATATTATAATGAAGGACCT
The DNA here is from genome assembly GCA_014800945.1 of Barnesiella sp. Classification (GTDB taxonomy): domain Bacteria; phylum Bacteroidota; class Bacteroidia; order Bacteroidales; family Muribaculaceae; genus Paramuribaculum. Next base: position 79,401 of record JAAVFD010000012.1, on the reverse strand, counting down.
TATCAGACTCATGAACCCCCGCTACATCGAAGTCAAAGGCATCTTCACCCCGCGCGGAGGAATATCCATCTACCCCTTCGCCAACTATGGCGACGCCGACCACCAACACCTCGTCCAAGCGCGCCTCCTCGCCGCCTTCCCCGATCGCCTATAATTCCCCCTCTCCCTCTCCGATTTTTCGGATTTTTCCGAATCTTCCGAAAATTCCGAATCCTCCGAAACGCGCCATGCGGCGCCCGACCGCTACGCGGTCATGATTTTGATTGTTTTTTGCTAACTTTGCAGACGCAGGGTAATGTCCCGGAGGGACAGTAATTTTGTTAACCGGGTACATTTATGTGCCCGGATAGGGATACCGGTAAAAAAGCAACGCCGGAGGTGTTGAACCATGCATCTTCAGAGTCCAACCCCTCCGGGGTTGATAGTCAGTCGTTTCCGAACCCGGGCACATGAATGTACCCGGTTAACCAAGTTATGTCCCTCCGGGACAACATAGCTCCTTTGCTCCCCGCCCTCGGCACCCTCCGGGACATATCCCCCCCGATGCGCACCCCTCTCGTCATCTTCCGAAATCTCCGAATCCTCCGAAACGCGCCATGCGGCGCCCGACCGCTACGCGGTCAGCTACCTCCGATTTCTCGGAATCTTCGGAAAATTCCGAATCTTCCGATTATGCCATCTCCTTCCCCCCCCATCGGGGGGTGTTGAACAAAAAAAACACAATAAAATACTGTTGCATACGTTATTTACTTACAAAAAAATAACTATTTTTGCACACAATCTATTTAATAACTAATCTTGCAAGGATAAGTACATGAAACAGTTACCGTTAGCCGGAAGCGTTGCCCGCTGCAGGCGGGCACAAGGCGGCAGTGAGCCAGATAGCCCTTCCGAGGTAAATAACAATCAGAAAATCAACAAAATAAATAATAACTTTTATGCAGGAAAAAGTATGAAGAAAATTTTACTTTTTTTAATGTCACTTCTTCTGTTCGCGCCAAACATTTCGGCGCTTGATGAGGAAGTGTATCTCGGCTTTTGGATTCCGGAAGGTAATAGCAATAACGCTGTGACATTGACTTCGGAATCCGGAGTGTATTCCAAAAAAGAAGGGGAAGAATCCCCGGTTAAAACTCGCTACAAGGCTCGGTTCACTTTTGGTAGTAGCCAAACAGCTACTTCAGCAAGTACTGAGCAGGATTTCCCTTATTTTTATACTACTTCCCAGGGTACTAATGCGTACACAAGCTATGGTGCTATAGGGAAATTTATGGTTTCGAGTAATGATGGAAGTGTTGGGTTCAATGTGGAATTTGACCCTGAGTTGAGGAGTACTTCTAATGCCGGATACTCTCTACGTTTTGGAATCCCAACCACCTCAGGCACCAATCACAATTATAATGGAGCATTCAATGGTTTACGGTTGGCTACCTCAGCTTATTTTGACGCAACCTTTCGTCCGGGTGTCAGAGTGAAGATCTCTGCCACTAATATGTGGAGGCTAATCAAAAAGGTTAAGTTCGGCAAAACAAGAAATGGATCTGAACATGATACTGGGCCCTACTCGCTATCTGCATTCACAGGTAAAGAAGATATAAACGATTTATTTTCAGCAGTAAATGAAGCCGGAACCTGGGTGTTTGACGCCACTGATAATTGCTGGACATACGAGCTGAATGTTCCGGTTGAATCTGTGACCTTCACAGCAGCTTCGAATATATTAGATAGAGTAAATAATTCAGATGGAACGGTCTCAACAGCTCTATATCTCAACAAACTCGGCATTGTTTGGGATGCGCCTATAGATGCACCTACAATCGATATGTCTGCCGCTCCGTCAGATGGAACATTGACAGAAACCGGAGTAAATACATACTCTTATAATTATTACAATGCCCCGGCAGTGCTTAAATGTTTCAAGCAACCTGCCGGCACGGTGAAAATGATTTATGTCACAGCTGCTAATATTCCGGAGTCAAACTGGCGTGAATACGATCCCACTGTAGGCATTGAACTCCCCGAAAATGCTGTATGGAATCAGGAGACTCCGGTGTATATCTGCGGTGTGGATAAGGATGGGAATTTCGGAAATAAGCTGACCATCAACTGTAAGCGTGAGCAGCCGGCTGCACCGCCGAGGCCGCAGGTGTTGCGCTATGCAAAATCGTTTGAATACAACACGATAATAGACGCATCTATACCCCATAGGTCTATTCCCAAAACCGGTTGGATTAGTCTGGATAATCAGAACCAGTATAATCTATCGGTTGAGGTGGATGTAAATGCAATCGTTCTTGACCTTAAGGATGCCTACTCTACTGCATTGGTTTCGGTTGGTAAAGAAATTGATCCGGAAGTAGAGCCCGTTGGCGGACTTGAATATGCGATCACTAACTTCATGACACCGCCGGACGAGACTTTTGAGATTAACCAGCAATTCAAGAATGCGACTGTTAATGTGGGTTGCACGGCGAATGAATACAACGACCCTGACAATAATCCGGACGGCTATTTCGGCCCTCAAAACGGATGGTTTGTTTACGGTACTGATATCAATGGCAAAGCAGGTCCTAACTCGGGCGGACTAAACATTTCAGGAGGAGATAAGTACCTCCACCTCCGTGCTTACACTCAGGTTGGGGATGAGAAATTCTACAGCGATATTGTAACTATCGCTATTACCCGCACTCCGCTTGCCGGACCTGCACTGTCCAAACCTAAGGGTGAGAACTACACCTGGACAAATGGCGGTATCCCCAGAATGTCTTACGCTAAAGAGGCTATGATACAGATTACCCTTCCGGAGGATACACCCGAAGGCACTAAAATTCGGTATGCCTACGAAGGGTCAGATGAACCGGGACTCGAACCCTCTATTTCTGTAGGTAAATATTATTTGATGGAGAGTATTGAAGTTGGAAATACTGTGCAGACCTCTGAGTGGACCTATGCCCCGGGTAAGTCCTGTATAATTACTTTGGGTAGAAACGGAGTAGGTGCAAACGGTGACACTCCTTATGCCGGACGACTCTTTGTGCAATCCGTAAATAGCTCGACAGGTCAGGAAAGCTCATGGTCCATTGTCGATGTAGAGCCGATTATTACCACCGATTATTATCTCGACGGTTACCTTGCCCCTGCAAACGGCTATGACCAGAACGGACTCGTTGCGCTATACGGAGCATACGCTAATCCGTTGATGAGAGTAGTTGGCGTGTATGATACCGATGCCGCTCTTGAGAATGGGAAAAATACCTATTACGTATATCTCGAGAACTGTAACAATGATGCTATAAAGCTCGTTATTAACTCGGCTACCGAGCCTGCCGTATTTGAGACTTACAGATCCAAGACCCCCGGCAAGGATTGCATTATCAATAGCGGAGATATTATTGGTCGAGTGGCTTACAGAAGCTTTGTCGGCGGTAAGGGTCTTATGCCGGAAATTCTCATCACTCCCACCAAGGAGGAGAGCTTCATCAATTATCTTCCCGAGGCATACGAGGGCGGGTTCTATGGTGAAGCTATAGTAAACTTCTGCCCCGATTCAACCAAAGTTACCGAAGCAGCCTTCAATAAGAAGGTAAGGATGCGCGGACTTGAAAAAGTTGCCGGTAGCTCACGTCTGAGAGGTATCGACGGCACGGAATATACAATCTTTACCCGACTGAAGCTTGACAACGAAAAAGAGGTTGAAGATGCTATTAGTGCGCTTGAGGATGGCAATGTCTATGCCTTAACCTGCTATGTGGGTCAGGCTTCTAACTCTCTTGCTCTGCTCCCCTGCGAGGTGCCGATTGAGTGTCCCGACACTCCAGAGCTCTTCGCTCCGAACCCCATTACCGACGGCGAGCTTGACGCTATCTCCGCCGAGCTGAACATAACTATCGGAAATATCCGCCAGCATGGCATGACTTACTACTGGTCGGATTTGGAGAATATAAATACCTTCAATGATGCTCAGCTTGAAAATGCTATTGGTGTCGGACTCAAAAAAATCGACTTGGTTAAGGGTGTGCCCACATTCACTCTTAAGAAGGCGGATTACAAGCTGGACAAAAACAACAATCGTCAGTGCCACCTTTGGGTATATGCAAGGAGCGAGGAGGGTCTCTGGTCCATCGAGCCGGCTACCATTGAAATTGAATGGCACGAACTTGACGCAAAAAATGGAGTGGTGAATAGCATCGCCCAGTTCAAGGAGATGTACCTCAATGATAAGAACCTGCCGGAATCGATTTCCGAAAATCAGTCCCGTGCAAGCTTCGACGGAAATCACTATCACCAGTTCAGCAATCAGTCTAAGGCTATTGTTATCGAGGCTACTGAGGAGTGGCTGTATATCCGAGACCTTGAACCCACAGATGCGGACGGCAAGTTCCACTCCGCTAACTATATCCTTGTGCACAACGAAAACAAGTGGGTCAATCCCCCCGTGCCTGTTGCCGGTGAGCCGGATTCAGTGCGTATGCTGCGTCAAGGCGACATAATCAATAACTTCGCCCTGATTCCCGCACTGAGCCGTAGAGGTAATCTTATCAGCGAATGTACCGGATTTGCCCGCACTGTCCACTTTATCGACTCTATCTACAGCACTAATCCGGACTTCCAGCTCGCGCTAAGACCTATTGAAGTCGGATATAGTGATGATTCATGGTACCCGGATCCCGATAATGACAACTACAGCGGTTATTATAAAAACATTGTTCTTGGAGAGAACCAGCGCATGCGCTATCTTGATATCAAGAATGTGAAAATCGAGAAGAAGGATAATGAATACTTCCTCGTACTCGGTGAAGGCAATATTGCTCTCGCATTCGACATCTTCGAGGAGTGCTATAACGGATGGGATAACTTCTACGAACCGGATGAGCCTGACGAGCTGTATAATATTAAAGGTATATTCCTTAAAAACGAGAAAGATCGTGATGAATCCTATGCTATCGCGATGATTGACTTCTCGACCAACAAAGGTCAGGTTGCCGCTCCGAAACTCTACTGCACCGAGGCTACAAACAAAGATACCGAACTGCAGTACTTTGTCAACAACCTCGAAGTGAATATCGAGCCTGAGGATGGCGCTTCGGTGTTCTATTCAATCAACGGCGTTGACCCGAAGAATATGGATTCGTCAAATGCAAACCGACTCTCATTCACCGGTGAAACTTTCAGCCCCACGCTGCCGGCTAACAGTGACCGTATCACTGTCAAGGCTTACGCCTACAAGCCGGGTTACAAGCCGAGTGCTACCGTGAGCCGAATCTTTGTGAGAAACAGCACCGAGCTCCAGTATATATTCCAGTTCCTCGACCAGGCGAGAGAGGGCAGGTACTACAAGCTATCCACAAACCTCAAGGTTATTGCTACAGGTGGTAAGTATATGTTCCTTGCCGGACCGATGGGCTACTTCCTGCCGGTGTTCAATAATGATGGTTGGGATGATACCGAACTCACGGCAGGTAGATATGTCAGAGACTTCACCGTGGGATATATGGAGGATACTCATTCAAACCGCATAGCTGTGGCTACAGGTCACATATCAACCTTCGACAAGATTACCAGCCCGCTCTGGGAGGATGATAAGATGACTCCGGAAGCGGATCAGTTCCACGCTGCACCGGACACTCTCAACTCTCTGTCTCTGCTCAATGCCCGCCGTCTTGTCACTCTCATGAACGTGACTTTGACAGATGGTAAGGTTCAGACCAACGATGGCGAGGATCTGTGGTACATTCAGGACAGACAGACCGGTCAGAACCATCCCATGTATGTTGGCAGACTCGGCAAAGTTAGCGCCGCCAGCTACAGCTCAGACGGCACAAGGGTTCCGGAAGAGCTCAGAGACGGCTCCGCTTACAATATCACCGGTTTCGTGATGCTCGGTGACCCCACCGGCAGAGAGGGTGAGGTGGAATTCTGGCCTATACAGGCTGACAGGGTTACACGTTCGCCAAGACCTACAGCTGACTTTACAAACACCCTCAGCAATCAGGTGAACAGCACTAACGGTGACTATATGGTGAATTTCAACGGCACAACAACCGTTACACTCAAGAGCACCCGTCCCAACACCACTATCTACTATATGATTGACAGCCACAGCGAGGACAACAGCACCGCTACATGGTACACCTACCAGCACCCCATCCTCATCGACAAGAGCGATGTTATCAGGGTGAAGTGTCAGGAGCCGGCGTTTGCCGAGAGCGCTACTATCGTCATCACACTCAATAAGATTGACCGTGCGGGCGATGTAAGCTTCAATGTTACCTCGGAATATGGCAAGACAACCGTGAGACTCACTACTGACGAGCCGAATGCTACCATTTACTACGGTATCAATAACTCGGCTTGCCCCAACCGTTACAGCACAAGGCTGACATTTACTCAGGGAGCCAAACTCTACGCTTGCGTTCAGGTGAGCGGTAAGCCCAGAGGAGCTGTTTCAATGTTGCAGGTTATGGTTGTTGGAGGCACATCAAGCACTGTGAGCGGAAGAGTTCAGTTCGAGCTCGACGAAGGCAGCAACGGTGCCAAGCTCGTCAAGATCTCACCGGTGGATAACCTCTCGCAGGGTTCATATACCATTTACTACACCACCAAGCTCGGAGTTCCGTTCTCGGTTGACACCTGGAACAGATATGACAATCCGTTTGAGCTCACCGAAAGCTCTGCTGTGCTCGCCGTGCTCATGGAGAACGACAAGCCGGTTGGAGAAGTAGCCGAGACATACGTATTTGTTGGAGCCGTTACCGGAATCGACGGTATTGATTCGGACAGCCGGGATGACAATGAGGTGAGAGTGGAAGGAGGCAATATCATTGCACCGGAAGGCTCTCAGGTGTTTGACATCAACGGTCGCAGAGTCAACGCTGAAGGACTCCGCAGAGGCATCTACATTGTCCGTATCCCCGGTGGAAAGGGCATTAAAGTGAAGGTACTTTAAATTTAGATATTCCCACGTCGGAATCTGAAACCGACGACAATTTGGCTTGAGGGGCGGCGGAACTGTGAAGTTCCGCCGCCCCCTCCCTTTTTTCTCTATCTTCTTCCGACGCGCCGGCAGAGCGCGTCCCGAAAGTAGCCGTGTGGGTAAGGGGGCGTTAGCTCCCGCACCCCGCGGAAACCAAGCCATGCTTATCTCCGCCCCCTCCCCGCTGCTGCGGGGAGGGGGATGGGGGAGGGGCTTCTCCTTATCCTCGGGTTGCGCTCCGCTTAACCACGAGGCTACTCTCGGCATGCACCTCCGGCGCATGATAAAAAATGAACTTAACTTGTCATAAATCAGGGGAATTTTATATAATTTCGCATATATGAGGTCTATTTCACAAATATATATCATGACTGTTTTCGGTGTTAAATACCGATTAGGGCTTATAGAGGAATCATGGAAAGAAAAGCTGTATGCTGTCATAGCAAATACACTAAAGAAAATTGATGGAGTCATGCCTATTGAGGTAGGTGGGTACAAAGACCATATCCATATGCTATATAGTACCCAGGGGAAAATTAGTGAAACGGAGATTATGACGCGAGTTAAAACCGAATCATCAAAATGGATAAATTCTCATAGACTGACAGTGGGAAGATTTGGCTGGCAGTCGGGTGGAGGGTACTTTAGCTATTCTAAAAGTCAGTTGAATTCAGTTGTTAATTACATAAGAAATCAAACCGAGCACCATAGAGTCAAGACGTTTCATGAAGAATATGCTGAATGGTTGTCAAAAATAGGGATAAGAGATATGCAGTACTTGCTCCCTGACGAATTACAATAATATTAAAATACTAGACGCGCCGGCAGAGCGCGTCCCGAAAGTAGCCGTGTGGGTAAGGGAGCGTTAGCTCCCGCACCCCGCGGATACCAAGCCATCATATTTCCGCCCCCCTCCCCGCTGCTGCGGGGAGGGGGATGGGGGGAGGGGCTTCTCCTTATCCTCGGGTTGCGCTTCGCTTAACCGCGAGGCTACTCTCTGCATGCACCTCCGGCGCATGATGACGTTTCCGGATTTTCCGAATTTTAGCTATTTTTGCACAATATGACCGATTCAAGTGTTTATACTATATGAAAGACCTGATTATAGATAAAGAGAGTTCGGAGCGCGCTGTGCTCGTCGGACTCATCACTCCGCAGCAGAATGAGGCTAAGGCTAACGAATATCTCGACGAGCTGGCTTTTCTCGCCGATACTGCCGGTGCCGTGACGGAGAAGAAATTCCTGCAAAAGCTTAACGGACCCGATTCAAGAACTTTTGTGGGCAAAGGTAAGCTGGAGGAGATACGCCAATATATCGAGGATAACGATATCGGTATGGCTATTTTTGACGATGACCTCACCTCTAAGCAGGTGGCTAACATAGAGCGTGAGCTTAAGGTGAAAATTCTTGACCGCACAAGCCTTATTCTGGATATTTTTGCGAGAAGAGCTCAGACAGCCAATGCTAAGACTCAGGTGGAGCTGGCACAGTATCAGTACCTTCTGCCGCGACTCACCCGAATGTGGACTCACCTTGAGAGGCAGCGTGGCGGTATCGGTATGCGTGGCCCCGGTGAGACTCAGATTGAGACAGACCGCCGTATTATCCTCGACAAAATCTCGCGCCTGAAGGCTGAGCTGAAGGATATTGACAGGCAGAAATCAATCCAGCGCAAGAACCGTGGCAAGCTCACCAGGGTGGCTCTTGTGGGCTATACCAACGTGGGCAAGTCAACGCTTATGAATCTGCTGAGCAAGAGTGATGTATTTGCTGAAAACAAGCTCTTTGCCACTCTTGACACTACAGTGCGCAAGGTTATAGTGGATAATCTGCCTTTTCTGCTGACCGACACGGTAGGTTTTATCCGCAAGTTGCCTACACATCTGGTTGAGTCGTTCAAATCTACCCTTGACGAGGTTCGCGACGCCGATGTGCTTGTTCACGTGGTGGATATCTCGCATCCAAATTTCGAAGAGCAGATCGAGGTGGTGAACAAAACCTTGTCTGAGGTGTGCGGAAGCGCCGACAAGCCTATGATAATGGTTTTCAATAAGGTGGATGCTTTTTCATTCACTCCGAAGGATGAAGATGACCTTACTCCCAAGACGAGGGAGAATTACTCGCTGGATGAGCTTAAGGCTTCGTGGATGAACAAGATAGGTGACGACGCGGTGTTTATCTCCGCGAAGGAGGGCTTGAATATCGATGAACTGAAGGCAAAGATTTATGAGAAGGCTAAACAGGTGCATCTGACGCGCTTTCCCTACAACGATTTCCTTTTCCAGAAATATGACGAGGATATCGACCCGACACCCGAGAGCAGCGAGACTCAGAACTGAAAATAGATAAATGGCGTGATATCGGCTGACGAAAATTCAACCACCAGCTGAATCACTATAAGAAATGTTATCAGGCGCAGAATCCACGGGGCGTTGATGAACACGTTAGCCATGTCATCGTGCAGCTTCTGCGGCTGAAAATGCATGGTGATGATAAATGCCATCAGGAAAATCCATAGAGTGCGGAATTTAATGAACGGCACTATGCACTGAGGCGAAAAATTGGTGAAAATCGAGCCTAAGATGGTCCATGCCGCCTCGAAGCTTTCAGCACGGAAGAAAACCCAGAGAAAGGACACAAAAAGCAGTGTGAGGGCTGTGCTTGAAATCTCAAACCATTTCCTGCCATCGTAGCGCGATGTGAACGGGCGGCATAATTTGTTGACAATTAGCCCCACACCGTGCATTCCTCCCCAGAACACGAATTTCCAGGCGGCTCCGTGCCACAGTCCGCCTATAAGCATGGTAAGAAAATTGTTCAGATATGTTCTGAAAGTGCCCTTTCTGTTGCCTCCCAGAGGGATGTAAAGATAGTCGCGAAGCCATGTGGAGAGCGATATGTGCCATCTGTGCCAGAACTCCGTGAGGCTCCGTGATTTGTACGGGTAATTGAAGTTTATGTTGAGTTTGAATCCCATGATGAGAGCTATTCCTATAGCCATGTCGGAATAGCCGGAGAAGTCGCAGTAGATCTGCATGGTGTAACCGATTATTCCCATGAGCGACTCGAATCCGGTGTATCCGCCGGGATTGTCGAATATAAGGTCGTTGTACTGAGCGATATAATCGGCAATAACCGCTTTTTTAATCACTCCGATGAGTATAAGCCACAGCCCTCCGAATATCTCGTCATGGCTTGCGCGCCGGTTCTCCTTTATCTGCGGCAGGAAATACTCGGCTCTGACAATAGGGCCGGCAACGAGAGCCGGGAAGAAGGAGAGGAAGAAAAGGTATTCTCCCCAGGTTTCCGCCGGCTCTATGCGTTTGCGGTAGATATCCACTATATAGCTGATGGACTGGAATGTGTAGAATGAAATGCCTACCGGCAGAATGAGGCTCAGGGGTTGGAAATTACCCTCGACCATGGCATTCCAGTTCCACAGAAAGAAGTTGGCGTACTTGAAAAATCCGAGTACGGAGAGGGAGATGAAAACCGAAAGAGCGACAAGCCACTTTTTGCCCGCCGACGACTCCACCTGCACCATCTTGCGGCTTATGAACCAGTCAATAGCCGAGGTGGATAGTATGAGCAGGAAAAACCACCCGCTGCACTTGTAATAGAAATACAGGCTGAATGCTATTACAAAAACAAGCATCTGAGTCTTTTTGCGACGCAGAAAAGCGTATGCGGGCATAAAGATGACGAACAGCACCCAGAACAAACCGCTTGAAAAAATGAGCGGTTCTTCCTTGTGGTAGGTCAGCAGGTGAGCGAGCGCGTGTGGCAGTCCGGTTAAATCCATCTGCGGTCAGTTTTCGTCCGGCNTGTGAATGAATACTCTCGCAGGGCGGGAGGTNGTTTCATCCGGCATATTCAGGCGGATAGGGTGAGATGAGTGTNCGGGCATCCATCTNACNACGCTGTCCATCCACTCTATCGCGCTCTTGGCTGTGGGGTGCGCTCCGTCTGAGCGCCGCTCAAATGTCATGCCCTGACTTTTGAAGTAGGTGCCGGGCGCGGTGTTGTCCGCAATGATTTTGTTGATGCCTGTATCCTCAATCCAGTTGGGAGGACCGATCCAGATGTAGGGAATGGTGTCNATTTCCGNAAGGAGCTCTTTTACAAACCCTGTTCTCTCTTTTTCTATATCTTTGACATGAAGCTCGTTGGCTCCAAGGCAGATGAAGATATATGTAGGNGATANTTTTTTGATATANTCNGNCANNCGGTGGGATTTGCCCCAGATTTCGGTAGTGGAGCTGTACCACACCACAGAGTATAGTGTGTGACCGGATGCATTGGCGTATGCCGCAAGACGCGGGGAGAGCCCGTCAAGCATAGAGTCNCCGATAAACAGCAGCGTCTGCGCAGTGGTGTCTGTTTCGTGGATAACCNNTTGGNTATCAATNGCGCNGGTGGTGTCGGCAACCGCAGAATTGCTCTGTGGAAAGAGTGTATCCGCCATACCTGATGACTTTGGCGTGTAGCTTATCGCCGGAATATCAAAACATGACAGAGTGAATACGATGACCAATGCNACAAANAGGAGANTCCATAGCCATTTATACGGGTGTTTTCTATTGCTGAGTGACATNTTTTTTATTCCATGAGTTTGCGGTAGCGTTTGCGCGGAGGCTCCTTGCCACCGTTCTGGGCTTTCTTATACTCCTCATAGTCAGAGTATGAGCCNGCGTAGAACACAACCTTGCCATCGCCTTCAAAAGACAGGATGTGGGTGCATATACGGTCNAGGAACCAGCGGTCGTGGCTAACCACCACAGCGCATCCGGCAAACTCCTCCAGACCCTCCTCCAGGGCGCGGAGAGTATTAACGTCAATATCGTTGGTAGGCTCGTCGAGCAGNAGCACATTGCCCTCCTGCTTAAGAGCCATAGCGAGGTGCAGCCTGTTTCTCTCTCCACCGCTGAGCACCGCAATTTTTTTCTCCTGGTCGGCTCCCGCAAAGTTGAATTTGGAGAGGTATGCTCTCGCATTCACATCCTTACCTCCCATACGGAATGATTCCACACCNTGTGAAATCACTTCATAAACTGTTTTTTCGGGTAGCAGGTCGTGGTGAGTCTGGTCAACGTAAGCCACTTTTACGGTTTCNCCNACNTCAAATGAGCCCGCATCAGGTTTTTCCTGCCCCATAATTAGCTTGAANAGGGTAGTTTTGCCGGCTCCGTTGGGNCCGATAACGCCTACAATGCCGTTTGGCGGCAGAGAGAATTCAAGATCCTTGAACAGCTGCTTGGCGCCGAATGCCTTGGCGAGTCCGGTAGCTTCGATAACCTTGTTGCCGAGTCGNGGACCGTTAGGAATNAATATCTCGAGNTTTTCCTCTCGCGCTTTCTGGTCTTCGTTAAGGAGGCGGTCGTAGCTTGAAAGACGTGCTTTGCCTTTAGCCTGACGCGCNTTAGGAGCCATGCGCACCCATTCGAGCTCGCGNTCCAGGGTTTTGCGGCGTTTGCTCGCCTGCTTCTCTTCCTGAGCCATGCGCTTTGTTTTCTGCTCCAGCCATGAGGAGTAGTTGCCCTTCCAGGGAATACCTTCGCCTCTGTCCAGTTCAAGAATCCATCCGGCAACGTGGTCAAGGAAGTAGCGGTCGTGAGTGATAGCNATAACNGTGCCCGGATACTGCTGCAGGTGCTGCTCCAGCCAGTCGATGGACTCAGCATCGAGGTGGTTGGTAGGCTCGTCAAGGAGCAGAATATCAGGCTGCTGCAAAAGGAGCCGGCAGAGAGCCACGCGGCGTCGTTCACCCCCTGAGAGAGTGGCAACGGGCTGATTGTCCGGCGGACACTGGAGAGCATCCATAGCTCTTTCAAGTTTGCTGTCGATATTCCAGGCATCCGCAGCATCGAGCGCATCCTGNAGCTCCGCCTGTCGGGCGATAAGAGCGTCCATCTTGTCGGGNTCGTCAAGCACATCCGGGTCGGCGAAACTCTCGTTGACCTTGTCAAATTCGGCAAGGAGATCCATAATCGGCTGAACTCCCTCGCGAACAACCTCGATGACAGTTTTNTCAGGGTCGAGCTTGGGCTCCTGCTCNAGGTAGCCTACAGAGTAGCCCGGTGAGAAAACCACCTCTCCCTGATAGCTCTTGTCAACTCCGGCAATAATTTTGAGTAGTGATGACTTACCGGAACCGTTNAGACCGATGATGCCAATTTTCGCTCCGTAGAAGAATGAGAGGTANATGTCNTTGAGAACTTGTTTTTGCGGGGGATATGTTTTGCTGACCCCGACCATAGAGAATATGATTTTCTTATCGTCTGCCATAGTGATAGGATTATGTGAGGGGAGTAGATATTATCTTTTCTTGGGTGCGTATCTCACAGGATAGTCGCAGGCTGTGCGTCCGGTGAGAATGCTGTTGAGCTTGCCTTTGATGAGCTGTTTTCTGATGGGAGAGATGCGGTCGATGTAGAGTGTGCCGTCAAGGTGGTCACATTCGTGCTGCACAATTCGCGCGAGGAACCCGGTGATAACCTCTTCGTGCTGCTTGAAATTCTCGTCCATCCATCTGAGGCGGATATTTTCCACTCTGCTGACNTTTTCGCTGAGCCCGGGCACGCTGAGGCANCCTTCCGAGCGNGTGACNGGNTCACCGTCCAGCACCTCTATCTCAGGGTTGATGAGTGTCATNACCCTGCCTTCACATTCAGGGAANGATTCNGCGACGGGTGAGGCGTCGATAACGACAATGCGGTCGTTGCGCCCGATTTGCGGAGCGGCAAGTCCGACGCCNTCTGAAGCATACATGGTTTCAAACATGTCTGCGAGCAACTTTTTCAGNTCGGGATATTCGGGTGTGACATCATTGCACTTGTTTCTGAGCACAGGATGTCCGTAAAGATATACAGGTAGTTTCATGATTCGTTGTATTTTCTGCTTTCAAGATAGCTGTTGAGTATAATCACCGCTGCCATTTCATCNGCAATGCCCTTTTGGCGGCGTTGCATTTTTTTCATTCCGGAATCAATCATGCTCTGATGTGCGAGAACAGATGTGAACCGTTCGTCCCAGAAAATNATTTCGATNCCCGGCAGCTCTTTTTTGAGCTTTTCAATTCCGGGTCGGATATACTGCATTGATTCGGAGTCGTTGCCGTGCATATCCTTGGGGTGACCGACAATAATGGCATCAACCTGCTCNGTGGNGGTGTATTGCCTGACAAATTGTGTNAGTTGTGCGGTGGCGACAGTGGGTAGTCCTGTAGCCACAATCCTCATGGGGTCTGTGACCGCNATACCNCANCGCCGCCTTCCGTAGTCAATAGCAAGTAATCGAGCCATGATGCAAAGTTAATAAAAACGCCGCGCACAGGCAAATGCGGTGTGGATTGCGAGGTCTAAATGTATGTTGAGAAAAAGCAAAGAATCGAGGTATGCCCTATTGTACCCTATTGATTCAATATAACCNACAACTCATTTTTCAACCGAGGGATGTGATTAACTACAATAGCCCATAAAATATCCGGCTTTAATGAGTCATAGGCGTGGATAACATAATTTCGTGTGTCCACAATCTTACGTGCCGAAAGTAATATTGATGGAAGAATCAATTTTTAAGATTCGGTTCATGGCTTCTCCCATTATCTCAATATTGCGTTCAACAAACTTGCGAAAAACCACATCTGATTCAAAATTATCATACAACTTTCCGAAACGATCAAGTGCCAGTTCAATTTCGGAAATAGCCTGAAGCATATCGCTGATATATTTAGCTATTCTTTCATCCATAAATGAGTTTTTTAGTAGAGTTAAGNTGCTTGCGGAAATAAGGGTTTGAAACCGAGTCATCGCAAACCAAATCCACTTTACGTCCTATGACATCTTCAAGCTCATGCATGAAATCGAAGAAAGTATCCGCCCAGTCTATTCCTTCGCGCCTGATAGCTTCTGAGTCGAAATCAACAGAGAAATCAACATCGCTGTTGTCATTAAAACGCGGTGTGAGTATAGAGCCGAATACCCATAGCTTTGATACCCTGTACTTATGGCACAGAGCGGTTATTTTATCAATATTCAAATCAATAAGTTTCATGTCAGCGCAAAAATANTAAAATTAAATGAGATTAAAATCACTTTATAAAAAACGCCGCGCACAGGCAAATGCGAGTGCGCGGCAANAAGGTTTATGTATGAAATGTGAGTTTTATTTGGAGGGACCTCCAATAAGGTCGTTGCTTGATGCACTCCTGACNTTTTTGACCTGNGAATTAAGTTTACCGAATCGGTATGAAACGCTTAAAGANACNGANCGATTGTTTGAAGTGACNGAATAGGACTCACTGTTGTAAGGCACATTGATCATATATGATGAATACTTGGATTTTCCGGGTCCGAAGGGNTTGCTNACAGACAGTCTCAATGCCAGTCGGTTTTCCTTAAGCAGGGTTTTCTGGAGTGAAAGTCCGTGGCCGATTTTTGATGCTCCGACAGCTTTGAAAATGCTGTAAAGNCCCGGATTACCNGAGTAGTATGACATATAAGCGGACAGGTTGACAGNCCAGGGTAGTCTCTGTGTAAGTCGGAAGTATAGATTGGTGCTCCATCCGTTAGCACTATAGGCNTTTATTTCGTTTCCGAAAATATCTTTTCCNGGGTGTGGATTCGCATAGTCGGAATATCTTGTGCCTCCNTTTAGCATCAATGTGGTTTTCTTAGAAGCCTGCCACTGGATATATATGTTTCCGGAATAAGATTTGTTTCTTCCTCCGTTAGCAAATGTGTTAATGAGNACGTCNCCATCAATATCCTTNATGTCAATGATTGCATTGTGGGCGAATGAATAACCCAAATTGGCATCTACACTAACTTTTCGGGTGAAAAAACTGTAATTGAAATTGAGTGACTGATTGCGCACGCTACCCAGGTCGGGATTACCGTAAGAGATAGATTGGGGAGAACGGTTAACCATGGGGTTAAGGTATGTTATGCCGGGTCGGTTGATATATGTGCTGTATGTCAGACGCATTGAATTGTTTTGGTTAATCATGTATCCTATAGCGGCATTAGGAACCCAGTCATTGAGGTCNGAGTGGAAGGGTGATTGTGATTTGTCGGCGAATTCTGCGGCAAGTCGTGAGAATTCATATCTGAGTCCCACTCTGAATCCGAATTTAACAGTGTTATAGAGATAGTCGAAATAAGCTGCTCCCACCTGAGTGGTATGTGTNAAATCGGTGTGTACTCTATTGTNTGTGCCCACATATTCCTGATCCGCTTTGCTGTTGTTGTCGCGGTAGATATACTTGGCTCCTATATTAAGCGACTGCTTGTCGGTGAGCGGTCTTGTCCAGTCCANCTGCACTATGTGTTCAAGAAATGTGGCGTCGGAAGTGGTGTGCACACCTGTGTAGTTGTATGGCATATTTCCGGTAATGTTTTCATAGTCGTTAAGCCATGTATAATTTCTTCCGTTTCCGGAAACCAGGTAAGAAAGGATAATCTTCTCACCTTCTTTGCGCGTGAGTCTCTGATAGTTAAGGCTACCCCCNAGCCAGTGGGANCTGTCAGGTTTGATGAGTCCGTCTGCGGAATAGCTGTAAATAAGAGTTTTATCCGGCTCAAAGAGTCCGAAATCAAACCANTGCATGGTTTTTTTGTTTGAAATATATGCGCTGAATTCGGCAGTGATAAGGTTTAGCTTGTCAATATCATAGCTGGCTTCTATGCCAACGTTGGTGCCATTACTCGAAATTTTNTGTTCCGTGCGTTCATCCGTATTGTTGTCTGAATTATCAAAAGTACGATTAGTGGTATGAACCTGATGGTTGCTGCGTCGCGGATAAGCAGAGAAGTTTGCGAAAGCCGAGAGGTTAACCTTGTCAATCTGTGTAGTTAGCCATGCATTAGGATTTGGAGTGTTCGAGCTGGAATTATATGAAAGTCCTACAGTTCCCAATATACCTTTGATAATGGTGTTTTCCATAGTTACAATATTGAGAATCATACCGACACCTTCAGCGTCTTCCCTTGCTCCGGGATCGGTGATTACTTCAATTTTCTTAATCATACTGGAAGGTAGTCCTTTGAAAATCTCCTTGGAATTGTTTGTGAACGCCCTGTTGGCTCTTCCGTTCTTATANATCTTGAAGTCTGTAGANCCTTTGATTTTGATTGTCCCGTCGGGGTCAACACTTACAAGAGGTACATTTCGGAGTGTTTCCTCAAGCATATTGGTTTTAGACATAGGATCAGCCTGTACATCGTATGCGATTCGATCTATCTGCCGGGATATAAGCGGTTTGTTGGCCTCGACAACGACTTCCCCGAGCTCGTTAGCATCCTCCAAGATTATCATGCAATGCGCAGCAGGGTTCTGGTCGGTGAGTTTGAATGACCATGATTCACTCTTTTTACCTGCACTTGACACCGATAGTTTGTAGCTACCCGGTTCGTTCAGTTGCTTGGTGAAATTTCCGTTATCCTCAGTGGTCAGAACAGTGATTGGCTTAATAGAGTCCGGCATCTGAAAGATGCGAACGGTCACATACGGTTCAGGGGTNCCTGTAGAATCTGTTACAGTGCCTTCAACTTTATAGGTCTGCGCGTTTGCAGTAAAGCAGATGGCAAATAGCACGAGAGCAATCAGTGATTTGATTTTTGTCATGGTAGATGGAATGATAGGTTTATAATACATCAAATATATTAATTGATGCATAAAGGTATCAATAAGTTACATGATTTTACCCCCCCCCTTATATTTAACTAACATTAACAGANGGGCGCCCTTTGGCGTGTCTCGGAAGATTCGGAAAATTCGGAATTATCAGAGGATTCCGATAATTCGGAGGAGTCGGAGGAGTCGGAGAAATCGGAGAGGCGGGAAGGGGAGGATGGTAAAAGAGAAGCGGCTGTGG
>JAAVFD010000012.1:0-61549 GCA_014800945.1 Barnesiella sp. | reverse complement strand
CCACAGCCGCTTCTATGATGTGTGATGTTTAGTGAAGNTGATTACCAGTCACATTCAATAAATTCAAATTTGCCTTTGCCTACGACTTTGTAAGTTATGGTGTAGGCAGTGGTGGTAGCTCCGTTGTAGGCAGAGAAATTGATGGTGTATAATACTTCTTCAATGCCGGGGATAAGATCAGCATCCGGGTGAAGAACTGAAAGCGCAGCAGGCATTGTTTCTGTTTCAAATCTCTCTTTCATTTTTGCAACAATCTGGTCGTCAGTCATGCCTTCGTAGCCGGCAGCGTACTGAGCGCGCGCAGAAGAAGCACGGAGGTCAACATTGCCCTGATATGCCGATGTGCCTGAGTAGTACTCGTTGTTGCCATAAGAGGTAACGTATGTGGCACCNGTGGGCTGGTCAATGTTGGCTTTAACCCAGTCAACGCAGGTCTGGTAGTAGAGTGTGCTGATTTCAATGCCTTTACCTGCGGGGAGNGTGATTGTTACGTTGGGGTCGTACATCCATTTGCCCTGTGTCTTTACAAACTGAGCGGATTCGGTAACGATTCCGTTGTTGAGAGTCCATTCGGTACCNGAGTAGATGTACTGGTCGCAACGAATAGATGTAGCAGAGCCGTTGTAGTAGAGATATACNATGAATTTAGCATCTTCAGCAGCTGCGTACGGGAATTTCTGNTTGAGGAATGCAGGCAGTAACTGAGCGGGTGATTCTCCGGAGAGGTTGTCGTAGCTCTGTCCCATAGCCTGATAATCNTCATGTCCAAGTGCAACAGCGTTAGCAGCGACAGCCCATTTAGAACCGTTGAATGTGTAGAGCGCTGTTTTNGAAACAGAAGCGACATCAGCAGCTCGGCTTATTGCNGCAGTAGAAGCAGCCTTGACAGNGGTAGAACCTACCTTTGTGATGATAGTGTTGAGGTACTTGCCTTTGCTTGCAAGAGCAACAANATATCCTTCAAATGTAACGGTTTCTCCGTCAGTGAAAAGNGCTTTGGTTTCGGTTGACACTCCGTAGGGGCTGACCTGGACGGTTGTGCCGTCAAGGATAATGTTGATATAGTTGCCAGACACAACGACCTTACCGGTGAATTTAGCATAGATAGGCCAGATGGGTGTGGTGGTCTTTGCAAGGTCATCAATCTCAGNGGCTGTGAGANCTTTTGGAGCGGGATANGTAACCTCCTGTGTACCCATAACTTCAGCATCAGCTCCTTTAGCTGTCTGGTAGCCATTATTGTAAGAACCGACAGTTGAGTTGATGACAACCTGGTCGCCTATTTTGAGGTCATTATTGTTTGAGGGAGCATAAACAAACATGGTTCCGGCAGCGTCAGCAACCACGGGTCCTTGAGTAGATGTGGCAACCACATAACCATTGATTGTGATGTCGTCACCGATAGCGGGTGAGCCTNTCAAAACAGAAGATAGAGTGAATCCGGGAGTAGCGGGTTCGTCAGGTGCATTAAAAACGGGATCNGTGTCCGCTTCCTTATAGGTTACGAGCACATAATCGCCAGCCTCAGCATCGGTGTATTCTTTGGCGAGGATAGCGGGAANCTCCTTAGCTGCGGTGTGAGAAGGNGCGAAAGCGGCGATATAATCGTTTTCGCTGCCCCAAGCTTCCTGATAATTGTTGTCGGTGACAGAGTATCTCTTAGCGGCTTCAATAGCAGAGATTTCCTCAGGCAATCCAACAGAAGTGTTGTATGTCAGCTTAACGTAAGAACCGTTNCTGAGTGTGAAATAGGGGAATGATGTGGANGCGAAGAACGCAGGCACATAATCTTTAGCGGGAATCTGCTCGCTGAAGCAGAATTTGGTACCGACGGCACTGAGCGCGGANGGATTGTCAGCAGCGAGTTTCTTGTTTGTGGAATTCGATGCGATAGCAGCGTAGTCTGCCTCAGTGAGAGTGTATTCCACAGTCTGCACGTCNGTGATTTCGGGGACTTCAAATCCCTTGAGCTCGTTATCGTTCCATGAATTTTCATCGCAGGCAGTGAGAGCCGCGATGCATCCACATGCTGCAAGAGCGTTGTAAATATAGTGTTTCATTGCTATGATATGCGGATATAATTAGAAATTAACTCTCATTCTGATAGANAAAGTGCGACCGAATGAGTAGAAAGTCTGGTAAGCATTTTCCCAGGTGCCAACAGTGGAAACAGGTGTGTAAGCCTGTGTGATGTAGTTGTAGTTGGCGAGGTTGTTAACGTTGCCGTAGATAGTGGCATTGACTCCACCGATATTGAAGTTGTAGCTTGCGAAAAGGTCGAGTGTGTTGCCCCAAGGAATTCTCCAGGGGTCTCCGGCAGCAATCTCCTTACCGTTTGAGAGTGAGCTAACGGTGATGTTGAGGTCGGAGTAGTTGCGTGCAGCCATAGTCCAGTCAGCACCGATNCGGAAACCTTTGAAGGGTTTGAATGTAGCACCGAGNGCGGCNGTTGTCTGTGCAGATCCACCAACTTTAACACCTTTCTGGTTTAGGGTAGCGCTGAGATGATCCTCGGCGAGGATACCTGAAGCGACCTCACCGGTAACGGTTTTGAGNGGCTGACCGTCCTGATTGTAGAAGTATCCGGTAGCGTTGCTGTCCCACTGCCAGTCACCGAGTGAGAACATACCGTCGANTTCAAACCAGCGCACGGGTATGTACTTGAAGTTAACCTCNACACCCATGTGGCGAGCATCAACGCCCTCCATGTTGAAGTAGTATCTGTCTCCAGCGTACTGGCCAGATTCGATGTCACCGCTCTTAGCCATNGTTCTGTCCATCCACTTNGTGAAGTAGGCGTTGAGAGTAACNGCGAGTTTCTGAGAAGTGAAACCGTAGCCGAATTCAGCCGAATAAACTTTCTCATTTATGGCGTTGGGGTTTGTAACGTTAGAATAGTTAGAGTTGAGGAAAACACCTCCGCTGAAGAAAGGCGCGCGAGAGATGTAGCCGGTGTTGAAGAAGATGTTGTTGTGACGGTCGATNTTGTAGTTGATACCACCTTTGACAGTNCCACCGATGAAGTTCATGGTTTTAGAACGTTCATGAGCTTTGTCGTAGTAGAAGAAATCGCGGCGCCAGTAAGTGTTGTTGTTGAACGCTCCGGAGAGTACAAAGTTGAGTTTGCCGTCAAGCATGGTGTATTCTCCCTGTGCATAAGCACCTTCCTGAGCGGTGTAGCCGTCATAGTTTCTTGCGATAACGTCACCCACACCGAGTTTGGCGTATTTCCAATCGGGATTAGCAGCGAGTTCATTGTTTGCGACTTTCACATTGCCACGGTTAGAGTCGTCGATGTAGTATTCGCCATCGTAGAGGTCGCAAATTTTGTTGATGTGGTGACCGATGTAGTAGCGGAGGTCAATACCACCGATAATATTCAGTCGGCTGCCGTTAGAGAAGTCNAGACGTTTTTTGTAAGAAGAAACGAGTCCGTACCATTCGTGGTTGTTGTTCTGACGCGCCATNACCATGTTAGAGCCGGTGGTAGAAGCGGCGTTCATTTCCTGAATNGCAGCGTAGTCAAAAGTGCCGTCTGCTGCACGGAATTTCATGTTAAGNACACCGTTGGATGCTCCGTACCAGTCGCTGCTGTATCCGTTTCTGCCNTAGCCTTTGAGTCCATAGCCCTGAGCGATAGAAGCGTAAACAGAGGTAGAAAGGCTCTGNGTGTGGTCGATCTGCCAAGTGTGGGCNAGTGCGAGCTGTGGTTTGTGGTAAACGTTGTAGTTAGAGCTGCGCATTTTACCGTTTTTATCGTAACCGAAAGTGGGGTTGTAGCGGTACATGCTTTCTCCNTNCATGTAGTTTTTGACAGCCTGCCAACCTTCNACAGTGAGTCCATCGTAGCTTGAGCGCTGGAAGTGTGTCTGAGGTGCACCGAAAACGGTTAAGCTGAGCTGGTGAGCGTCGTTGATGCGTTTAGATACGTTAAGGAAGTAGTTGTAGGCGTTGAAGTTAGTNCCCTGGATGTAGCCGTCGCCCCATTTTCTTGATCCGAGGAATGTAACCGCCCATCCGTTGTCCATAAGTCCGGTAGAAACCTTGACGCCGATATTATTCATATTGTCGTTGCCCATACCGTACCAGACACTGCCNCCGCGNTTAACGTCGATAGTGCGTGTAGTGATGTTGATAGTGCCACCGATAGAGGGTGTGGAAACGATNGTGGCACCGAGACCACGCTGTGTCTGAATGTTAGAAGCGACATCTGAGAGTCCTGCCCAGTTGCTCTGATAAACTCCACCCCATTCCATGTCGTTGATGGGGATACCGTTAACCATCATTGCAACGTTAGCGCTCTTAAAGCCACGCATACGTGTTTCGGCATCTCCGAATCCTCCACCCTGGCGGATGGTGTAAACACCTGGTGTGGTCTTCAGGACTTCCATGAGTTCNTGGTTNCCGATTTTGTAGTCGATAGCGTCGGCTGAAACAGTTGACATTGCAACCGGTGTTTCACGAGTCTTACCGATAGACTGTGTNACAACCACATCGGCAAGCGTTTTGGCTTCAATGTCCATCTGAATAGTTCCCATNTTAGCAGCGGGAGCT
This sequence comes from Barnesiella sp., assembly GCA_014800945.1. Classification (GTDB taxonomy): domain Bacteria; phylum Bacteroidota; class Bacteroidia; order Bacteroidales; family Muribaculaceae; genus Paramuribaculum. The sequence continues at coordinate 56,995 of JAAVFD010000012.1, read as the reverse complement.
TTTTCTACAGTCTTGTAGCCGATAAAAGTGATTTTGATTGTTTTCGCGTTTGACGGAACATTGATAGTGAATTTGCCGTCAAGGTCAGTAGAAGTGGCGATAGAGGTGCCGGGAACAGAAACAGTAGCTCCGGGCATCGGCTCATTGATTTCATCCACCACAACTCCTGTGCATTTGATGTCGGCAGCGATAGCCGCCATGCAGGCGAGCCATATCATGCCGGCAAAGAGAATCAGTCTCTTCATAATTTAGCAGGATAAAATGAGTATGATTGGTTAAAAATAATATATCCAAAATTTCAAGTTGCAAAGGTAGTTTAATTCTGTCAAAAAAAGAAAAATTTTGCAAGTGAGATTTAGNGCGNGAGAACGAGAAAAGGCTGAGTCATATTCAGTGTTGATGACTCAGCCTTTGTGTTANTGATAAAATATGTGCGTCTAAGTTATTCAGGGTCTGTGTACCAACGGGAGTACATGAGGTAGTTGCCGGCTATTTTGCGNTTGAGNTCCTTGCTCTGCTCGGGGTCAACCATCTTGATGAATTTAGCCGGNGCTCCGCCCCANAGCTCNTTGGCTCCGATTTTGGTGCGGGAAAGCACGACAGATCCGGCAGCAACAAGAGCACCCTCTCCGACTTCGGCATCGTCCATAACGACCGCTCCCATTCCGATGAGTGCGAAATCGTGGATTTTGCATCCGTGAAGNGTTACGTTGTGTCCGATGGAGACATCGTTGCCGATTTCNATGGTGGATTTCTGATATAGNGTGTGGAGNACGCTGCCATCCTGAATGTTAACCCGNTTGCCGATTCTGATAGAGTTNACNTCTCCTCTGATTACGGTGTTGAACCAGATGCTACAGTCGTTACCAATGANGGTGTCACCGATAACNGTGGCGTTTTCAGCGAGGAAAGTTCCTTCTCCGATAGTCGGGGTGAATCCTCTTACAGGTATAATNAGTGCCATATATAATTAAGGTGTATCAGGNGCGGNTTAGGGTCTCGGTTTTTTGTATAAGCCANTTCTGNTCTTCGGCGTTTAGGAATGGCAGGAGGCGTTCTCTAACCTTAGCGTGGTAGCTGTTGACCCAATTTATTTCATCATCAGTCATGATGTCGGTGTCAAACAGGCGCAGGTCGAAGGGGAAAAGCGTGAGTACCTCAAATTTGAGGAATCTGCCGAATTCGGTAGTCATAGNCGGAACCGTAAGTATGAGATTTTCGCATCTTATGCCGTATTCTCCGGANCGGTAAAGACCGGGCTCGTCAGATGTAATCATTCCGGGCTTNAGTGGNGTGGGGTTTTCAGTGATNTGGATTCTTTGCGGTCCTTCGTGAACGTTAAGGAAGTGTCCGACTCCGTGGCCTGTGCCGTGGAGGTAGCTGAGCCCGTGCTTCCAAAGGTTGATTCTTGCAAGNGCGTCAAGCTGCGCTCCNCGTGTNCCCTCAGGGTAAACCGCCTCNGCGAGTGCGATGTGTCCCTTCATGACAAGGGTGAAGTCGCTTTTTTGCTGAGGAGTGGGGTTGCCGAGGGTTATTGTTCGTGTTATGTCTGTAGTTCCGTCGAGATAGCTNGCCCCGGAGTCNATGAGCAGAAGGTTTTCAGGNTGGATGACGACATTGGTCNGTGGATTTGCTGAGTAGTGGACAATAGCTCCGTGTGCGGCATATCCGGCTATNGTGTCAAAGCTCTGGTCNAAATAAAGNGGTTGTGCGCTACGGTGTTTNGTGAGTATNTCAGCGATNTCCATTTCGGTNATCTNCGTTCCGNTTGCAAGTGCTTTTTCAATCTCCATAAAGGATTTCACGAGTGCAACCCCATCGCGTTCCATNGCGTGGCGCACACCTTGTATCTGCACGTCATTCTTGCANCCTTTGAGCATNGCGATAGGTGAGGTTCCTGCAACNAGCTTTGATTCGAGGACTGATGCGACNGCTCCGGCTGTNTGTGCCGGTGCAACGAGTACTCTTGCNGTTGAGGGGAGGTTGGATAGGAATGTCTTTACGGTGTTGTAATCTTCAACCGCTACACCGTTGTTCTTGAGGTATTNCGATACTTCCGGAGTGAGTTTTGCCTGGTCAACAAAGAGTGTNGTGNCGTTTTNCGAGATGTAGAGGAATGAAGTTACCACAGGATTGCTTTCAACATCTGTNGAGCGGATGTTAAGGGTCCAGGCAATTTCTGCGAGNTCGCTGATGAATGCAGCGTTTGCANCTTGTTCTGCCGCATCAGCNAGGATTTTGGCTATTTTTGATTTGCATGATTCNCCNGCGTATTTTTCCTCGTGNATGAATATTTTTTCGAGGGGCAGTGCAGGGCGATCGTTCCAAATCGCTTCTGCNGGGTTGAAGTCAACGCGTAGNNTGATNCCTTTAGTTGCAAGCTGTTTGCTGAGTTGCTGAGTTGCGTTGATTGAAAATACCATACCGTCAATGCCGACGGTGTCGCCCGGTTTTAGGTTAGTGCAAAGCCAATCTTCAATCGAGGGNGTTTCCGGCTTACCTTCCTCCATCACTCCGATGCCTGTGTCCTTGAGCTGGTCGGNNGCTTGGAGCCAGTATCTTGAGTCAGCCCANATGTATGCGTTGTNGAGTGTGACTACGAGCGCTCCGGCGCTTCCGGTAAATCCACTCAGCCATCTGCGCACTTGCCAGTGGTCGGCAATGTATTCGCTCTGGTGCGGGTCTGTCTGTGGAAAAATTGCGGCGTTGATGCCTGCGCCTCTCATGNAGTCTCTGAGTGTGGCAATTCTGGCGNGTATTTCTTCTTTCATCATGCTATATTATATAATGTGTNAAATATTGCGTGTTGTATNGTTTTTGGTTNATNTATTACATCTACAAACTTAGTAAATAATTTTTGCAAAGAAAAAAATAAAATCNTTTTATGGTATAATTCGCTGGAATTCAGCGGNAATTGANCCTTAGGCTGAGTTTTTNGATAAAAAATAAATGCAGAATGTTTGGAAGTTCGCAAAAGAGTGCTTAACTTTGCAATCGCTTTCGAGAAGGAAANATGATTGAAAGNAGCTATGCCTCTTTAGCTCAGTTGGNCAGAGCACGTGATTTGTAATCTCGGGGTCGTTGGTTCGAATCCGACAAGAGGCTCAAAAGTTCCGNAAGGAGTTCCGGAGTAAGAAAANNANAGAATAATGGGCGAATACCAGAGTGGCCAAATGGGGCAGACTGTAAATCTGCTGGTTTTTACCTTCGGTGGTTCGAATCCATCTTCGCCCACGAATTTTTCGCCTGGCCGACAGGCCGGGCGCTTTTGCGGAAGTAGCTCAGTTGATAGAGCATCAGCCTTCCAAGCTGAGGGTCGCGAGTTTGAGCCTCGTCTTCCGCTCCAGGTTTGCCAATGTAGCTCAGGGGTAGAGCACTTCCTTGGTAAGGAAGAGGTCGCGGGTTCAAATCCCGCCATCGGCTCCATTTTAGTGGAAAAAAGTTGTTAGCCCCGATAGTGTCTTTTCTATCGCGGCATTTTCGCTAAAAAGGGACGCAACAATAACTATTTAAAAAATAAACAGCAGAGTTATGGCTAAAGAGAAATTTGAAAGAACCAAACCGCACGTTAACATCGGTACTATCGGCCACGTTGACCACGGTAAAACAACCCTTACAGCAGCAATCACAACTGTACTTGCTAAGAAGGGTCTCTCAGAAGTTAAGTCTTTCGATCAGATTGACAATGCACCTGAGGAAAAAGAACGCGGTATCACAATTAACACCGCACACGTAGAATATGAAACAGCAAACCGTCACTATGCACACGTTGACTGCCCGGGACACGCTGACTATGTGAAGAACATGGTTACCGGTGCTGCTCAGATGGACGGTGCTATCATTGTAGTTGCTGCAACTGACGGTCCTATGCCTCAGACTCGCGAGCACATCCTTCTCGCTCGTCAGGTGAACGTACCCCGTATCGTTGTTTTCCTTAACAAGTGTGATATGGTTGACGACGAAGAGATGTTTGAACTCGTTGAAATGGAAATGCGTGACCTTCTCTCTTCTTATGAGTATGATGGTGACAACACTCCTATCATCCGCGGTTCTGCTCTTGGTGCTCTTAACGGTGAACCCCAGTGGGAAGAAAAAGTTGTTGAGCTCATGGACGCTGTTGACAACTGGATTCCGCTGCCTCCCCGTGATGTAGATAAACCCTTCCTTATGCCTGTTGAGGACGTGTTCTCAATCACAGGTCGTGGTACTGTAGCTACCGGCCGTATTGAAACAGGTATCGTTAAGGTTGGTGATGAAGTTCAGATCATGGGTCTCGGTGCAGACATGAAGTCTGTTGTAACCGGTGTTGAAATGTTCCGCAAACTTCTTGATCAGGGTGAAGCTGGTGACAACGTAGGTCTCCTTCTCCGTGGTATCGATAAGAAAGATATCAAACGTGGTATGGTTATCTGCCACCCCGGAGTTGTTAAACCTCACAGCAAGTTCAAAGCTTCTGTATATATCCTTAAGAAAGAAGAGGGTGGTCGTCACACTCCTTTCCACAACCACTATCGTCCCCAGTTCTACATCCGTACACTTGACGTTACCGGTGAGATCACTCTTCCCGAAGGTGTAGAAATGGTAATGCCCGGTGACCACGTTGAAATCAACGTTGAGCTCATCAACCCGGTAGCTTGCGATAAAGGTCTTCGCTTTGCTATCCGTGAGGGCGGCCGCACAGTAGGTTCAGGTCAGATCACAGAAATTCTTGACTAATAAACCGTCCGGCGTTGTTGCCGGTGTGTGAAAACAATATCAAGAGCCTCCGGGTTTGACCGGAATGATTAAATCCGGAGTCTCTTATTTACAGGACTAGCTCAGTTGGTAGAGCACCGGTCTCCAAAACCGGGTGTCGGGAGTTCGAGCCTCTCGTCCTGTGCAAAAAATAATAAAATGAAAAAACTTAAATTACTTACGGATATTGAGGAGTCATATACCGAACTTCGGTATAAAACCTCATGGCCAACCAAGGGGCAGCTTATCAAGAGTGCTATTATCGTGCTGATTGCTTCCATTATTATCGCCGCGATAATTTACTGTATGGATAAGGTTGTTGATACCTTGATGCACTTTATCTACGGACTGAGATAAGTAACACTTTCAAATTTAAACGGTATATTCAATGGCTGAAGGAAAGAGAGCTTGGTATGTGCTTCGTGCTATTTCAGGCAAGGAAGCTAAGGTTAAGGAAGTGCTGGATGCAGCTATCCGCAATTCTGATCTTGGCAAATATTTATTTCAGGTATTGATACCGACTGAGAAGGTGCTTACAGTGCGCAACGGAAAAAAGATAGTGAAAGAACGCAATCTTTATTCCGGTTATGTGTTTATCGAAGCCAATCTTCAAGGTGAAGTGATTCACGAACTAAGAAACACAACCAATGTAATTGATTTTCTCGGAGCTAAAGGTAAAGGTATGATGCCGGAGCCTCTCCGTCAGAGCGAAGTGATGAGAATGCTCGGTACAGCCGACGCTCTCGCAGAAGTGTCTGAAGACGGAATCAACGATTATATGGTTGGTGAGACAGTGAAAGTGAATTTCGGACCCTTCAGCGGATTCACCGGTGAAATCGAAGAGGTGGATCGTGAGAGGAAGAAACTTAAAGTGATGGTTAAGATATTTGGTCGCAAGACCCCTCTTGAACTGGAAAATTCGCAAGTAGAACGTGTCTGAGGTAACGAGTTTGGCACGATGGTTACGAATCGGGTTAAATTTGCGAAAGGAACACAATTAAACACCAATATCTAAAATTCAGATTAAAATGGCTAAAGAAATTGCTGGACAGATCAAATTGCAGATTAAAGGTGGGGCAGCAAATCCTTCACCTCCTGTAGGTCCCGCTCTGGGCTCCAAGGGCATAAACATCATGGAGTTCTGCAAGCAATTCAACGCCCGCACCCAGGACAAGGCAGGCAAAGTGCTTCCGGTAGTAATCACTTACTATTCCGATAAGAGCTTTGACTTCGTTGTTAAGACTCCCCCGGTTGCTATTCAGCTTCTTGAAGCTACCAAGCTCAAGAGTGGATCAGCTCAGCCTAACCGTAAAAAGGTAGGTGAAGTAACCTGGGATCAGGTAAAGGCGATTGCAGAGGACAAAATGCCCGATTTGAACTGCTTCACTGTTGAATCGGCAATGCGCATGGTTGCAGGTACGGCCAGAAGCATGGGTATCACTGTCAAGGGCGCATTCCCTGAAAATAACTGATAAACTTCAATTGAACAATGAGTAAACTGACTAAAAACCAAAAGTTAGCCTTAGAGAAGATTGAAGCTGGGAAGGCCTATTCTCTCGCTGAAGCAACAGAAAAGGTTAAGGAAGTCAACTACGCTAAATTTGACGCTTCATTCGATATTGATGTGCGTCTTGGAGTTGACCCCCGTAAAGCTAATCAGATGGTGCGTGGTGTGGTAACACTTCCCCACGGAACCGGTAAGCAGGTACGAGTTCTCGTACTTTGCAGCGCTGATGCGGAAGCAGCAGCTAAAGCAGCCGGTGCCGATTATGTTGGTCTTGACGAGTATATCGAAAAGATCAAAGGTGGTTGGACCGACATCGATGTAATCATCACCCAGCCCGCAATCATGGGTAAAATCGGTGCTCTCGGTAGAGTACTCGGTCCCCGCGGACTCATGCCTAACCCCAAGAGCGGTACTGTGACAAACGATGTTGCTAAAGCTGTTGAAGAGGTTAAGAAAGGCAAGATTGACTTTAAGGTTGACAAGAACGGCATCGTGCACTCCTCTATCGGCAAGATGAGTTTCACACCTGAGCAGATGAAGGACAATGCACGCGAGTTTATTAATACACTTATTAAGCTCAAGCCCGCTGCCGCCAAAGGCACATATATCAAGAGCATTTATCTTTCAAGCACGATGAGTCCCGGTATCCAGGTTGATGCCAAGACTGTCGACGAATAACCCTTATAAATCGTAAGACAATGAAAAAGGAAGATAAAAGCGCAATTATTGCCCAGATAAAAGAGACTCTCACAGAGTACCCCAATTTTTACCTTGTAGAAACTGCAGGTCTTAATGCAGAGAAAACAAGTGAATTCCGTCGTGAATGTTTCAAGAATGGTATCAAGCTCCTCGTAGTTAAGAATACCCTCCTTCACAAGGCTCTTGAAACTCTTGACGGTGACTATTCAGAACTCTATGAGGCTCTCCACGGTCCCACATCTCTGATGTGCACAACCGTTGCAAATGCTCCCGCCAAGCTTCTTAAGGATTTCGTGAAGAAAGACGATGTTCTTCCCAAGCTTAAAGGTGCATACGTCGAGGAAACTGTCTATATGGGTGCTGATCAGATTGATACTCTTGCAACAATCAAGAGCAAGTACGAGCTTATCGGCGACGTTATCACACTCCTCCAGTCTCCTGCCAAGAATGTTGTTTCAGCTCTCACATCAGGTGGATCTAAGCTTCATGGCATACTTGAGACACTCTCAAACAAATAATCAATTCAACAGAAAAATTAAACAAATAAAATCATACTAAAATGGCAGATTTAAAAGCTTTTGCAGAACAACTTGTTAACCTCTCCGTTAAGGAAGTAAACGAACTTGCTCAGATCCTCAAAGAGGAATATGGTATCGAACCCGCTGCCGCAGCTGTAGCTGTAGCTGCTGGTCCCGCAGCTGGTGCTCCTGCTGCTGAGGAGAAAACTTCTTTTGACGTTATCCTCAAAAACGCTGGTGCTAACAAGCTCAACGTTGTGAAAGTTGTTAAGGCTCAGACCGGTCTCGGACTTAAAGAGGCTAAAGAACTCGTTGACGGCGCTCCCGGCGTTGTTAAAGAAGGTCTTCCCAAAGCTGATGCTGAAGGTCTCAAGAAAGAACTCGAAGAAGCCGGCGCTGAAGTTGAACTTAAATAATAACGCCTGATTTTCAGGTATATAGGTTAAGTATCGCCCAAAAGGCGGATACTTAACCTTTTTGTGTTAATATTTAATTTGAGTTCCTTTAACGTTTTTTAGATGTCAGTTTCATTAGATAAACCCCGTGTAAATTTCGCGTCGGTTAAGAATCCACTACCTTACCCCGATTTTCTCGAGGTGCAGCTGAAATCTTTTCAGGACTTCCTGCAGCTCGACACACCGCCGGAAAACAGAAATAACGAGGGTCTTTATAAGGTTTTCGCCGAGAATTTTCCAATTGCAGACACAAGAAACAATTTTGTGCTGGAATTTCTCGACTATTACATCGATCCTCCGAGATATACCATTGAGGAATGTCTCGAAAGAGGATTAACATATAGTGTGCCTCTCAAGGCTAAACTTAAACTGTACTGTACCGATCCAGATCATGAGGATTTTGATACAGTTATACAGGACGTTTACCTCGGTCCAATTCCGTATATGACAGAAAAAGGTACTTTTGTCATTAACGGAGCAGAGCGTGTTGTTGTCTCTCAGCTGCACCGTTCTCCCGGTGTGTTCTTCGGTCAGAGCACGCATGCCAATGGCACAAAACTCTACTCAGCAAGAATAATTCCGTTCAGAGGTTCCTGGATTGAGTTCGCTACCGACATTAACAATGTCATGTACGCGTATATCGATCGCAAGAAAAAACTCCCTGTAACAACCCTCCTTAGAGCTATCGGTCTTGAAAGCGACAAGGATATTATCGAAACATTCGGACTCGCTGAGGAACTCAAAGTCAACAAAACTAACCTGAAGAAAGCAGTAGGTAGAAAACTTGCTGCAAGACTTCTTGAGACTTGGATGGAGGATTTTGTTGATGAAGATACCGGTGAAGTAGTTTCTGCTGAAAGAAGCCGAATTCTTATTGACCGTGAGGTTGAACTCACCGAAGAGCATATTCAGCAGATTCTCGATTCAGGTGCACAGACCATTCTCTTACACAAAGAGGATATCAACCCTAACGATTACTCCATTATCTTCAACACTCTCCAGAAGGACTCAACAAATACCGAGAAGCAGGCGATTGAATACATCTATCGTCAGCTGCGCAATGCTGATCCACCGGATGACGCAAGCGCGCGTGAGGTTATAACAAACCTTTTCTTCTCTGAAAAGAGATATGACCTCGGAGAAGTTGGCAGATACAGAATCAACAAAAAGCTTGACCTCTCAACCTCGATGGATGTTAAAGTCCTCACAAAAGAGGATATTATCGCCATCATTAAGTATCTCATTGAACTCATAAACTCAAAGACTGATGTGGACGATATCGATCACCTCAGTAACCGTCGTGTACGCACTGTTGGTGAGCAACTCTACAATCAGTTCGGTGTTGGTCTTGCCAGAATGAGCAGAACAATACGTGAGCGTATGAATGTAAGAGACAATGAGGTATTCACCCCGATTGACCTTATTAACGCGAAGACAATATCTTCCGTAATAAACACATTCTTCGGCACCAACGCTTTGTCTCAGTTCATGGATCAGACAAACCCGCTTGCCGAGATGACACATAAGCGCCGTATGTCCGCGCTCGGCCCCGGCGGTCTTTCAAGAGAAAGAGCCGGATTCGAAGTGCGTGACGTACACTACACACACTACGGTCGCCTCTGTCCGATCGAGACACCTGAAGGTCCCAACATCGGTCTAATTTCTTCTCTCTGCGTATATGCGAAAATCAATGATCTCGGATTCATTGAAACCCCGTATCGTAAGGTGGAGAACTCAGTGGTTGACCTCAATAATGATGACATCGTTTATCTCACAGCAGAAATCGAAGCCGGTAAGGTGATAGCACAGGGTAATGCTCCGCTCAATGATGACGGAACATTTGTCAGAGACCGCGTTAAAGCGCGTCTTGACGCTGACTTCCCGGTAGTTCCCCCGGCAGAGGTTGAGCTCATGGACGTGTCTCCCACACAGATTGCCTCTATAGCCGCATCTTTGATTCCGTTCCTCGAGCACGATGATGCTAACCGTGCACTTATGGGATCTAACATGATGCGTCAGGCTGTGCCTTTGCTCAGAAGCGAAAGTCCTATTGTAGGAACCGGACTTGAAGGACAGCTCATCCGCGACTCCCGCACTCAGATTACAGCTGAAGGTGACGGTACTATTGAATTTGTTGATGCAACAGTTATACGCATCAGATATGACCGCACCGAGGAAGAAGAGTTTGTTGCGTTTGAAGATGCAGTCAAGGAGTATCACATCCCAAAATTCCGCAAGACCAACCAGAGCACCACTATTGACCTTCGTCCTATCTGTTCTAAGGGACAGAGAGTGCATAAAGGTATGATTCTTACCGAAGGTTACTCTACCGAAAACGGTGAACTCGCTCTGGGACGTAACCTCAAGGTAGCATTCATGCCTTGGAAAGGTTATAACTATGAGGATGCTATTGTGCTCAACGAAAGAGTTGTGAGAGAGGATATACTCACCTCTGTTCATGTTGATGAATACTCTCTTGAGGTTCGCGAAACCAAAAGAGGTATGGAAGAACTCACAGCCGACATCCCCAATGTCAGCGAAGAGGCAACAAAAGACCTCGATGAGCAGGGTATCATCAGAGTCGGGGCTCACGTTGTGCCCGGCGATATAATGATCGGTAAAATCACACCGAAAGGTGAGAGCGATCCCACTCCTGAGGAAAAACTCCTCAGAGCCATCTTCGGTGACAAAGCCGGCGATGTTAAGGATGCCTCACTCAAGGCAACTCCTTCACTCAAGGGTGTTATTATCGGTAGAAATCTCTTCTCTAAGGCTGCCAAGAAAAAACGCACCAAGAGCGCCAACGCACTCCTGCCTAAGCTTGACGAGGAGTATGAGGAGAAGTTGAACGAACTTAAAGATATTCTTATCAATAAGCTCCTCAAGCTCACTGATGGCAAGACATCTCAGGGAGTCAAAGATTTTATCGGTTCAGACATCATACCCAAGGCTGATCCCTTCACAGCTGCTAAGCTGCGCGATATTGATTTTGATACAATCAATCTCAGCAACTGGACAGCTGACGAGCACACCAATGATCTTATCCGAGCCACAATCGTAAACTACCTCCGTAAATCCAAAGAGATTGACGCTGAACTCCGCCGTAAGAAATTTGATATCTCTATCGGTGATGAGCTCCCCTCAGGAATCATGCAGATGGCTAAAGTTTATGTGGCTAAGAAGCGTAAGATCAGCGTAGGTGACAAAATGGCGGGCCGTCACGGTAACAAAGGTATCGTTTCAAGAATTGTACGTCAGGAAGATATGCCATTCCTTGAAGACGGAACACCTGTGGATATCGTGCTGAACCCCCTCGGTGTGCCCTCACGTATGAATCTCGGTCAGATTTTTGAAACCGTTCTCGGATGGGCGGGCAGAGAGCTCGGTGAGAAATTCGCCACACCTATCTTTGACGGTGCTACTCTCGATGATCTTAATGCGTGGACCGATAAGGCAGGACTTCCCAGATATGGTAAGACTTACCTCTATGACGGAGGTACCGGCGACCGTTTTGACCAGCCTGCTACAGTCGGAGTAATTTACATGCTCAAACTCGGTCACATGGTTGAGGACAAGATGCACGCAAGAAGCATCGGTCCGTACTCACTCATAACTCAGCAGCCACTCGGCGGTAAGGCACAGTTCGGTGGTCAGAGATTCGGTGAAATGGAGGTTTGGGCGCTCGAAGCATTCGGCGCATCACACATCCTTCAGGAGATTCTCACCGTTAAGAGTGATGATGTCAACGGCAGAAGCAAAGCCTATGAAGCTATTGTCAAAGGTGATCCCATGCCACAGGCTGGAATTCCGGAGTCACTCAACGTGCTCCTGCATGAGCTTCGCGGACTTGGTCTAAGTATCAACCTTGAGCAGTAAATTCAACATTTAATTCTACTCTCATCCAAATATAAATATGGCTTTTAGAAAAGACAATAATAAAAAAACAGGATTCTCAAAAATCACTATCGGACTTGCATCGCCCGAAGAGATTCTTGAGAAATCCAGCGGAGAAGTACTCAAACCCGAGACTATCAACTACCGCACCTACAAGCCTGAGCGTGACGGACTTTTCTGCGAGCGCATTTTCGGTCCAGTAAAGGACTACGAATGTCACTGCGGCAAGTACAAACGCATCCGTTACAAAGGCATTGTGTGTGACCGTTGTGGTGTCGAGGTTACAGAGAAAAAAGTACGCCGTGAGCGCATGGGTCACATCAAACTCGTTGTACCCGTTGCTCACATCTGGTACTTCCGCTCTCTGCCAAACAAGATCGGTTACCTTCTCGGACTCCCATCCAAGAAGCTTGATGCCGTTATTTACTACGAAAAGTATGTGGTGATTCAGCCCGGAGCCGCTGCTGAGGTTTCTATCAAAGATTACCCTGAAGGCGTTAAGGAACTCGACCTCCTTTCAGAGGAAGAATACTTCGAGATTCTTGACAAGCTTCCCCGCGAGAACCAGATGCTCGATGATTCCGACCCCAATAAGTTCATCGCCAAGATGGGTGCTGAGGCCGTTTATGACCTCCTGCAGCGTCTTGACCTTGATGACCTTTCTTACAAACTCCGTCATCAGGCGGATACCGATGGCTCTCAGCAGAGAAAAACAGAAGCGCTCAAGCGCCTTCAGGTAGTTGAAAGCTTCAGAGCCTCAAAAGGTAAGAACAAACCCGAATGGATGATTCTTCAGGCGGTTCCTGTTATTCCGCCCGAACTCCGTCCTCTCGTGCCCCTCGATGGCGGTCGCTTCGCTACATCTGACCTCAACGACCTATACCGTCGTGTGATTATTCGCAACAACCGACTCAAACGACTCATTGAAATCAAAGCTCCCGAGGTGATTCTCCGAAACGAGAAACGTATGCTTCAGGAAGCTGTTGACTCACTCCTTGACAACTCACGCAAATCTTCAGCAGTGAAGACAGAGGCTAACCGTCCTCTTAAATCACTATCAGATAGCCTCAAAGGTAAACAGGGCCGTTTCCGTCAGAACCTTCTCGGTAAGCGTGTTGACTATTCAGCACGTTCAGTTATCGTCGTTGGTCCCGAACTCAAGATGCACGAGTGCGGTCTTCCCAAAGACATGGCTGCTGAGCTTTACAAACCATTTGTTATCCGCAAGCTCATTGAGCGCGGCATAGTAAAGACTGTAAAGAGCGCCAAGAAAATCGTAGATCGTAAGGAGCCCGTTGTTTGGGACATCCTTGAGCACGTTATGAAAGGACACCCCGTCCTCCTTAACCGTGCACCGACACTTCACCGTCTCGGCATCCAGGCTTTCCAGCCTAAGATGATTGAAGGTAAGGCAATCCAGCTGCATCCGCTCGCTTGTACTGCGTTCAACGCTGACTTCGACGGTGACCAGATGGCTGTACACCTCCCTCTCGGCAACGAAGCTATTCTCGAAGCGCAGATGCTTATGCTCGGCGCACACAATATCCTCAACCCCGCCAACGGCGCGCCTATCACCGTCCCCTCACAGGACATGGTGCTCGGTCTTTACTACATCACCAAGCTCCGCAAAGGCGACAAGGGAGAAGGACTCAAATTTTACGGACCTGAAGAAGCCGAAATCGCCTACAACGAAGGCAAGGTTACACTCCACGCACCCGTATCAGTTGTTGTTGACGACATAGACGAAAATGGAAACCCCGTTCAGCGTCTCATCGAAAACACATCTGTCGGCAGAGTGCTTGTCAACCAGTTCGTCCCCAAAGAAATCGGCTACGTCAACGAAATTCTTTCTAAGAAATCACTCCGTACAATTATCAGCAAGGTAATTAAGAAATGCGGTATCCCCCGTTCAGCACAGTTCCTTGACGACATCAAAAACCTTGGTTACCGTATGGCATTCAAGGGTGGATTGTCATTCAACCTCGGCGACGTTATCATACCTGCCGAAAAGGAACAGTATGTTGCTGAAGGATACGAGCAGGTGCAGGAGGTGATGAACAACTATTCTATGGGCTTTATCACCAACAACGAGCGCTACAACCAGATTATTGATATCTGGACGCACGTCAACTCCCGCCTTGCTGACACCCTCATGAAGCAGATTTCATCTGACCAGCAGGGATTCAACCCTGTTTACATGATGCTTGACTCAGGTGCCCGTGGTTCTAAGGACCAGATTCGTCAGCTTTCAGGTATGCGTGGTCTTATGGCTAAACCTCAGAAGAGCGGTGCCGAAGGCGGTCAGATTATCGAAAACCCGATTCTTGCAAACTTTAAGGAGGGTCTGTCGGTGCTTGAGTACTTTATCTCAACACACGGTGCCCGTAAAGGTCTTGCTGACACCGCGCTCAAAACAGCCGATGCAGGTTACCTCACCCGTCGTCTCGTCGATGTTGCACACGATGTCATCATCCACGAGGAAGACTGTGGTACTCTCCGCGGACTTGTTTGCACTGAAATCAAAAACAACGACGAAGTTGTTGCTTCACTCGGCGAGAGAATCCTCGGTCGCGTTAGCGTTCACGATATCGTTGACCCCATTACCGGAGAAATCATTGTTGCTGCCGGTGAGGAAATCAATGACGCCGCTGCGGACCGTATCAACGAATCACCTATTGAATCCGTTGAAATCCGCTCAGTGCTCACCTGCGAATCCAAGAAAGGTGTGTGCGCTAAGTGTTACGGACGCAACCTCGCAAACAACCGCCTCGTGCAGAAAGGCGAAGCTGTCGGAGTCATCGCAGCGCAGTCTATCGGTGAGCCGGGTACTCAGCTCACACTCCGTACATTCCACGTCGGTGGTGTGGCAAGTAACATCGCTGCCGTTTCATCCGTAACCTCACGCTACGACGGTATTCTTGAAATTGACGAGCTTCGCACCGTTACCACAGACGAGAAAGACGCCAACGGACGTCCGGTGGAAGTGGTTATCGGCCGTCTCGCTGAAATGAGAATTATCGACCCCAACACCAAGATGATGCTCACAAACGCCAACATTCCTTACGGTTCCAAACTCTACTTTGAAAACGGTGCCAAGGTTAAAAAAGGCGATGTGATTTGCGAATGGGACCCCTTCAATGCCGTTATCGTCAGCGATGCCGGTGGTAAGGTTCAGTATGTAAACCTTTCAGAAAACGTTACATACCGAGTTGACTCAGATGAGCAGACCGGTCTCCGCGAAAAAGTCATCATTGAGTCTAAGGAGCGTGGCAAAGTGCCCGAAGCAAATATTCTTGATGAAAACGGTCAGATTGTCAAGACCTACTCACTCCCTGTAGGAGCTCACCTCATGGTTGATGAAGGCGCTGTGCTCAAGCCCGGTGAAATCTTCGTCAAGATTCCGAGAGCCACAGGTAGTGCCGGTGACATCACCGGTGGTCTTCCGCGTGTGACCGAGCTCTTCGAGGCTCGTAACCCATCTAACCCCGCTATCGTTTCTGAAATAGACGGTGAGGTTAACTTCGGTAAGGTTAAGCGTGGCAATCGCGAAATCACTGTTACATCACGTCTCGGTGAAGTCAAGAAATACCTCGTGCCCCTCTCCAAGCAGATTCTCGTTCAGGAAAATGACTATGTGAGAGCTGGTACTCCGCTTTCCGACGGTGCTGTTACCCCCGCAGACATTCTTAACATCATGGGTCCCACTGCAGTGCAGGAATACATTGTCAATGAGGTTCAGGACGTATATAGAATGCAGGGCGTGAAAATCAACGACAAGCACTTCGAGGTTATCGTGCGCCAGATGATGCGCAAGGTCAATATCCTTGATCCGGGTGACACCTGCTTCCTCGAGCAGCAGATTGTTGACAAACGTGCGTTCATGGAAGAAAACGACCGCATCTGGGGCAAGAAAGTGGTTACTGATGCAGGAGATTCCGAAACAGTTAAGCCAGGTATGATTATTACCGCACGCAAACTGCGCGACGAAAACTCCGCGCTCAAGCGCCGCGACCTCAAGCTCATCCAGGTGCGTGACGCCGTGCCCGCTACCTCAGAGCAGATTCTTCAGGGTATCACCCGTGCCGCACTCCAGACATCAAGCTTCATGTCTGCCGCATCGTTCCAGGAAACCACCAAGGTGCTCAACGAAGCCGCTATCAACGGCAAGACCGACACACTTGAGGGCATGAAGGAAAATGTGATCTGCGGTCACCTCATTCCCGCCGGCACCGGTCTGCGCGAGTACGACAGACTTGTGGTGGGTGGCAAAGAGGACTTTGACATCTATGAAGACGCTGAGATTATCGAAAACATCAGCAATCATCCGCAAAATAATTAAATTCAAATAATACTTATTTAACCAAATCAAAAATGAAAAGAATACTCACCTCCCTGATTCTATTGGTATCGTGCGTAGCCTTATCTCAGGCTTATACATTTGACCAATACATGAATTCTCTTGTTAAGGAGAATGTTGTCAGTGAAATCCATGTGTCAAGGCTTATGCTCAATATGGTTTCGCCTGAAATCCTTGATAAATTACCTCTTTTAGAAAATGTTGAGCAGATCAATTCTGTTAGCATCTACACCGCTTCAAATGCCGATGCTATCAAAAGATGTAATACAACTATCGCTAACTATTTCTCATCAAGTGAACAGGCTAATCTCTCCGATAACCTCCTTGAAATAAAGGACGGCAGAGATTACACAGTGGTTTATGGTGTGAAAAACGGATTGAACACTTCCGCTTATTCTGTTGTCGTTCTCTTCACTTCAGACGGTTCTAAAGGGCAGGTGATGGTATTCCAGGGAAACATTACTCCGGACGTTCTTTACATGATTGGTAAATCCGTAGCGAAGTAAATAATTCTCCAAATCAATAATGGAGGCTGTGCCGTTAATGGTGCAGCCTTCGTTGTTTTTATATGTGTTCTGTGACTTCATTGCTGAAAAACACACTTAGATCCATAGTTCGGATTGCGTTGGAAAGGGGAGGGAGGGAAATTATGTTTTACAACATAATTAACAATAATTCACAAATAGGGGGGGGGTAATTGACACTCTTAATATAAATTTGCATAAATTTTGTGAGAAGTAATGATCTCCTCGCATTATAGTTATCGACAATTTTATTGTTTTTTTAAACCTTAATTTACTAATTATCAACATGTATCACCAACTACGCAATCTGAGCAAAAAGCTTGTGGCGCTGCCCTTGATGTTGCTCACGCTATGTGTGCTGACAGGATGGAGTTTCTCTGCATCCGCAGCGCAGGCACCTGATGGCCCCGCAACGGGCGTTGTGCTTGACCAGGACGGAGAGCCCATGGCCGGCGCCTCTGTTATGGTTGTTGGTACCACCCTCGGTGGTTCAACAAACATTGATGGTAAATTCTCCATCGCAAATGTGAAGAACGGAGCTAACCTCCGTATCTCTTTCGTGGGATGCAAAACCGTTACAGTTAAATGGGAAGGCACTCCACTCACCGTTACTCTTGAAGACGACGTTGAAACCCTCGATGAAGTTGTGGTTGTCGGCTTCGGTTCACAGAAAAAAGTAAACCTCACCGGTGCCGTTTCTACCGTCAGCGGTAAGGAAATTCAGGCTCGTCCCGTTAACAGCGTAGCCGACGCTCTTCAGGGTATGGCTGCCGGTCTTGACGTGCTCGGTTCTAATGCCGGTGGTCAGCTCAACGGTACACGAAACATGAACATCCGTGGTACCGGTACTATCGGTACAGGTTCTTCTGTTAACCCCCTCGTGCTTATCGACGGTATGGAAGGTGACCTCAACGACCTCAACCCTGATGACGTTGAAAACATCTCAGTGCTTAAGGATGCTGCCGCTTCTTCAATCTACGGTAGCCGTGCTGCAGGTGGTGTGATTCTCGTTACTACCAAGAAGGGTAAAGCAGGTAAAGTTACTGTAAATTACTCTGACTCTTTCCGCTGGAGTCCCATGATTGGTATTCCCAAAATGGTTGATTCTTGGATTTGGGCAAGCGTGTTCAACCAGGCTTCTATCGCAGCTGGTGCGGGTGAAATCATCCCCGCCTACAAAATCGAACAGATGAAGCAGGCTGTCACAGACAAGTCAATTCCCCAGCTTATGACCAATTCCCAGGGTACTGACTGGAACTACTGGAACTTCGGTGACGCTACCAGTGTTGGTAACACAGACTGGATTAACGAACACTTCGGTAAATCTCCTTTCTCTCAGGAACACAACCTCAGTATCACAGGCGGTAATGAAAAGTATGACTTCTACTTCTCCGGAAACCTACTTGATCGTGAAGGTATTCTCGTTCACGGTGATGATAACAGCCAGCGTTACACTATCAATGCAAAACTAAATGTTCACCTCACACCCTGGTTGACATTTGGCTACAGCAACCGTTGGCTCCGTCAGCAGTATGACGCTCCTTCAGCTCTAACTGCATCTACATGGCAGAATGTTATGCGTTACTGGCCTAACATTCCTGTTTACGACCCCAATGGCAACGTTACAAAATTCTCTTATATCGAAGCATTTGAAAATGGTGGTCGTTACAAAACTTACAAAGATCAGACCGATCAGCAGTTCAGCTTCAGAATCAATCCCCTCAAGGGCTTGAATATCAATGCTGAGTTCAACTACCGTAACTGGTCTAACCACAACAAGCGCACATACGAACAGACCGGCTACATCGGTCCGTTAGGCAACTATATTGAAAGTAACCCCAATGACTGGCCTGGTGGTTCACCCCTCGGTTCAAGTGTTTACAACTACAGCCAGAAGGGCAACTACTTCAACCCCAACGTTTACGGTGACTATGCTATAACCTTCAACGAGAAGAACAACTTCAAGGTAATGGCAGGTTTCCAGAGCGAATGGTACCACTATGAAGACTTTGATGCAAGCAATACTGGCATCATGAGCGGTCTTCCTTTCCTTGACACTACTTCAGGTGACAACCAGAGTGTAGGCGGTTACGCCGCAACGTGGTCAACTGCCGGATGGTTCGGACGTATCAACTACGACTACGATGGCAAATACCTTGTTGAAGGTAACATACGTTATGACGGTTCTTCACGTTTCCGCAGAGGCAGCCGATGGACAACCAGCCCCTCTTTCTCACTCGGCTGGAATGTAGCTCGTGAAGCATTTATGGAAAATACCCACTCATGGCTTAACACCTTGAAGGTTCGTTACTCTTGGGGTAAACTCGGCAACCAGAACACAAACAGCTGGTATCCCACATACGCAAACATGGGTTATTATGCTGAAAGCTCAGGCTGGCTTGTTGACGGCAAGCGTCCTACCTACGCTACAATGCCCGGACTTATCTCAACATCACTCACATGGGAGAAAAACCGCACTTGGGATATAGGTCTCGACTGGGGTATGTTCAATAACCGCTTCACAGGTACTTTTGACTACTACAACCGTAAGACAATGGATATGGTAGGTCCCGGTGAAGCACTTCCCGGAGTACTCGGTGCTTCTGTGCCTAATGTAAACAACCTCTCAATGACCTCAAAAGGTTGGGAGCTCAGCATCAGCTGGCGCGACCGTATCGGAGAATTCAGCTACGGTATCACAGCTAACCTTTACGACCACACTACTACTATTGACGAATATCCCAACGATAACAAGAGCCTTAACTATTCTTACTGGTCAGGAAAGAAACTCGGTGAAATCTGGGGCTTCCGCACAGAAGGTCTTGCTAAGTCAAACGAAGAGATGCAGCAGCACTTCAATGAAATGATTGAGTCTTATAAGAATACTCACGATGGCAAGGCGCCCACCTATAATAACCCGCAGTACATTCTCGGTAGCGGCTGGCAGGCCGGTGACGTTATGTATAAGGATATCGATGGCGACGGTGAAATCACTCAGGGTGAACTCACTGCTGACAACTCAGGTGACTATGTAGTTATCGGTAACACAACTCCCCGTTATAGCTTCGGTCTTAACCTCGACGCACAGTGGAAGGGCTTTGACATCAAGATCTTCTTCCAGGGTGTTGGCAAACGCGACTACTGGGCAGGAAACAGCAATGCGATGTTCTTCGGTGCATCAGGCGTCGGTCTCTGGCAGGCACTTGTATTTGAACCCCACCTCGACTATTTCCGTCCCGAAGACACAACCGACCCCCTCGGTCCTAACGTAAATGCGTACTACCCCCGTGTTAACCAGGGTGGTCCTCTCAATGGATGGGTTAACGACCGCTATATGCAGAATGCAGCATACTGCCGTCTCAAAAACCTTACCGTTGGTTACACCATTCCTCAGAATGTAACACGCCGCTTCTATGTTGAGCGTCTCCGCGTTTACTTCTCAGGTGAAAACCTCTTCAACATCACCAACTTCTCTAAGATGGGTGATCCGGAGCTTATCGAAGCATACAATAACTATGGTGCAGGTTTCGGTAAGATCTATCCTCTCTCTCGCATCTTCTCATGCGGTGTTAACATAACCTTCTAATCATTAGCCAATCATGAATAAATATATATCAACTCTATTCATCGGAGCTTCTATGGTTGTAGGATTCTCTTCTTGCGAAGACTTCCTCGACAGAGAGCCGGAGGCAAATCTCGTTCCTGAAAACTTCTTTATCAATGGCGAGAACCTCTCAGCTTACACGATGAACTACTATGGCTTGTTACCCTCACATTCAAGCAATGCTTACGGTCAGGGTACCTTCGCAAATGATAACGGCACCGATAATCAGGTAGCGCGTTCAATTCCCTCTCGTTTCGCTGCAGGGGAATGGAGAACTTCAAACGATGAGTCCAACTGGAGCTTCGGCAACATCCGTGGCCTTAACTTCTTCTTCAACTATGTTAATCCTAACCTTGAAGATGGAACTCTTGCTCAGACAGACCTCGTTAATCAGGCAATCGGTGAGGCTTATTTCTTCCGTGCTTACCAGTACTTCTCAAGCCTCAGCGCTGTTGGTGACTATCCGATTATCGATGACGTGCTTCCCGATAACAAAGAAGAACTTCTTCTGAATTCACCCCGTCGTCCCCGCTATGAAGTGGCTCGTCACATTCTTGCTGACCTTGACCAGGCACTTAACTATCTGCCTGAAACATCAAGCAGAGGCAAGCAGGGTGTTAACCGCAATGTAGCTCTTCTTTTGCGTAGCCGCGTGGCTCTCTTTGAAGGCACATGGTTGAAGTACCACAAAGGTACAGCACTCGTGCCCGGCGGACCCGGTTGGCCCGGCAAAGCTGAAGACATAGCAGGCTTTGATATCGACACCGAAATCAACTACTTCCTTGACGAAGCTATGAAGTCAGCTAAGGAACTCGGAGATAAAATGGTTGGTAAACTCGCTCAGAACACCGGTACTGAACAGCCGTTCAGTTCTACTCTGGCTCCGCTCAACCCCTATTATTGCATGTTTGGTGAGCAGGATCTCAGCAGCTATGAAGAGGTGCTTATGTACCGCGCTTATCAGCTCGAATCTCCCTCTGTATCTACTCAGATTCAGCATGCCTTCATGACACACGGAGGTGGTCTCGGCTACACACGTGGAATGATCCGCAGCTTCCTCATGCAGAACGGTCTGCCTATCTATGCAGCCGGTTCAGGTTACAACTCAGCTTGGGAAAACGATGGTGTATCAGCTACTCTTCAGGATCGTGATTCACGTGCACAGCTATTTGTTCGCGGTGATACCTGTTTGATGAGCTATCTTAACGGTGAAGAGGCATCTACATTCAATATGAGCACTCTTCTCACTGAGCCCGGTAACCAGAATCCTATCACAGGCTATGCAAATAAGAAAGGTTGCTCATTCGACTACGAAATGGCTGAGGGTAACCTGCGCGCTACAACCGGTTCTATCACATTCCGTGGTGTTGAGGCTCTTCTCAACTATATGGAAGCTTGTGTAGAAAAAACCGGTGCTGTTGACGCTACAGCAGACTCTTACTGGAAGGCTATTCGCACACGTGCTAAAGTTGATGCAGACTATAACAAAACCATCGCTGCTACAGTAATGGCTAATGAAGCTGAGGACTGGGGTTCATTCTCTCGCGGTTCACAGGTTAGCCCGCTCATTTACAATGTTCGTCGTGAACGTCGTAACGAGCTCATGGCAGAAGGCTTCCGCTGGAATGACCTCCGCCGTTGGGCTGCAATGGATCAGCTCGCTGCAAATCCGGTTAATATCTATGGTATGAAGTACTGGGGAACTGTTTACTGTGACCCCACAAGCCCGCTCGCTATCAAGAGTCTTGATGATGATGGTAACCTTGTGTTCCTCGCGGCTCGCGTTAACCCCGATGGCGACGGCAATATGTCAGCTCAGTCTGAAAGCGACTACATTGTTATCAACCGTGTAACAAAGAATGATAACTATGTATGGAATGGTCTCACATGGACACGCGCTCAGTATCTCTCACCCCTCGGTTGTCAGGTATTCACTACCTCTTCTCCTGACGGTGACAGAGCAAACTCAGTCGTTTACCAGAACCCGGGTTGGCCAACTCTTCCCAACCAGCCTTGCACTGATCTTGATTAAGGTTACAACACAAATAATATAGCTAAATTAGATTAGTACATACCTCCATCGGCAGAAGTTGTGAAACCTTTGCCTATGTGGAAAAACATTAAAGAGGTGATTCCTCGTGAATCATCTCTTTATTAAAAAAAAACAATAACGTTGGCCCACAACGTTATAAATCCCGATAATTAGGTTAATAAATGGGTGAAGTCCCGAGGAGCAATTTCCCCGGGACTTTTCTATTATCCGGCTGAAATAGTTTTTCTGAGAAGTCCGATGTTTCCGATGCTTCGGGTAGCTTCGGGATAGTCATTTTATGCTATTTCCATATTAATTCATTATTTTTGCAGACCAATGGTTACGCTTAATATCATATTTCTGATTCTATTTGCCGGAGGGGCTGTGATAGGCTATAAAAAAGGAGCTCTCACTCAAATCGGGTCGGTAGTGGCTGTGGCTGCTGCGGTAATAGCCTGTAGAATAGCCGGACCGCTCGCGGTTTCTGCTGCGCAGGCTATAATAGGAGCTGATGTACCCGGAGCATCGTCAACAACCTCTTATACTGCCCCGATACTCGGCAACGGCATTCTCTTTGGCGTTGTTTGGCTTGGGGTGTGGCTTATTACCGGCTTTTTGAGAAAATCGGTCTATGCTGTCAAAATCGGGATTATTGACCGTGTTGCAGGGTCTGTGTTCCTCGTGCTCAAATGGTTTATGGTAGTGAGTCTGATGCTCAATCTCTGGAAGGTCATTTCGCCGGGAAGCCGGATATTTATGTCTGACGAAAAACTGTTCGGCTTTGTAATGGAACTTGCCCCGGCAATGCTTGGTGTGCTGAAGAGTTTGGCAACCAATGCGGCAGGTTGATTGTTTTAATATGTATAACATCCAGTTATGAATAACGACAAAGATAAAAATACAGAAGATATTCTTGACGAAGTGACCGGTGGAGAATATAAGTACGGATTCACCTCCGACATTCCCACCGATATACTTGAGCGTGGACTCAACGAGGATGTGGTTCGCTTCATATCGGCTAAGAAAGGGGAGCCCGAGTGGCTTCTTGACTTCCGTCTTAAAGCATACCGCTATTGGCTCACTCTTGAAATGCCCCGCTGGGCTCATCTCGACATTCCCGAGATAGATTACCAGAATATAAGCTATTATGCAGCGCCCAAGCAGGCTAAGGACTCACCCAAGAGTCTTGACGAGGTGGATCCGCAACTCATAGAAACATTCAATAAGCTCGGTATTCCTCTTGAAGAGCAGAAAGCGCTAAGCGGCATGGCTGTGGATGCGGTCATGGATTCGGTGAGTGTCAAAACCACCCACAAGGAGAAACTCGCCGAGATGGGAGTGATTTTCTGCTCCATCTCCGAGGCGGTGAAGGATTATCCCGACCTTGTGAAGAAATATCTCGGAAGCGTGGTGAGCTATCGCGACAATTTTTTCGCCGCCCTAAACAGCGCGGTTTTCTCTGACGGCTCATTCGTTTACATTCCCAAAGGTGTGCGATGCCCGATGGAGCTATCCACCTATTTCAGAATCAACGCCGGAGGCACAGGTCAGTTTGAACGAACTCTCATTGTGGCAGATGATGACTCGTACGTAAGCTACCTTGAAGGCTGCACCGCTCCTATGCGTGACGAAAATCAACTCCATGCCGCTATTGTGGAGATTGTAGTGGAGGACAGGGCGGAAGTGAAATATTCCACCGTTCAAAACTGGTATGCCGGAGACAAGGATGGCAAAGGTGGTATCTACAATTTTGTCACCAAGCGCGGTTTATGCCGTGGATTCCGCTCCAAGCTGTCATGGACTCAGGTTGAAACCGGTTCGGCTATCACCTGGAAATATCCCGGATGTATTCTTGCCGGCGATGAGAGCGTTGGAGAATTCTATTCGGTTGCGGTGACAAACAACTACCAGCAGGCAGACACCGGCACCAAGATGATTCATGTGGGAAGCAATACCCGAAGCACCATTGTGAGCAAAGGTATTTCTGCCGGTCACAGCCAGAACTCTTATCGCGGGCTGGTGAAGGTGGCGCCCAAAGCCGAAGGCTGCAGAAACTACACCCAGTGCGACAGTCTGCTGCTCAGCTCTACTTGCGGAGCCCACACTTTTCCCTATATAGATGTGGCAAACGATTCTGCAGTGGTGGAGCATGAGGCTACAACATCCAAGATTAGCGAGGACCAGCTGTTTTACTGCAATCAGCGCGGCATTCCCACCGAGGAGGCTGTAGGGCTGATTGTCAACGGCTATGCGAGAGAAGTGATGAATAAACTGCCTATGGAATTTGCAGTAGAGGCTCAGAAACTGCTGCAAATTTCCCTGGAAGGAAGTGTAGGATAATAAATAGAACAATATATATGGAACAAGACATACTGCTGCGGGTCGAAGACCTCAAGGCATCGATTGAAGGCAAAGAAATTCTGAAAGGAATAAATCTCACAGTGCATCCCGGAGAGGTTCATGCCATAATGGGTCCCAACGGCTCGGGCAAGAGCACTCTCAGCGAAGTGCTTGCCGGTAATCCTGCATTTACGGTTGATGGCGGCAAGGTGGATTTTCACGGAGTTGACTTGCTGGCACTTTCGCCTGAGGACCGCTCTCACGAAGGGTTGTTTCTCTCCTTCCAGTACCCCGTGGAGATTCCCGGAGTGTCAATGGTGAATTTCATGAGAGCTGCTCTGAATGCCAAGCGTAAATACTTCAACGAGGAGCCGCTCAGCGCAACAGAATTTCTTAAACTGATGCGTCAGAAAAGAGAAATTGTGGAGCTTGACAATAAACTCGCCTCACGCTCTGTGAACGAGGGTTTTTCAGGCGGTGAGAAAAAGAGAAACGAAATTTTCCAGATGGCTATGCTGGAACCGAGACTCAGCATTCTTGACGAAACTGACTCCGGACTCGATATTGACGCGCTGCGCATTGTTGCCGGAGGTGTCAATACCCTCAAGACCAAGAACAATGCAACCATTGTGATTACACACTACCAGCGACTACTCGATTATATAAAGCCGGATTTTGTTCATGTGCTCTACAAAGGCAGAATCGTTAAGACCGGTGGTCCCGAGCTCGCTCTTGAACTTGAAGAGAGAGGTTACGACTGGATTAAAGAAGAAGTAGATAATAAGTGATGGGAAGCATAGACCAGTATATAGACCTGTATCTGCGGCATGCCGGCGAGTTCGCTCAAGGTGCGCCGGAGGCTATGAACAGGCTCCGCAGCCATGCTCTTGAGGCTATCGGGCATAAATCATTGCCGGCTAAAGGCACCGAGGGCTACGAGAAAACCTCTCTTGAAGAGATGTTTGCACCCGATTTCGGTGTTAATGTCAACAGAGTGGCTATGTCCGCTGATATCGCTGCAAGTTTCAGATGTGATGTGCCGAATATGAGCACTATGCTCGGGGTGTGCGTAAACGATACTTTTTATCCGACAAAGGGTCTGCAGCGGCTCCCGGAGGGTGTGGTTTTTGAATCGATGCGCACCGCTGCCGAAAAGATTCCCCATATTTTTGACGCATACTACGGCACGCTCGCCAATATGACCCGCCCCGAAGTGGCGCTGAACACTCTTCTCGCCCAGGACGGGGTAGTGCTCTATGTGCCTGATGGAGTGACACTGGAGCAGCCGCTTCAGCTTGTCAATATATTCTCTACCCCGGCACCGGTACTTGCGGTGCGCAGGCTGCTGATTGTTCTTGGCAGAGGAGCATCGGCGAAACTGCTTGTGTGTGACCACACTCAGCCCTCGGCAAAGGAGTGCCTTAGCTCACAGGTAATAGAGATAGCTCTTGGTGCGGGAGCGCATTTCGACTACTATGATATAGAGGAATCCAATAAGCTCACGTCCAGAGTTTCATCGCTCTTTGCTCGCCAAAGCAAGGATAGCAATCTGCTGGTAAACGGCATGACCCTTACCTGCGGCAAAACCAGAAATGACTATTCGATAGATATTGACGGGGAGGGCTGTGATACAACCCTCGCCGGAATGGCAATAGGCACCGCGGATATGCACACCGACAACAGTAGTGTGGTTCGCCATCTCGCCCCTCACTGCAGCAGCCGTCAGCTATTCAAGTATGTGCTTGATGATGAGGCTACCGGTGCATTTGAGGGCAGTATTCTTGTAACACCCAAGGCTCCATTTACCGAGGCGTATCAGAGCAACAAGAATATTCTGGCGAGTGGTAGCGCCAAAATGCACACCCGCCCCCAGCTGGAAATTTACAATGATGATGTGAAGTGCTCACACGGAGCAACCACCGGACAGCTTGACAAGGAGGCGCTATTTTATATGCGTACCCGAGGTATTCCCGAGCAGGAGGCTAAGACAATGCTGATGCAGGCATTTATGACCGATGTGATAGATACCGTGAGGTTGGAGGGGCTGAGAGACCGGCTCAGGCATCTGGTGGAGAAACGCTTTGCCGGTGAAGATGCTTTTTGCGGTGACTGCAAGGCTACCTGCCGGAAAGGTTGAGAGCCTGTTTCCTCAATATTAATACAAAAGATTTAAGTTTTGGATATACACAGCATAAGAGAGCAATTTCCCATTCTTGACAGAAAGGTTTATGGTAAGCCGCTGATATACCTTGACAATACGGCTACCACACAGACACCACGTAGGGTGGTGGATGCGATTACCGATATGTACTACAGCCACAAGGCTAATGTCCACAGAGGAGTTCATGCCCTCTCGCAGGAGGCGACTGCAATGCTGGAAACAACCAGAGAAGCAGTGGCGCAGTTTATCGGAGCCGGCAAGAAAGAGGAGATTATTTTTACACGCGGAACAACCGAATCGATAAATCTTGTGGCTGCCAGCTACGGGCAGTTGCTTGAAGAGGGTGATGAAATTATCCTCACTGTGATGGAGCACCATTCCAATATAGTGCCCTGGCAGCTTATTGCAGTGAAGAATGGGCTCAACATAAAGGTGATTCCTATGAATGACCGCGGCGAGCTGGATATGGATGCCTACCGCGCTCTCTTTACTCCCAGAACTAAAGTTGTAGCCGCGACCCATGTGAGCAATGTGCTCGGCACCATCAATCCGGTCAAGGAGATTATCGACGAGGCTCACCGCCACGGTGCTGTTGCTCTTATCGACGGTGCTCAGGCAATAGCCCATCTGCCGGTTAATGTCAGGGAGCTTGATGCCGATTTCTATGTTTTCTCATCCCATAAGATGTACGGACCCACCGGGGTTGGAGTACTCTACGGCAAGGAGGCGCTACTTGAAAAGATGCCTCCTTATCAGGGTGGCGGCGAGATGATTAAAAAAGTCTCGTTTCAGAAAACCGTGTTTGCCGGGCTGCCGTTCAAATTTGAAGCGGGAACACCGGACTTTGTGGGTATAGCCGCATTTGCTCAGGCGATAACTTTTATAAAAGAGACCGGACTTGAGGCAATAGGAGCGCATGAAGAGGCTCTGCTGAACTATACCACACCGAAGTTGCTTGAAATTCCGGGGCTTAAAATTTACGGTGAAGCTCCCCACAAAAGCGGAGTCATTTCGTTTCTCATCGGAGAGTCGCATCCCTACGACACCGGAATGCTGCTCGATAAACTCGGTATTGCTGTGCGCACCGGTCACCACTGCGCCCAGCCCCTGATGGATTTTCTCGGAATTACCGGTACGGTGAGGGCGTCGTTTGCCATTTATAATACCGTTGAGGAGTGTGATGCTTTTATAGCCGCCACCCGCCGCGTTGCCTCTATGCTCGGATAACCCTGCACTTTTGCAGAACAATTGAGCGGTTGTGAGTGTAATAAGTATATAAATTAAAAATATACTGCAATGAAAGCAAACAACTGGCTCACCGCAATCATTGTGATGGTTGTAGGTATTCTTTTGATAGTGTGGCACCGGAATGCGGAGCTGCTTAATTGGTTTATAGTGGCTGTTGGAATAATGTTTATTATTCCGGGACTGTACAGCCTTATCTCCGCGCTTGTACGCAAGGGCAACAAAGAGAAAGAAAAAGTAGAGCATTCCGCTGCATCTTCCACCATTATAGCAAGTGTGGGCGCACTCGCCCTTGGAGTGTGGATGGCTATCACTCCGGGATTTTTTGTAGGGCTGCTTGCCTATATTTTCGGCGGAATACTGATTCTTTACGGTATATTCCACATTGGTGTTGTGGGTTTCTGGAGCCGTCCGTATGTGTTGCCCGGATGGTTCTATATCATTCCGGTGCTGATGATTATTGCCGGAGTTGTGATTATCTGCACAAATGTGCGCACAATGAATTCGGTAGTGTCGCTCATCACAGGAATCGCGTTGGTTGCCTCATCGGTAAGCACCATTCTTGAAATCTCAGCGGTCAATCCCGCCGGCAAGCGCGAGGAGCTCCCGGCTGAGTAACAGCCATCGTATTAATTGAAAGTTATTTAAGGCCGTCAGTGTCGATAGTGGCACCGGCGGCCTTGTTGTTTTGTCGGTTCGAGATAGCGGTGGTTATTTTGTTGGTGTTTATGAAAAAATAACTATTTTTGCACTCTGAAACCGCTAAGCAGCATTGATTTGTGCAATGAAAGGCGACGCGGACGGGAATGTGAGTTTTATCAGGCAAGTGTTTATCTGTGTAAATCTTGGGCTCTGTTTTACAGGTTGTTTAATCAGAGTTATGATGATATAACACCCCTAAACGGGTGTGACAGTAACGACGCCGGCTCCTGTTTTTTGAAACTAAATGCCGACGAGGGGAAATCTGAGGCTATAAAAGTAATTGGCTATGAGACAGAGGCTACTCTTGATTATTATTGTGCTGATGGCGATTCCGTCGCTGTTTGCAAACGATTTTTCATATACCTATCAGGGACAGACTCTGAGATACACTACCTACGGCAGTAAATGCGCGGTGGCTGAGGGCAATGAAGTTAGCGGAGATGTTGTAATACCAGATATAGCTGTTGATTCTCTTGGCCACAGTTATCCGGTCATTCAAATCGGGGATTATGCGTTTAACGAATGCTCCGGACTGAGCTCCGTAGTCTTAGGTGATTCTATTACGAAAGTAGGCAGATCCGCTTTTTTCGGTTGTAATTCTCTGACTTCTGTCACCATATCCAATTCTGTAACAGAAATGGGAAGCAACGCTTTTACCGCTTGCCTGAACTTGTCGGAGGTGAATATATCCTCATTGGAGTCATGGTGCAAAATAAAATTTTCGAGCAGTTTGTCCAATCCGTTATATTACGCGCATAATTTGATTTTGAACGGTGGGTTGGTCACAGACCTGGTTATTCCCAACTCTATAACTGAAATAAATAATTCCGCATTTGCCGGTGGTTCATGTTTGAATTCAGTTACTTTTAGCCGTTTGCTTACCAAAGTAGGAGCCAATGTATTCTTCGGCTGTACGGAGCTGAAAGAGGTCAGGACATCCTCCTTGGAGCAGTGGTGCGGAATCGCATTTGAGAATAAGTGGTCTAATCCGCTGGTATTTGCACATAATATGATTGTCAATGGCGCATCGGTAAAAGATCTGGTTGTTCCCTCATCCATATCTGTTATCCATGACTACGCCTTTCATGGATGTACCGGTATCAGCTCGGTGACTATACCCAATTCTGTCACATCAATAGGTGTCAACGCTTTTGAAGACTGTAGCGGTCTGACTGCTGTCAATATATCCTCTCTTGATTCGTGGTTTGGAATCAACTTCGGTAATAGCCTCTCCAATCCGGTGTACTATGCACATAATCTATTACTTAACGGCGAATTAATCAGGAATCTTGTTATTCCGGAGTCAGTGTCTAAAATCAAGAATTATGTTTTTGAGGGTTGCCGGGAAATTACCTCCGTTACTCTTCCTAATTCAATGACTGAAATAGGGAATAACGCTTTTTCCGGTAATGCAGGTATAACATCCATTATTTTAGGAAATTCGGTTACGAAAATCGGGTCGCAGGCATTCAGCGGTTGCACCGGACTCACAACCATCACTATTCCCAATTCGGTAAAGGAAATCGGGTCAGCGGCATTTATCAACTGTACGGGGCTGCAAGAGGTAAAGATATCCTCTTTGGAGTCGTGGTGTAACATAGATTTTGCTGCATATCATTCAAATCCCCTGTATTATGCGAATGAGTTGTACTTGAACGGTGTATTAATAGAAGATTTGAATATTCCTGAAAGCATCTCTGAAATAAAGAATTTTGCTTTTATAGCCGGATGGAAACTGAAATCTGTCACTATACCGAATTCTGTTACTAAAATCGGTAAAAATGCTTTTGCCGGGTGCTCGAAAATCCCTACTGTAGAAATTCCCAATTCTGTTTCTGAAATAGAGGAGCACGCTTTTGACGGATGCTCAGGTCTCACTTCCGTGTCTCTACCCGCTTCGTTGAAGTTAATCGGTGTAAGTGCATTTCAACACTGCTCCCGTCTTACCTCAGTGGAAATTCCGAATTCAGTTACAGCGATTGCGGATTATACGTTTGCTAACTGTCCCGGTCTTACTTCGGTAACCATCCCCAACTCGGTTACCGAGATTGGTACCTGCGCTTTCTATATGTGCTATAGTCTTAAGTCCTTAGCGATTCCGAATTCGGTTACTTTGATTGGTTATGAGGCGTTCAGGGGATGTATGAGTCTGACTTCCATCACAGTTCCCAATTCGGTGACATTAGTCGGAGCCGGATCTTTCCATGGATGCACAAGTCTCACCTCAGTCACTATTCCCAATTCGGTGACAGCCGTAGCAGCAGGTTCTTTCCTGGGATGTCCTAACATATCCTCAGTGATATGCTTTGCTCAGGTGCCCCCGGCGATTAGTATTAATACTTTTGAACAGTCGGTTTACAGTAAGGCAACTTTATCGGTAACAGAGTCGTATGAGAGTGTTTATCAGGAGGATCCTATCTGGAGTCTTTTTGCTATTAATTCTATTAAGTTCGCCAATTCAATATCGTTTAATGTAACGGAATGGACAGGTTTTGAGGGGGACTCGTTTACCCTTTCGGCAACTATCACTCCCGACAATGCGTATGACAAAACCCTTCTTTGGAGATCAGATGCTCCGGAGGTGGCAACTGTCAATTCCAATGGTGTGGTCAAGGCTATTGCCGAAGGCTCTGCAAATATTACAGCGACAATGGCGAACGGGCTCAGTGCAACTTGTGCGGTTACTGTCAAGCCGAGACCGATAGCGGTTGCGGAGATAGAACTCAGCGCGCAGGAATTGCTGATGGTGGAAGATGAGACAACTCAACTTATAGCTGAGGTGAAACCGGATAATGCGACGGACAAAACCGTTACATGGAGCTCTTCTGATGAGTCGGTGGCAATTGTTGATGAAAATGGTATAGTGAAGGCTGTAAAGGCTGGTTCGGCTGTTATCACTGCAACAGCATCTAACGGGCTGAAAGCCACTTGCCCTGTTGCGGTATCTGCAAAAATCATAGATGTTATCGGGTTGACACTCAATATGGATGATATTGAGTTGACGGAAGGCGAAACCGTTCAACTGACAGCTACCATTGAGCCGGATAATGCAACTGACAAGACTATTGTCTGGAGCTCATCGGAGCCTTCGGTGGCGAGTGTGGATGAAAACGGTAATGTGACAGCTGTCCAGGGCGGTACCGCCGTTATAACCGCAAGCGCATCAAACGGCATTACTGCTTCATGCACCGTTACTGTGTCAGCTATTACTGTAGATGCTGCCGGATTGACAATCAATGCCGAGATGGTTGAGCTGACAGCGGGGAATACTATGCAGCTAACCGCTACAGTGGAGCCGGAAAATGCAACAGATAAGACAGTAACATGGAGCTCATCCGAGCCGTCGGTGGTGAGTGTGGATGAAAATGGCAATATTGCTGCTATCATGGAGGGTTCTGCCATTATAACGGCATCAACCGCCAATGGTCTTACAGCGGTCTGCTTGGTTACCGTGCTGGCTGATGAGGAGGAAGCTCCGGGCTTGATTCTGAATATAGAAGAAGTTGACTTGTCGGTAGATGAAACGGTGCAATTGGAGGCTACGATATGCGTAGGTGAAGAAGATGTAGCTGTGACTTGGGTTTCATCTGCTCCCTCTGTGGCTATTGTTGATGAAAACATCAGGGTGATAGCTATCAACGAGGGTACGGCAATTATAACAGCCTCGGCAGCCAATGGCATGACTGCCTCATGCACGGTTAACGTTACCGCTCAGACAACCGGCATTCAGGGTGTTGCAGGAGATAGAACAGATTCGGTGCGGGTTGAGGGAAGCAGCATCGTTGCTCCTGAGGGCAGTGCAATTTATAATCTCAACGGAAGGAGAGTCAAAGCGACCAATCTTCCGGGCGGCATCTATATAGTCCGCATTCCCGGTGGCAAAGCCGTGAAGGTAAGAGTGAAATGATGCGCATCGGAGATCTCTCCCTCTCCGACTCTTCAGATTTCCTATAGGTAAGCCCTCCGGGCTTATAAATCCGACGCGCAGGCAGAGCGCGTCCTTCTTCAATTTCTCGTAATTTTCCGAATCCTCCGTTCTTCCGACAATGGCGCCTTCCGGTGCCTCCGCTTAACCGCGAGGCTACTCTCTGTGTGCGCTCTCCGGCACATAGTCCCTGTCTTCCGATGATTCCGATTTCCTGTAGGTAAACCCGGAGGTGCTGAGATACAAAATCTATTTCATAACCAATTCATTTCTCTGTGTTTTATTTGCTAAATTGCACAACAATACGTGATATCTTATTGGATAAAAAACGTACTATTTTATCCAGTACAGTGTATTTGTTGGATAAATTTGATTATCTTTGCCTCCGGCTTTTCTCGGCTGCACTCGTCAAAGTCTAAACAAGTTTGACTTTGCTCTCATTGGCACGAGAATTACTGTATAATACGACTGCGAAATGAAAAATATAATCCTCAATCAAAGGGCTGAGCGTGATGAGCTGATGGCTCGTCCGTATCAGCAGCGAGACACCGGATATAATTTTGATGAGTTACTCGCTAATCCGTTAATCAAATTGATTACGGGGCCTCGTCGCGTCGGTAAATCTGTGTTTGCATTGCTCATGTTGCAGGGTAAGAACTTTGCCTATCTCAATTTTGATGACAACCTTTTGCTTGAAAACTGGGATGAGGATTTAGTAATGCAGATGCTTGACGATGTGTATCCGGGCTATGAATACCTACTGTTGGATGAAATACAGAATCTGCCTGACTGGGATTTATGGGTAAATAAACTGTATCGCAGAGGTAAGAATTTGATCATCACAGGGAGTAATGCCAAGATGTTGAGCAGTGAGATGGCAACGGTATTGACGGGTCGTTATCTCCAGATTGAGATGCTACCTTTCAGCCTTGAGGAAACAATGCGCTGGAAAAATGTCAATCTCAATATTGAGGGACAGTCGGCACAGGCTGTTGTCATTGCTGATGATTATATGCGTAATGGTGGCTATCCCGAAACCATACAAGCACGCAATATCACTAAAAGCTACCTATCAACACTGTTCGACTCCATATTATTGAAAGACGTTGCCAAACGTCACAAGGTCAGGAACACAACTGATTTGTATAATCTCGCTACTTACCTGCTNTCAAATTTCTGCAACCCTATTTCGGCGAATGACCTTGCTTCGGAGTTGGGACTNTCAAGTGTAACAACAACCAGAAAGTTCTGCGACTATCTTGCAGAGCCGTATCTATTTTTCTATCTTCCACGTTTCAACAACAAGATGAAACTGATGAAGAAAGCACCAAGCAAAGTTTATGTCGTTGACAATGGTTTCGTGCAAAGCACGGNTTTCAACCTCAGTGAGAACTTAGGCAGACTGTTGGAGAACCAGGTGTTTGTGGATCTGTTACGTCGCGGATATGTTACCGGCAAAACACTGTTCTACTACCGAACACGCAACGATAAAGAGATTGATTTCGTCNCTCGAAAAGGTAGTAAGGTAGAGCAGCTTATCCAAGTATGCTACGATATGTCCTCCGAGAAAACCCGAAAACGCGAACTCGATGCCCTCGTTGAGGCCGCCGAAGAACTTCACTGCGACAACCTNCTAATAATAACTAACGACCAAAGGGAATGCATAGATTTTAAGGGCAAAGAAATACGTNTGATTTCAATAGCCGGCTTTTAATATGTGATTGATACTGATATTGAACCTGGCGTGGCTGTTGGTATGGCTGAGATTTTTTTTGCCTGTTTATGAAAAATCGTTATTTTTGCAGATAATTATACACGATATGATTTTCTATAACAACTAATTTTTATCACAGTGATAGCGAATATGACCTTGAACAGTTTTCGAATAATATTTGTATCTATTGCTATTATAGCAGTNAGCGCTTTATCGTCATGCGATGATGATGAAGGCAAAGGCATTTTGCCCATGGAGTTCAAGAGCGCAGACTACAATATCCGCACCAATATAGCNACTCTGATTACTTTTGAGCATGGAAGCGGTAAATTTGACGTGAATGTGAGTAATCCGGAGGTNATCGGTTATCCGTATGTCAACAATATAGGCCATCATGTGTATGTCTGTCCGGTGTCAACCGGCAACAGNACCCTTGTNGTCAAAGATCTTGTGACAAGGGAAGAGAAAACACTGGAGCTTACTGTGTCGGAGCTTTANTTTGAGTTCATAGTTTCGAAGATTAGCGAAGATATTCCTAATCCCGGAATNGAGGAGGGTGATGAATTGAGATTTATACAGACAGCCGATAAAAAGCGANTTCTTGAGATTCGCCGCAACGATGANGTGATTAAGTCGGGCNTGTTTGATGTTAAATACGGCAGGGAGTTCAGAATGGAATTTTATATGTGGGATGATCCTGATCATNTGCCGTCAGCNGAGCCGGATCACACCTACTCATATCTGATGGACAGCTCTACTCTGTCAGTGTATATNTTGTTTTACAAGGGCTTCGGATTTCAATGGGACGGCTTCATAGACAGCCGCGGTGCCGATCACCCCGGTCCTATAGTTCTTTATCTCATNGATTCTGAAACTAAACGNAAAATAGTGGCTGAAAGCAATCTGCNGCTAACTCTTTAATGAAAAAGATATGGGTGAGATAGNAGGCTATGACTTTGAATTGACTCTGAGTGTAAGAGATTACGAGCTGGATGTCCAGGGTATTGTCAACAATGCCAACTATCTTCACTATATGGAGCACACCCGCCACGCGTTTTGCCGCAGTGCGGGTTTTTCATTTGACNANATGCANTCGCAAGGCATTGATCCGGTGCTCCGCAAGGTTGAAATAGAGTATCTTACCCCTCTGACTTCCGGTGACGATATGATAAGCTGCCTGAGCATTCGCCGCGAAGGTCCCNGATTTATATTCAANCAGGATATTTACAGGGCGAGCGATAAGGAGAGTGTTTGTCGCGCCNANGTAACAGTTGTGTGCCTTGAGAACGGCAGACTCACCCGAGGCGACATTCTTGCCGCAGCATTTGACAAATATCTGAAATGAGCTGTGAGNCTTTNGTCTATCGCATAGCCTTTGCTTCACTNAAAGGCATCAACCGCACTCTTGCCGGGGAGTTGCTGGCGCGCATAGGTAGCGAGGAGGATTTTTTTNCCGCTACAGATTCGGCTCTTGCCTCGGTGATGGGTGTGCGCACAAAAATTTTTGACAGGGCTTACCGTGATTCGCTTCTGGAAAAGGCTAAGAAGGAGGCTGATTTTATTGCCGCCCACAGTATAACACCGCTATATTTTGCCGATNCTGATTATCCGGGCAGNCTGGATGACTGTGAGGATGCTCCGCTAATGCTCTATGCTACCGGCANCTGTGACTTGAATAAGAANGTCACTCTCGGNATTGTGGGCACCCGCCATGCCACTCCATACGGTGCGGATTTTACTGATANGCTGGTGAAGTGTCTNGCTGAATCGCTTGAGGANCCGCCGGTGATTGTGAGCGGATTAGCTTTCGGTATAGATATCGCCGCCCATCGTGCCNCTCTTAAGTACGGACTNCCNACCGTGGCTGTTCTCGCTCACGGNCTCAATACCATTTATCCNGCTCANCANAGACAGACAGCTGTGAGTATTGCGCGTTCCAACGGATTGCTANTGACAGAATTCANATCTTCCGANCCGGTGCATAAGGNTAACTTCGTTGCCCGGAACCGNATAGTGGCGGGGCTNTGCGATTGCCTGTTTGTTGCGGAAAGCGCTGTTAAGGGCGGAGCGCTGATAACNGCTGCTTTAGCGTCTGATTACAACCGTGATGTATTTGCTCTCCCCGGACGTATTTCCGACAAATATAGTGCGGGATGCAATAAGCTGATAGCTAANAACTCGGCANCTCTTATCTCTGACCCNGAGAATCTTATAGATGCCATGGGGTGGCAGCGCAAAGCGCAGCAAAGCGAGCAGCAGGCNCTTTTNGAGGAACTGCAGCCTGAGGAGCAGGCAGTGGTGGACTATCTCACAGAGAAAGGTGAGGCACGAGTGAATCAGCTCTCTATTGCTCTCGATATAAGTGTCGGAAAGCTGATGGCNCTNCTGATTGATATGGANTTCAAGGGNCTGTTGATTGCTTATCCCGGAGCTAAATACCGGCTTGCAAAAGCGTGATAATAAAAAGATAATATATATGGCACAGAAAATAATAGAACCATCGGAACTGATTATCAACGATGACGGCAGTGTGTTTCACTTGCATCTGCTACCGGAGCAGCTCACCGACAAAATTATTCTTGTGGGTGATCCGGGAAGGGTGGATATGGTGGCGTCATTTTTTGACACGCGCGATTTTGCGGTTCAGAGCCGNGAATTCAGAACCGTGGGAGGCACTCTACGCGGCACTCCGGTGATGTGTCTNTCTCACGGAATCGGTCCGGACAATATTGATATAGTGGCTACCGAACTCGATGCCCTTGCTAATGTGGATTTTGCCACCCGGACAGTGCGCCCTGAGCACCGAACCCTTGAGATGGTGAGAATAGGAACGTCCGGAGCCCTTCAGCCTGATATTCCTGTTGGCACTCCCGTGATAGCNGGTAAGGCTATCGGNTTTGACGGNGTGCTGAACTACTACGCCGGAAGAAACAGCGTTGCAGACCTTGACTATGAGAAGGCNCTGTGCGAACANACCGGATGGAATCCTCTGTGGGCNAAGCCTTATGTTGTGGATGCTGACNCCGACCTTGTTAAGCGAATNGGCAAGGATGATATGGTGGTGGGCAACACAATCTCGGCTGTGGGATTTTACGGTCCGCAGGGTAGGGAGGTTCGACTTCCTCTCGCTAATCCCGATTTGAATTCGCGTATAGAATCTTTTCGCCACAAAGGGTTGAGAATCACCAACTATGAGATGGAGAGCGCGCCACTTCAGGGACTCTCCAAACTGATGGGACANAAAGCAATGACAGTGTGCTCTATCATAGCAAACCGCATGAACCATAATTCAACTCCAAACTATCGCACCGCNGTNNCCGATCTGATAGCTACAGTTCTTGACCGTCTGGTGCCCTGATTCAAACCATTATGCCACATACCCGCCAGCCCTATACCTTTGACCGGGTGGTGCGCCTGATAATCGGCGCACTATGTTTTGCAGCCGCTCTATGGCTGATAAATACTCTGAAANATGTGCTTCTGCCGTTTTGCGTAGCATGTCTCATAGCATATATGCTTGAGCCTTTTGTTCAGCACAATAAGCGATTGCTTCATTTCAAGTCGCGCACACCGGCTATTTTTGTGACGCTGTTTGAGGTGCTGTTTATCNTNGCATTGCTATGCTACTTCTTTGTTCCGATGCTGTTTGACGAAATGCACCAGATGGCGGGCATTCTGCGNAAGTATGCCAACTCGGANGCTGCNGTGGCTTTTATGCCGGAGTCGGTTCANGAGTTTTTAAGGCGTCATGTGGATTTTGACCAGATATCAGATTTGCTCACCAAGCAGGAATGGGCTTCGCTGATAGAGAACACGTTAAGTGCATCNTGGAAGATTATCAACGGAAGTATTTCTGTGATATTAGGNGTTGTGAGNTGGTGTGTTGTNGTGCTCTATGTGATATTTGTAATGATTGATTATGAGCGCCTTAACCGTGGGATGAAGAGNATGGTACCACCTAAATACCGGAATGTTGTGTTTCGGGTGGGAAANGATATNAAGGACAGTATGAANCACTATTTCCGTGGTCAGTCACTTGTGGCTTTCATTGTGGGTATTCTGTTCAGCATCGGCTTTCTTATTATAGGTCTGCCTATGGCTGTGGCNTTGGGGCTGTTTATCGGTCTTCTGAACATGGTGCCTTATCTTCAGCTTATTTCCATAATTCCCGCAAGCCTTCTCTGTCTGGTTTATGCGGTTGGCGGCGGAGGAAATTTCTGGACGATTTNCTGGGAATGTATAGCCNTTTACTGCATAGTGCAGTGCATTCAGGATCTGTTTCTTACNCCCAAAATCATGGGTAAGGCAATGGGGNTGAATCCTGCTCTAATATTGCTCTCGTTNTCGGTTTGGGGTAGTCTGCTCGGATTTATNGGCCTAATAATCGCNTTGCCTCTNACCACTCTACTGCTGGCGTACTATGACCGCTATGTGATTATGCGTGATGAAAATAGCCAGGGCAGCANCGGTGACGAAGATGTGAAGGAGATAAATGAGGCGTTTCAGTCGCCGCTGTCAGAGCAGTGATCNGTTAGCCGCAAAGCTTCCTCNAGGTCNCGTCGGCGCACCAAAACGGTTATAGCTCCGATGGAATTGAATCCNATAGGGTAAATNCCGCTGAAAACCTCATTGTTTATAATGCACGGTATTCCTGCATCGTCAAGTATGCCTTTGGCNATATGCGCCTGCCAATCATGTGGATATTGCGCCANCGTCACCAACTCATCAGCTGAATCGGTCTTCATTTAATACCCTTTTTGTTAAGTTCTGCCTGATATCGGCGGGCGTTCTCCATGTGAGTNTCGTAATCAACCGCAAAATTGTGGTAGCCGGAAAAATCCTCTCTGGCACACATATATAGATAGCTGTTTTTAGGAGCATNGAGCACCGCATCAATAGTGGNGGCTTCCGGTATTCTTATCGGGCCNGGNGGCAGTCCGGTGTTNANNTATGTNTTGTAAGGCGANGGCACCTGCAGGTGCTTNTTCAGAATGCGCCTTAGTGTGAAGTTGCCTAATGCGAATTTAACTGTAGGATCAGCCTGTAGCTTCATCCCTTTGTCAAGTCGATTCATATATAGGCGCGCAATTGTAGAGCGCTCATCAGCCTTGCCGGATTCCTCTTCCACAATAGATGCTAAGGTAGAAACCTGCACCGGGGTAAGTCCAAGCGCTTTTGCTTTTTGACGACGTGTGTCATTCCAAAAAGAATTGCGGTGCTTGAGTAGNTTTTCAACCGCTTTATNAGCACTTGAAGACCAGTAGAACTGATATGAGTCCGGCAAAAATGCAGCCGGGTAAGTCCGTTTGTCATCAAAGCCGTATCCGGGTAACTCGTTGCCACACGCCTCAATAAAGTCGGAAGCAGAAAATTCCATNGGTTCNGCAATTTTTTTCGCAAGGTCATCAAGAGTGCGGATGTTGTTGAAAGTCACTGTTATGGGAGTCTGGGCTCCGTTTCTCAAGCGACGAGCTGTGCGTAAAGAACTTTCCCCTCGNGAAATGCGATATGCGCCATGAGCCTTTTCAGCNTCTCCACGCATGAGTGTCCACAGCATTGATATGCGTGTGGCTTCGCTACTGCCCATTTTTTCNGTGAGCAGTCGCTTGATGTCCGCNGACGTGGAGCCTTTAGGAATTTTCACCCANACATCTTCTCCTTCATACGAGTGAAAACAGAAAAAGCCNAATGCNCCGATNAGCATNATAAGGGCAATTATTATAATTGTCCATTTNAGAGGATTTGATTTCTTCTTAGCGGGTCTGCGAGAAGTAGTTTTGCGTACTTTGGGCTGATTAGGTATCCCTTGAGGCTGTGTTGAATCGTCTCTATTGTATTCCATGAGCGCAAAATTAATAAAAAAAATGTGCCGCAGGCTTGCATCTGAAAAAAAAAGAAATTACCTTTGCACCACAATTGGCAACAATGCCACCNAAGGAGAGGTGGGTGAGTGGCTGAAACCACCAGTTTGCTAAACTGACGTAGGAGCAATCCTACCACGAGTTCGAATCTCGTCCTCTCCGCCAAAAAAGACAAGCTCAGGCTTGTCTTTTTTGCATATTAGGAGAACCNGATGAGAAACTCTGATTCGGGAAAATGGAATTCAATCAATGAGAATTATTGNAACGCNAAGAATTGTTTGCCNNTTTTCGTNNAGTNCANTGAGAATGCGTTCGCNCTGAGCTTCGCNTAGTANCTTTANAGAGTGTAGATAATGGCTTAATGGTTTCTGATTTTTCATGGTGNAACANCTGATAANAAAANTTTTCANCCNTTATTAAGTGTAGGTGTTGAGATGGTGAAATTTATATCGTAGCCCTCTCTGCACCATTCAGGAACGGAATCTCCATCTTCAATCATTCCGTCAATATGTAATTTCAGCGTTTCTCTAAATTTTTCTTTTANTTTCTCAAGGTTCTTGTCAGTGCAAATCACCATGCCGAGGGTNTCCTCTGCATAACCGCAGGAGTAGTTGCCTTCTTCCCATGCGATTTCTATNTCTAAAATTCTATTCATNGTAATATGTTCGTTTTNGGTNAGGNATAAGGNGTGACTGNANTTGGTGCACAAAATTGCTANANTATGGTAGTCTCATTCAATANCTATTTCGGGTAGTTGTTATTTGCCGGTGTAGAAGCGGATGAGGTTGTCGAGGGCGNCTGAGCAGCCCGGGCAGAAGGTAGGGTAGGTGTTGTTTCGCATACGACATTCGTCAGCCGGTCGGTAAACGCCTTTGAATGAGTAGCCTCCCCCTTCATATACACCAACGGGGTATTTATCGGCTTTGTCAGCCGGGGTTGGCACCGGGGTGCCGGGTTTGAGCAGTGACTTCCATTTGCNGTCAAAATTGCGAAGAGTGGTGATATTCGGTTCCCANGGTTCAACATCTTGAGGATAAGTGTCTTCCATTATATCTCCGGTATAGAAATACTCATCNGCAAGTCCACCGAAGCTATGACCGAATTCATGCACNACCACCGGCCGGAACATGGGNTGGCGTGCCGCGGTAAGTGTGTAGCTNTTATAAATNCCTCCNCCGCCGTACTCNTCTGTNTTGGCAAGTATTATAATGTGTTCATAAGGTATGCCCTGCAGTGCNTCGTTGATGGTGAAGACTTTGTCGGTAGTAAGGTAACGATCGGAATAAAATGTGCTGAAATGGCTTGAAAAGGCGGTGTCTTTCCAGTCTTTAAGTCTTGGCACACTAACACCGCTTTCTGNTGACGGNGTAGCNACNGNAACGAAATTGAAACAGTCGCGGTGACTGCGGAAAGGTTCGTAGCTNAGAATCTCCTCAACCGCCACAGCTGCATGGNTGTAGAAAGAATCCATCTCTTCAGGGGTGTATCCCTCNGCGAGAATCGCCACATCTATNGCTTTTGAGCTATCNCCGCCTTTGTGGAGCCATTTATGCGGAGTTACATTNTTNGTTTTNCTGATGCCGACAAGTTCATCATCCGNTCGATAAAGGTGTGACGTTTCTGCGATGACTTCGTGNCGGCTATCAAGTAGTGTGAGGTTAATNGTNGCCGGTTTTTGNGGCAGAGGCACAAGNACAGTGTGCTCCATTGCTCTTGNAGTGGTGGTAGCCTCTTCAGTGGCGAGCCATTCCTGAAAGAGNGTGGAGAAAGAGTNGCGGTACAGGGTGTCTCCGCTTNCNTTGTCAATNACTGTAACTTGTCCGTTGCCAATGTANGGCAACNTGTCAAGACTATGCCTTCTTCCTGCCCACCCGTTGCTTTTGCTTTGTCCGTACATGCTCACCGAAACGTTTCCGGCTTTGCCGCCGAGTATATAATCCACTCGCAGGGTGCTGTCGGTGAAATGCTTGTTGAAATCGGTTGCTGATGCGCCAAAGGCTGTAAGCGCAACGNCTAAATAAATTAATCTCATATATTCAAATNGTTATGTTTTGTGGTAAAACCGGCATNGCTCCGTTCTGAGAGCATACNAATGCGGAGGTGCGCACAGCTATGGAGTGNGCTTCCTCTATGCTCTTTCCGCGCAATAGTGCCGCAATAAAAGCTGCGGTAAATGAGTCTCCTGCGCCAACAGTGTCCGCAACCTCCACTTTGGGTGTGGGTCGGAAATATGTTTTTTCAGGAGTTATGACATAGCTGCCGTTGACTCCACAGGTGAGAATTACTAATTTCAAGCTATAGTCCTCAAGCAGTTGCTTGCATTTATCAATCATATCCGTGCCGGNATATCCGAATANATGACTTACNACAGCCAGCTCTTCATCATTAATCTTCAGNATGTTGCANCGTTTTAACGANTCATCGATNATTTCTTGGGTGTAGAATCCCTGGCGCAGGTTGATATCAAATACCACGAGGGCGGAGTTGTTTGCAAGCACATCATCAAGAAAGTGGGTGATGGTTTGTCGAGACACTGCACTGCGCTGTGCGAGTGAGCCGAANCACACTGCTGTGGTGTTTACGGCTAACTNTTTGAGCTCGGGAGTGTAAGGAATATTGTCCCAGGCNACATTCTCAGTGATGCTGTAAAGTGGAATTCCAAGATTGTCAATTGTNACGCTGACGGTTCCTGTNGGAAAATTCACCTTATATATAAGCCCTTTTATATCCTTCTCTTTCAGAACTTCGGTAATCTCCGTGCCTGAATCATCTTTTCCTACAGCGCTCACGGCAAATCCCGGTAACCCGAATTGCGATATATGGTAAGCGAAATTAACCGGTGCACCACCGATTTTTTTACCATTTGGCAGTATGTCCCAGAGCAGTTCACCTATTCCTATTATATAATTCTCCATAATCGGGCTTAACATTGTAATAATATGCGAAATTAGTCATTTTATCAAACCGTTCAACAAGAGCAGGCGAATAATGTTGGAAAATAATTATTGGTAAAAATTTCCATAGTGTTAGGTTAAAAAGTAATATGATGTTAAGGATGTTTAATACCATGGGAGTTTT
Source organism: Barnesiella sp. (assembly GCA_014800945.1). Classification (GTDB taxonomy): domain Bacteria; phylum Bacteroidota; class Bacteroidia; order Bacteroidales; family Muribaculaceae; genus Paramuribaculum. The sequence continues at coordinate 13,645 of JAAVFD010000012.1, read as the reverse complement.
ACGGGAAATTCGATTTTTTGTTCGCAATCTATTGAGTATCTTTGCACCCGATTTAGGATTTTTTATTTAATCCGGGATGTTTTAAGCTACTTTTCAACGAAAATCAAATTGGTAATAAAGTATATGTTTAAGGAAAAAAGTATGAATGTAAGTTCATTGAAAACCACCGGCATAGTTCTTGCCGGAGCAGCCCTTGTTATTCTCACCGGCTGCGGAGGAAAACAGCAGATGCCTCAGGGTCAGGCACCCGCAATCGCAACTCTCACAGTTGAATCAACAAATTCTCAGCTTGAGAATACCTATCCTGCAACCATTAAAGGTAAGACCGATATTGATATCCGTCCGCAGGTTACCGGTTTCATCACCAAGGTTCATGTTGACGAGGGTCAGCATGTGCGCAAAGGTCAGGTACTCTTTACTCTTGACCAGGTGCAGTTTAATGCCGCAGTAGAGCAGGCTCAGGCGGCACTCAACGCAGCAAACACAGCTGTTGCAACCGCTCAGCTCACCGCTGACAACAAGCGTCAGCTCCTTGAAAAGAATATTATCAGTGCTTACGAATATCAGCTCGCCGACAATCAGCTACAGACCGCTAAGGCTCAGCTTGCTCAGGCGCAGGCAGGTCTGACAACCGCTCGCAAGAATCTTGCCTACACAGTTGTTACCGCTCCTTCAGACGGTGTTGTGGGTAAGATACCCAACCGTGAAGGTTCACTCGCATCACCCTCTTCAGCACAGCCTCTCACAACAGTGAGTGACAACTCAGAGGTGTATGCTTACTTCTCGCTTACCGAAAAAGATATTCTCGGTCTTAGCGGAAAGGGTTCACTCAAAAGCGCTATCGATTCAATGCCTTCAGTTCAGCTCCGTCTCGCCGACGGTTCAATCTATCCTGTTGAGGGTAAGGTTGCTACAGTATCAGGTGTTATTGATAACTCCACCGGTTCAGCAAGCGTGCGCGCACTTTTCAAAAATCCTTCAGGATTGCTCCGCAGCGGTAGTACCGGTCAGATTATCATTCCTGACAATCAGACCAACGTTATAGTGATTCCTCAGAAAGCAACTTTCGAGCTTCAAGACCGTCGCTTCGTGTATGTTGTCAACGATTCAAATATGGTTGTTTCCACACCTATTACAGTAGAGGCAAACAACGATGGCAAGAATTTCGTGGTTAAGTCAGGTCTCCAGCCCGGACAGAGAATTGCGATTGAAGGCGTCGGCACAACTCTTAGAGACAGAATGCCGATCACTCCGGTTGATCCTCAGGCTGCTCCTCAGCAGGCACCCGTTGCCAACTAATAAACCAGTCAATGTGTAATTTCACAAAGTCACACAAATGAAATTAGATAGATTTATAAACAGACCCGTGCTGTCAACGGTGATATCAATCTTCATCGTACTTCTGGGTCTTATCGGACTATTCTCGCTTCCGGTGACTCAGTTCCCGGACATAGCGCCTCCTACAATCCGAGTATCAACCACATATACCGGTGCGAATGCTCAGGCGGTGCTCAACTCCGTGATAGCCCCTCTTGAGGAAGCTATCAACGGTGCCGAAGGTATGACCTATATGGAATCAACCGCAACAAATACCGGTTCAGCAGATATCACAGTATATTTTGAGCAGGGTTTTGACCCCAACATGGCTGCGGTGGATGTGCAGAACCGTGTTGCCAAAGCGCAGAACCTTCTCCCCTCGGAGGTTACTCAGGTGGGTGTGCTCACCCAGAAGCGTCAGACCTCTATGCTTCTCATGGTTGCGCTTTATGACGATTCCGGCAATTACACTTCGGAGTTCCTTGACAACTATGCGAAAATCAACATGATTCCGCAGCTTCAGCGTGTGTCCGGTGTGGGTGACGTTATGTCATTCGGTGCCGACTACTCTATGCGTATATGGCTTAAGCCCGATGTAATGGCTCAGTACGGACTGGTACCAACCGATATTTCATACGCTCTTGCCGAGCAGAATATTGAGGCGGCTCCCGGTGCATTCGGCGAGCAGGGTGACCAAAGCTTCCAATATACAATGAAGTACAGAGGCCGTCTCACCACTCCCGAGCAGTTTGAGAATATCGTTGTGTCTGCCAAGCCTACCGGTGAGGTGCTTCACCTCGGTGACGTCGCCGATATCGAGCTGGGACGTGTGACCTACGGCTTCTCCAACTCGCTAAACGGATATCCTTCAACCAGCTGTATTGTGTTCCAGACAGCCGGTTCAAACGCTACCCAGATTATCAATGACTGTCTTAAGGTTGTTGACAGCATGAAGAAAGAGCTGCCCGCGGGACTCAAGATTGCTGTGCCGATGAACAACAATGACTTCCTTGACGCTTCTATCCATGAGGTTATCAAGACCCTCATCGAGGCGTTCATCCTTGTGTTCTTCGTTACATACGTATTCCTTCAGGACTTCCGCTCGACCATCATTCCGGCTATCGCCATTCCGGTGGCTCTTGTCGGTACATTCTTCTTCATGAACCTCATCGGCTTCTCTATCAACCTCATCACTCTTTCAGCTCTCGTGCTTGCGATTGCGATTGTGGTCGATGACGCGATTGTGGTGGTTGAGGCGGTGCACGCCAAACTTGATGTGGGCTATAAGAGCGCTCGCCGTGCGTCTATCGATGCCATGGGTGAGATAGGTGGCGCTATTATTTCCATCACCCTCGTTATGATGCTTGTGTTCATTCCGGTATCATTCATGTCCGGCACCACCGGTGTGTTCTATCGTCAGTTCGGTCTTACAATGGCTATTGCCATCGCTCTTTCCGCCCTCAATGCGCTCACTCTGTCACCGGCACTATGTGCTGTGTTCCTTAAAGCTCACGGCGATGACTCATCCCTTAAGGAGCGCATGGGCAAGGCTTACAGTGCAGCCGCTGATGCAGTCGTGTCAAACGGTAAGCGTCGCTTCACTCTCAATATGCCCCCGCTTGTAACATTCCTGTTCCTTGCCGCTACAATCACCTTCATGGTGCTTGGATGGTACAATATCGAGCATCCTGTTAAACTTGTGATTGCTACAATTGTTGCGATTATAACCATCATGGGTATCTTCAACAAGCGATTCCACAAGGGATTTGATAAGGGATTCGGACGTATTCTTAAGGTTTACAATAAGTTCACCTCATACTTCATCGGTCACAAGCTCCTTTCATTAGGTATCGTTGCAGGTGCCGTGGCTTTGCTTGTTTGGCTTATGAGTATAACAACCTCAACTCTCGTGCCGAGTGAGGATACCGGAACACTTTTCTGCATGGTGGATATGCCTCCGGGCACATCTCAGGAGCGTACTGAAGAGGTGCTTGATCAGCTTGACAAAATTCTTGCTCAGGTTCCCGAAATTCAGTATCGTCAAAAGATTGCCGGCTACAGCTTCCTTGCCGGTCAGGGCGCTACTTACGGTACATTCATCCTCAAGCTCAAAAACTGGGAGGACCGTAAGCAGGTAGACCAGACTTCTGATGCTATTCTCAGGAAACTTTATGGAATGACCTCGGTTATTAAGGACGGACGTGTGATGATTTTCGCTCCTCCTATGATTACCGGTTACTCCATGACAAACGGTTTCGAGCTCAAGATGCAGGATAGAACCGGTGGAGATGTTAATGAATTCTTCGGTGTTGTTCAGGCGTTCCTTGCCAAACTTAACGCACAGCCGGAGGTTCAGGTGGCATATACCACCTTCAACCCCGCATTCCCCCAGTATATGATTGATATTGATGCGGCAAAGGCTAAGCAGGCAGGACTCTCCCCCAGAGATATCCTCACCACGCTGCAGGGCTACTATGGCGGTATGTATGTGTCAAACTTCAACCGATTCGGTAAGATTTACCGTGTAATGATGCAGGCAGCTCCCGAAGCGCGTGTTAGCCCCGAAACACTTTCGGCTATAAAAGTGCGCAACGGCAGCGAGATGGCTTCAGTAGAAAACTTTGTCACTCTCACCAAGGTATATGGCCCTGACTTGCTCAACCGATTCAATATGTTCCAGTCTATCTCTGTTACAGGTCAGCCCGCTCCCGGATACTCTTCCGGTCAGTGTCTCGCAGCGGTTGAGCGTGTAGCGGCTGAAACACTTCCCGCAGGCTTCGGCTATGAGTACTCCGGTATGACACGTGAGGAGGCGTCTTCAGGTGCGGGTTCAACCACCGCGATTATATTCGGACTCTGTCTTCTCTTCGTGTATCTGCTTCTTTCTGCGCAGTACGAGAGCTACATTCTGCCTTGGGCGGTTATTCTGTCTATCCCCTTCGGTCTTATGGGTACCTTCATCTTCGCCCAGATTTTCGGAGTGACAAATAGCATCTACCTTCAGATTGCGCTCATCATGCTTATAGGTCTTCTCGCTAAAAACGCAATTCTTATCGTTGAATTTGCAGTTGAGCGCCGCCACACCGGCATGTCTATCGTCAATGCGGCTATTCAGGGTGCATCAGCCCGTCTCCGCCCGATTCTCATGACCTCTCTCGCAATGATTATCGGTCTTCTGCCCATGATGTTCGCAACCGGTGCGGGTGCAAACGGTAACCGCGCGCTCGGCACAGGTTCTATCGGCGGTATGCTTATCGGTATGATTCTGCAGGTACTCATCGTGCCCGCTCTGTTCGTGCTCTTCCAGAAGATTCAGGAGAAAATTACTCCGCTCAAATGGGAGGATACCGATAACGAAGGCATCGAAAGCGAAATTGAACAGTATTCGCGTTAATCAACAGTAGTTCATAACACGATTTCAAATGAAACTGAATAAAATAGCAATTGCAGCAGCATTTGTAAGCGCCTCTGTGGCGTTTACAGGCTGCAATATGTACGGCAAATTCAAAATGCCGGAAGACTCGGCACTCGGTCAGGAATATGCCAAGGCTGTTAAAGAGGAGGTTGACTCCACAACATTCGGCAATCTCAAATGGCAGCAGGTTTTCACCGATCCGACTCTTGTTGACCTGATTTATCAGGCACTTGACAATAACAAGGACCTCAAAAATGCCAAGCTTAATGTTGACATTGCACATGCTCAGCTTCTTGGCGCAAAGTTGTCATATCTGCCCTCTCTTGCCTTTACGCCTAACGGAGCGGGAGCTAAATATGCTTCAAATTCTTTCTCATGGACATATCAGCTGCCACTCGCTGCAAGTTGGGAAATTGATGTATTCGGTAAGATTCTGAATAGCAAGCGCGGAGCAGCGGCAAGCTATCAGATGAGCATGGATTATCAGCAGGCTGTGCGCTCTCAGATTATCGGTGCGGTTGCCAATACCTACTACTCACTTGCTGCTGTGGAAAGCCAGCTGGCTCTCAGCCGAAACACTGCCGAGCTCTGGAAGCAGAATGTGAAGACTATGAAGGATTTCAAGGAAGCGGGACGAGTAACAGAGGCTGCGGTGGTTCAGAGCGAGGCTCAGTACTACAGCATTCTCGCTTCTATCACCGACCTTGAAACTCAGCTCGATGCGGTGAACAATACAATGTCTCTTCTCATGAACGTGATGCCTCAGAAATGGGTAGTTTCACCGAACGCTTCTCTTGAAGCTCCGGAAATACTCCGCGAGGCCATTCCTATGAAGGAGCTGGCTGCACGTCCTGATGTGAGAGCGGCAGAGCAGAGCCTTGCGGTTGCTTACTATACCACAGCAGGCGCGCGCTCAGCATTCTATCCGAGTCTGAATATCACCGCTAACGGTGGATTCACAAATCTACTCGGCTCGTTCATTAAAAATCCCGGTGACTGGTTTATTCAGCTCGCCGGTTCACTTACCGCTCCACTGTTCAGCCGCGGTGCCAATATAGCCAGACTTAAAGCGGCTAAGGCTCAGCAGCAGCAGGCGCTCAATAATTTTGAATACACCATTATGAGCGCGAGTGCGGAAGTGAGTGATGCATTGACCGCATATCAGAAAAATATCGAGAAGAGCGCATATCTCGCTCAGCAGGTAGAAAAGCTTCAGGCGTCTGTTGATATCACTGAAGAGCTGCTCCATTACGGAACTGCATACACCACTTATCTTGAAGTGCTCACTGCACAGCAGAGCCTTCTGCAGAGCCAGCTTTCGGTAATTTCATGCGACCGTGCAAGAGCGGCTGCGGTAATCAACCTTTACCAGAGTCTCGGAGGAGGCAGATAATTCACACCTTAAATAATAAATTCCATGGCTAACAACATCAGCAAACTCGCCCATGTCGATCCTTCGGCAAAGCTTGGCGATAATGTGACTATCCATCCGTTTGCATTCATCGATGCAAATGTGGAGATTGGCGACGGTTGCGAGATTATGTCATACACAAGTGTGATCAACGGCACCCGTATCGGCAAGAATAACAAAATCTATCAGGGGTCTATCATCGGAGCTGATCCGCAGGACTTCAGATGGAAAGGGGAGCAAACATATTGCCACATCGGTGACAATAATGTTATCCGCGAGCATGTTATCATCAACAGAGGTATCAACACCGACGGTGGTACAAGCATAGGTAGCGGCTCATTCATTATGGCTGACTCGCACATCGGTCACGATTCTCATATTGCCGACAACTGTGTGCTTGGCAACGGAGTGCTCCTTGCCGGGGACACCGAAGTGGGCAAATGCACCATCCTGTCAAGCGGAGTGATGCTCCACGAAAACAGCAAGGTGGGTGAATGGGTGCTCATAAAAGGCGGCTGCCGAATTGCCGGCAACGTGCCCCCTTATATCATCATGGCTCACAACCCTGCATCTTACTTCGGGGTAAATGCGGTGATTCTGCGTAAAGGCGGTTACACCGAGGAGCAGATTGACGATATCGCCAAAGCTTACCGTCATGTTTACCAGACAGGTACATCAGTGTTCAACGCGCTCCGCCGCATTGAAGCTGACGTTACAGAAGGTGAGGTGCGCGACAATATCACCGACTTTATCCGCGGTGTCAACCTCAAGATTGTTGCTATTCCCCGAGAACTCGAATAAACCACCAGGTTACCTATAATAATAAGCTCCGAGGCATTACCGCCCCGGAGCTTATTTGCTATATGTGGTTGTTTTTATTTCTTCGGTGTGGTTTTCTTTGCGGTAGCTGTTTTTTGGGGCGCCGGGTTCTTGGAGGAACTTGTCTTTGTAGCCTTTTTTGCCGGAGCTTTCTTCGCAGCAGGCTTTTTTGATGCCGCTTTTCCGGGCATTTCAGGGCGGCGACGGAGCACCTGAGCCGAGCGGGCGGGCAGGTAGAGGCGGAGCCATTCCACACCGTGGGGCGAATAGAGCTTGTCGCTTTGAGTGAAGTGAGTCACACTCTCGTCAATATTACCGTAGCCGCCGAAAGTGGGATTGTCGCTGGAAAGCACAACGTCATACTGACCCGGAGGGGTGAGGATTCCGTAGCCGTCAAACGATTTGAAGGGGTTGAAGTTGAACACGAATACAAGATCGCCGCGCTTGTAGGCGAGCACCTGGTCGTCATCCTTCTCCCAGAGTTTTTCCACCGGAAGTGCCTGAAAGTTATACACATCGCTGATGAGGTGAATCATAGCGTTGTCAAAGTCGTTGAGATACACATATTTCAGTTCTGCGCGGTCAACGAGGTCCCACTGGCGGCGGGCATATTTGTATGACCAGCCGTTGCCTTCGCGGGGAAAGTCAATCCACTCGGGATGTCCGAATTCATTGCCCATGAAGTTGAGGTAGCCGCCGTTGATAGTAGAGGCTGTGACAAGGCGAATCATTTTGTGAAGGGCAATTCCGCGTGCAACAGTCATGTTGTCGTCATCCTTCATCATGTGCCAGTACATCTGGTCGTCTATCAATCGGAAAATCACCGTCTTGTCTCCAACGAGCGCCTGGTCGTGGCTCTCAACGTAAGATATTGTCTTTTCATCGGCGCGGCGGTTTGTCAGCTCCCAGAATATTGAGGTGGGGTGCCAGTCCTCGTCCTTTTTCTCCTTGAGAGTCTTTATCCAGTAGTCGGGAATACCCATCGCCATGCGGTAGTCAAAACCTATGCCGCCGTCCTTAACAGGGATGGCGAGACCGGGCATACCGCTCATCTCCTCGGCAATGGTTATTGCGCTCGGATTAACCTCGTGAATAAGTTTGTTAGCGAGGGTGAGATATGTAATGGCATTGGTGTCCTGATGGCCGTTGTAGTAATCATCGTAGCTGCCGAATGATTCACCGAGACCGTGACTGTAATATAGCATGGAGGTCACCCCGTCAAAGCGGAAGCCGTCAAAGCGGAACTCCTCGAGCCAGTATTTGCAGTTGGAGAGCAGGAAGTGGAGCACCTCATTCTTTCCGTAATCAAAACATAGAGAATCCCACGCCGGGTGCTCTCTCCTTCCGTCTCCGTAAAAATATAAATCCGGTGAGCCGTCGAGTCTGCCGAGACCCTCCACCTCATTCTTAACCGCATGGCTGTGAACAATATCCATAATCACAGCAATGCCCAGCTCGTGAGCCTTGTCAATCAGCGATTTCAGCTCCTCGGGAGTGCCGAAGCGGCTTGACGGAGCGAAAAAGCTTGACACATGGTAGCCGAAAGAGCCATAGTAGGGATGCTCCTGAATAGCCATAATCTGAATGGCATTATAGCCGTCGGCGTGAATGCGCGGCAAAATAAGGTCGCGGAACTCAGTGTAGGTTCCAACACCCTCCCGCTCCTGAGCCATGCCTATGTGGCACTCATATATTAATAGCGGCTTGGTATCCGGCTTGAATTTCTTAACCTTCCATTCGTATGGTTCAGGGCTCCATACCTGAGCCGAAAACAGGTGAGTATTCTCATCCTGAACTACTCTGGTAGCGTATGCGGGAATTCTCTCACCCTCGCCGCCGTTCCAGCGCACAATCATTTTGTAGAACTGACCGTGGCGCAGAGCATCTGACGGCAGAGTTATTTCCCACACGCCGCTGTCCGGCAAGCGGTGCAGAGTGTATCTCACCTGCTCCTTCCAGTCGCTGAAATCACCGATAAGAGTCACCTCAGTGGCGTTTGGAGCCCATTCGCGGAACACCCAGCCACCGTCCGCAGTGCGGTGCAGACCGAAATAATTATGTGCATTAGCGAAATCATCCAGCGAGCCGGATGCTCCTGTTAGTTCCGATTCCTTCTTGATTGCATCCTCATGGCGACCAATAATTGCCGGTGCGTACGGTTCCAGCCACGGGTCATTTTTTATAAGATTCAATGTTTTTTTAGTCTTTGGCATAGTTAAGGCACTGGTTATGTTTTCCGCAAATATATCGAAAAATATTCACCCCGATGCATTTTGTGCAAGAAAAACATTAAAAATAGCGTCAATCCGTTGCAATGCATCCAAACAATTACTAACTTTGCAGCATCGAACCAAAACGCCCGGATGGCGGAATCGGTAGACGCGCCGGTCTCAAACACCGGTGGGGCAACCCATCCCGGTTCGATCCCGGGTCCGGGTACACATAACGACTGCTAATCATTTGATTAGCAGTCGTTATTTCTTTTTTTAAGGTGCACTAAAAGTGTACTATCGGCGAAAATTACGCAATTTTAAGAGAATGATTTTGTGATTTGTCAGCGTCTAATGCCGTGTTATTCCGCCATGCGTCCTGCTTCTGAAAAATTTTTGAATTATGCAAATGGGGAGCGAATTTACTGCGTTGGAGGCAATGCATTACCAAAGTACCCAGACAAACCAAATATAAATGCAATAAATCCTAAACCGATTAAAATAATAGCTCCGATTATCAATGTTAGAAGCAATGACAACCACGGGTAACGTATTTTTTGCATAAGCATATTCATTACCCATCGCATTAGGTATAAAGTTACGACTATTATTCCGATAAAAATGACATAGCCCATAATTACATAGGGAATGTGCTTATGGCTTTGAACGCCTCATACGCCTTTCTTGCCGCTTCCTTTTCAGACTTGCTGACAGGAGCAGGGTTCGCCATTCTTTTGGCGAAATTTTCAGCGTCCTTGCCCCTTAATACCGGGGTTTCTTTAATAGGCCGTGCCATGTCTGTACTCCTTTGTGTTTGTTATTATATTGCAAAAATATAACAAAACTCTGATATATAGGGTTGTAAATTAAGATATTTTGCTCACTTACTCAATTATATCACGCTCAACACCCAAGAAAGTTATTTACTACTTGCATAGCTGACACCACCGAGACTGTTTATAGCTTTTTAGTTCATCATTGGCTCGGGTATAATTCGTTTCGATGCGTTTTCCTATCCCCATCCCGGGTCCGGGTACACAGCTGAGGAGACTCATTGCGAGCCTCCTCTGTTTTATTATAATATATTCTTGACGCCTTGAATTGGCCGTTAAACTTTCAGCGGGAGGAGACACATAAGTAAGAGTATTTGGTCTTAGCATATATTAACTAAATACGCATGGAAAACAGTTAAACGCTATTTAATTTTGCTTTCAAATTGAATTGACGATTATGAAAAAATATATCATGCTGCTCCCGCTTCTCGGGTTATTGTGTGCTTGCAGTTCAAAGCCGTATTATCAGATTTGTAAAGTAGATAGCTATCTCACAACATCCCCCTATGGGGCATACGAATATCGCGACGCTTCCTGTAATATAACCTATGACTTCTGGGCAAATGGCGGCGCGGTAAAATTCACATTTACAAATAATACCGATGAAATTCTTTATATTGACCTGTCAAAATCCTTTGTGATAAAAAATGGCATAGCATACGATTATTTTCAGAACAGAAGCGCTACAAACACAGCAACTATTTCAACATCAAAGTCTTCCGGAGCGGCAGCAACAGCCAACGGATTCTGGAATATGCCGGGTTCTCTGTTCCCCGGCAGCATAACTTCAACAACCGGAGCAACCGCAGGGGTTCAAAGCACAGCGAGTGTGATGTACGTGGAGCAGCCGGTATTGGCAATACCCCCTCATGCGTCTAAGGTTATTTCGGAATACGGCATAATGGATCAGCGCTACGTTGATTGTGATTTGTATGAATCACCATCGCCAAGAGAGGACGCTTCTATGTCATTTTATTTGACAAACACCCCGATGAGTCTGAAAAACTATATCTGTTACAACATCGGTGACAATGCCGAGGAGCATATTGTTGAAAATAGCTTTTTTATCAGCAAAGTTAAGAATCAGAACTACAAGGATACCGTCCGCAAATTTTTGTCGGGATGTTCTAATGATAAGGACAGAAAAATGGAGGAACGGTTTATCACTACTTCTCCAACCGAATTTTATATAATATACCAGCCGAGGGGGCAGAAAAAATTCAGTAAAAGTGAATCGAGAGTATCACCTATGTTTAATGACGGCATCTACGGCAACTGAATAACAGCATAGTAGCTTTATCAAAAAAAATAGCGGGACACAACCAAACAGGTTTGTCCCGCTATAAAAATTTAGATGTGAGAATAGAGTTGATTATCTGAGTTTTGCGAGAGCATCGGTATAGCTTGCTATAACGCGGTCATAGATATTTTTGTATGACTTGCGTGCGCTCAAATGGTAGCTGTTGATAAGCAGTGTTTCAGAATCCTTGTCATACCATGCGAATTCGTTAATCTGCTTGGCATTGGGATAGACCCAATCTTTGATTGCACTTAATATCACGCCTCTGCCATCACAGCAGATGATAATGTTGGCATTCAGCAGTTTAATCTGTCTGACCAGAAACTCTTTATAATCCTCCATTGATTTGGAAATCTCCGCAAAGCTTGAAGTGGCTCCGCCGGGCTGCTTCTTGACATTTATTTTTGCAACGGCTGCTGAATCCCAGTCTGCCATGAGGTTCTTCATTGGCTCGTCTTTGTTAAACGCCGCCGGGCTTTTCTCCGTGGAGTGGAGCAGCCCCGAGGTAATAAAGAGCATCGCTTTGATGAATTTATTGGACGGAACAATACCCTCCTCAGGGTTAAAGGTCACCACCACACGTGAATCGTAAGGATTATTCGGGTCGTTGAGTTCCTTTGCTATAAATAGGATTCTCTTGTCCGAATTATTCCAAATATCCTCCTCTTTTCCAGCCTTACGCTCATGATATGTTTTGCCATCACTGCCGGAAAATGTATTTATGACTCCCTTATAGGCGACACCGTCTGTTTCAATGCTTCCCGCTCCATTTAGAGCCGATTTTTTATTCCACTCTTCGAGAATCTTATCATTCTCCTTATGGCTGTATCTTACTTTTGTTTTCTGAAATTTCATTTGTCTTTAATTTTAGTTTAATGGTACTATTGTTTCAAACATCAGTTCGGGAGAGTTGACCTCGCTAACTGCTTCGCCTGTAGTGATGTCAATATAGAAATAGACTCTATTGCTTGTCGCCGGATCAACACCACTATATGTTATTATGCCGTTTTTACATGATGAATATCCAAGAACATAATCAGGTAAGATTACGTTGCAGTGAATTGTTCCTGATTGTAGTGAATTTAGATCAACCCAGTATATTTCGGGGTTTACCTTATCATTGGTGATGTACCAAAGTTTTCCCTGAAATTCAATGTTATATTTGTCAGATTCAAGTTCCTTGATTACCTCCCACGTGTTGTTTTTAAGATTGCAGTAAGTCAGGTATCCGTTTGCGAATACATACACTTTATCATCGTTAAATATCATCTGGGAAATATCGGTACCATATCTGGATGTAACCCAATAGTGAATATTAATATCTGTATATATGAAATCATTCCATTTATTTAAGGATGCTATTTTTTTGAAAGTTATTTCACCTGGCTTTTCTCCCGGGATTATATTATATATGGTTGGCAATGGTAATTTTTCATATGCTGCTTTATTAATAGCACTTATAACTTCGTCTCTTGTCATATTATAAGAATGGAAGTTGCCAGGAGTTAGGTCAGATTCAGATATTTTACTCTCTTGAGAATAATTGGCCTTAATCATTATATACAATTTATTTTTGCTTGTAAATGCTGACAAATAGGGGGTACCACGTTCAAATTTTAGATCATTATACATTGGGATAGTATCCCAATAATATTTATTATTATTATCATCCCAGCGCAGCTTATACTGGAATAATCCCAGATCACCATCCGGGATTGAGCTTGGGAAATCTTCGTTTAGAGAACCGGCAAACTCGCTGAAAAAACCATCTTTTGACAATTCGAGATTAAAGTAAGTAAATCCCGAATGAGGCCACCCAAAGTATATATCTTTTTTGGAAAATTCTCCAACGATACCATTGTCGGTAACTATTATATCGTCGGGATAGGATATGGCTCCATAACCGGTGGTAATCTGCTCAAATGAAGCACTGTCATTTGTGAAATTAAATTTGAATGCTGCATCAGAACTGTTAGCGATAAAGTACAAATCACCGCTATTGGATTCAACAAATTTCCCGGCAAGTTTCGAGGATCCGGACAGAATAGTCTCGCTTATATTATCGACACACCAGATTTTTCCGTCTGATTTGCGGACAAGAAGGTGCTTGTACGGCACATCCTGCCGAATCCACTTACCTTCATCTGTGTCCTCGTTATATTCCCATTTGTCTGAAACTTTGTCCCCGTCGCTATCATAATATGAGCAGTCGGTAACCATGAGATAGTTATCGGAGATATTGAAAAGATTTTTGGGAACAATACGGAGTTTCTCTTCATGCTCCAATCTGTTGCCAAGAGTGTCGGTAGAGAAATAGACAGCCACAGCAGTAATATTGCC
>JAAVFD010000011.1 GCA_014800945.1 Barnesiella sp. | reverse complement strand
GTTCAGGGGCGTAACAGATATACCTTTCTTCCTTTTCAGACTATCAAAACTATGTGCCTAAAAATATTCCACACTCGGGTAGTTTTTTAACAATTCAACCGGGTTTTGCGACTGACCCTAAAAAAGATAAGCGCTTTGAATTTCAGTAAATAATACTGATTTTCACTGTGCTTATCTTGCGGAGTGAGGGGGATTCGAACCCCCGAGCCGCTTTTGGCGACTACACGCTTTCCAGGCGTGCCTCTTCAACCACTCGAGCACCACTCCAGATGTGCGATTTGTTTGCGGTCACAAAGGTAGTCTGTTTTTTTATATTAACAAAGGCTAACTGCTGATTTTTATTTCTTTTAATTTGCAGGGGCTTCGTTGTGATGAAAAATTTGAGATAATCGTTGCTCAAGGTCTGCCGATGAAAGTCTCGTTGTTAGCACCCCGCGATAAGCAACCGATATTCCTCCCGTCTCTTCAGACACCACTATAGCAAAAGCATCCGTTGCCTGAGATATACCCAGGGCTGAGCGATGACGCAACCCAAGAGCACGGGGAACATTTCTATCATGGCTCACCGGTAATATACATCCTGCTGCCACAATCTTGTCTTTGGCTATTATCATAGCTCCGTCATGCAGTGGTGAGTTCTTGAAAAATATATTCTCGATTAAGCGGGAATTAATTTTAGCATCAATGATATCACCTGATTTTTCGTAATTATCAAGCGATATATCATTTTGAATGACAATAAGTGCTCCTGTCTTTGATTTAGCCATATTCATACAGGCATAGACTATAGGCAGAATATATTGCCTTGTGTGATCATCATTAGTCTCACGCGAATGATGAAACAGTTTTTTTAGAAACCTCCACCGTTTGTGATCGCCGAGTTCCACCAAAAATCTCTTAATCTGGTCCTGAAATAGAATTACAAGTACAAGAAGACCTATACTCATAAATTTATCCAGAATAGTACCTATAAGCTTCATTTCAAGAATCGGGGATGCTATTACCCAAACCCCGATGAAAGCAAGCACACCGAAGAAAATATTTATAGTACCGCTTTCTTTCATTATTCTATACAAATAGAATAGCAATAGTGCGGCTAATGCGATATCAAGGGCATCTTTAATTCCAAATCCAATCATATTCTTAAATTACTGTGCTGTTGTTAAACAATACACATCAACACACTGACGTGCTGCGGCGACATCGTGTACCCTTAATACTGATGCTCCCATAGTAAGGGCAATTGTGTTGGCTGTTACAGTTGCAGGTAAAGAGTGCTCCGCTTTTATGCCCAAAGGACGGGTTAACATTGACTTTCTTGATATCCCCACTAATATAGGCATATCAAACGCGTCTTCCAATATAGACAAATTTCGCATCAGTTCGTAGTTCTGCTCTACTGTTTTACTGAATCCAAATCCGGGATCAACAATAATATCACATATTCCGGCAAGTCTTGCAGAGTTTATCCTCTCCGAGAGTTCTTTTACTACTCCGGCAGTCACTCCACCGGGATAATCGCAGAACTGCTGCATTGTCTGAGGATTTCCACGCATGTGCATCAAAATATAAGGCACTTTTAGTTCTGCTACTGTCGGAATCATATCTTCATCAAGAAGCCCTCCTGAAATGTCATTTATTATATCTGCACCATATTTATCTACTGACACTCTTGCTGCTTGAGCCCTGAAAGTATCAACAGAAACAAGAACTGAATCGCTTACGCTTCTAATTTTCTTTAATGCATATTCAAGACGTTCAATCTCTTCAGATTGTGAAATCTCATCAGCTCCCGGACGTGAGGAGTAGGCGCCTAAATCTATTATATCCACTCCATCTTCAATCATTTGCTCCACAACTGACTCAATATTTTTACCAAGCGCTCTTGACGGAGAATAGAATGAGTCAGGAGTAGCATTTATTATACCCATCACAAGTGGACGGTTGAAATGCTTAAGATTTCCTTTTATATTTAGAGTAAACGGGTTCAAGCGATATAATGCTATATGGTATTCATTGCGAAATTAGCGAATCTCTATGGTAATTCCAAAACTAAATCAAACCGATCGAATTTAGGAATACCAACGCTATCCCAGCCGGAGCTGTATATCTGAGGCAGAAAACGACAAATGGCAGTAAAACACTTTTATACGCACCATTACCTGTCATTTGACTTTTTACAAATCGTTTATCCACTACCCAGCCAACAAAAATAGAAGCAATCATACCACCGATTGGTAGTAAAACATTTGAGGAAGCATAATCAAAGAGATTGAATATTGTCAATCCAAAAATCTTAACATCTGATAGGACTCCAAAACTTAGAGCACACAAAGTGCCAAAAAACATAGCCACAAGTGTATTTACAATAGTAGCCACCTTACGACTCAACTTCCACTCTTCAACCATGAAAGCAATGGATATCTCACTCATTGAAATTGTAGAAGTTAACGATGCGAGAGTAAGAAGCAAGAAGAACAATGAGGACCACACTACTCCACCCGGTAGATTATTAAATACTGCCGGTAAGACTTCAAACACGAGTGTTGGACCTGCCTGAGGAGAGAATCCGAAAGAAAAAACCGCAGGGAAAATGATAATTCCGGCAAGAATAGCAACCAAAGTGTCAAGAATTGCTGTAGTCATAGCAGTCCGCCCCAACTTTGTACCCTCACCGAAATATGAGGCATAGGTAGTCATACATCCGAGACCAAGGCTTAAAGAGAAAAATGCCTGACCCATTGCAGACAAAAGCACCTGTGGTGAAATTTTGGAAAAATCAGGGTGAAATAGAAATGTCAAACCCTCTGATGCCTTATCAAGCGTTAATGAATTTATACAGAATATGACTAAAAGTACAAACAACATGGGCATGAGAATATTAGACATCCGCTCTATACCCTTTGCCACTCCGTTTATTAGTATCAAAAAATTCAGCGCCAAAAAAGACAGTGTCCAAATTACGGGACGAAACGATGATGTGGAAAATTCATCAAATGCTACATGGTTAGCTGATGCGTCTGCCAGTTTAATGCTACCGGTTAATGACTGAATAAGATATTCAAGAATCCATCCCGCAACCACTGAATAGAAACTTAATATCAGTACTGAAGCAAGAATACCCATAAATCCGGCAACATACCATTTACCTTTGGGTGATAGCTTTCGATAGGCACCAAATATATTGCTCCTTGTACCACGACCCATTATAAATTCGGCACATATTACCGGTACTCCTATAATAAATATAAACATGAAGTAACATGCCATGAAAGCTCCGCCTCCATTACTTCCCGCCTCATAAGGAAAGCGCCATATATTTCCCAATCCTACCGCAGAGCCAACTGTTGTGGCGATAACACCTATTTTTGTAGCGAAAAGCGCTCGCTGACCTACTGTCTTTTTATTTCCCATTAATTTACCGGTTCTGATAAATAGTCTCTCTTCAAACCATCAGGTTTAACACTTTTGACCTTGACTTTCCTTGTTTTGGTTTTACGCTTACTTTGCTTTATTAATTTTACTGAATCATTGATATGTGAAAGAGAATCATGAATCATTATCATACGATCACTCGGAGACTCAGTTTTTCCAACATTTGATGCACAACCTTTTGAAATTACGCTCCAGCCAACAATTACTGCCATTACGACCAATAAAACTATCAGCCCTCTTTTTTCACCTGATGTAAATCCCTTGTCTGACATCAATTCATAAAATAACTTATTAGCACAAGAGCTATAAGTAATGGTGCAACATATCTGATAATCAAGATTATTGCCGGAGCAGGATGTGAACTTACTGAACCATAATTGGATATTTCATCATTCATTATTCCTTTTGGAGCGAACCAGCCCATATAAACACAAACGCCTATTGACACAACGGGCAAAAGAATATTTGTGGCTACATTATCAAGAAAATCAAACACACTGACACCACCGATTTTTAGAAAACTATCTCCGGACAAAGACATGGAGCATATAGTACTGAAAACAAATATCGGGAGCATTGTAACAAGACATGCTTTGATACGACTGATTTTGAACCGATCACTCACAAATGCCACGGAAACTTCTGCTATAGAAATGGTGCTGGTTACAGCAGCAACCGTAAGAAGCAGAAAGAAAAGCACTGACCACAGCCTTGTCCATGGCATCATCTGGAATACTTCAGGTAAGGTAACAAACACAAGAGTAGTGCCCTCCAATGATGCGTCTTTCAAATTAAAAGAAGCTATTGCCGGGAAAATAACCAATCCCATCATAACTGCAACAAGTAAGTCAAGGAGACTCACAGTTAATGCTGTTTTAGTAAGTTTTGTTGAATTAGGGAAATAAGATGAATAAGTGATTAGGATACCCATACCAAGACTTAAAGAGAAAAATGCCTGTCCGAGAGCGTTAAGCACAACCGATGAATTAATTTTGCTGAAATCCGGTGAAAGAAAATCCTTAACACCTTCAGCCGCTCCCGGAAGTGACAGAGATACACAACACATTATTATAAGAACCAGAAACAGAACCGGCATAAGTGTATTGCTAAGCCGCTCAATCCCTTTCTGAACCCCAACAACAAGCACTCCTATATTAATTAATATAACAAAATATGTTGAAATGAGAGGATCCGTACTTCCCTGAATCATTGATTGCATCTTTTGAGTAAACGAACTTTCAAGAGAAGTTCCTGCAGCCAAATCATAAAGACTGCCGGTAATGGATGCCCAAAGGTATTCAATTGTCCAGCCTGCGACTACCATATAGAAGCACAGTATCATATAACTTGCACATATAGCCAAAGCGCCTACTGCCCACCACGGCTTTGCAGCCCCTATATTCTTGAACGACCCGATAGCATCGCTACGCCCTGCCCTGCCAAGGGCAAACTCACTAACCATAACCGGTACCCCGAGAATAAAAACACAAGCGATATAAATTATCAGAAAAGCAGCTCCTCCATTTGCTTGAGCTTCTGCCGGAAAACGCCACACATTTCCTAACCCAACCGCCGAACCTACGGTAGCCGCAATTAGACCTAACTTAGATCCGAACTGTGCTTTATCACCCATCTTGACGTAGAATTATTAATTTAATACTATATGTCCGACAAAAGTAATAAAATTGAACTATAACCACAAATGTAATAAGACATTAAATATAGCGATCTTGAAAGTGTGAGTTTTTTTTGCAGATATTTTTTTGATTAACACTCCATCACAACAATCGAACATTGCGTCACACTCCATAATTACCAATATTATCAACAATAAAACAAAAGAACATACTCAAGTTTTCCAAAACCCACGCAACTACCACTGATTATCAAATACTTACAACACCTTATAGCCACAAAAGTTTTCCAAAACATTTTTTAACTCACATTTTTAACCATATATTTATTATCACAAAACATAAATTTTAATTACATTTGCACCAACAAAAATCGCCCAATAAATCAAAAACATCCATAAAATATATGATACAAGTAGTTGTAAAGCGTGACGGTAGAGTTGTCGGTTATAATGAAGAGAAAATTAAAGCGGCAATCAGAAAAGCTATGTTACAAACAGAGCGAGGAGAAGACGAAGCTCTCATCCAAAAAATTGCTGACAGAATCGGTATAACCGGAAATGAACGCATGAGCGTGGAAGAAATTCAGGATCTGGTTGAGGTAGAACTGATGAATAGTCCAAGGCAGGAAGTTGCCAAGCGCTACATAGCCTACCGTGACCAAAGGAGCATTGCCCGTCGTGCCAAGACAAGGGATATGTTTCTTGAAATCATAGAGGCAAAAAATAATGATATTACTCGTGAAAACGCAAACATGAATACTGACTCCCCTGCGGGTATGATGATGAAGTTTGCAAGCGAGACCACTAAACCTTTTGTTGACGACTATCTACTGTCACAAGAGGTACGTGATGCTGTTAAAAACGGCTATCTTCATATACATGATAAGGACTACTACCCTACAAAAAGTTTGACTTGCGTTCAGCATCCACTCGATAAAATCCTTAAATTCGGATTTACCGCCGGTCATGGTGAATCACGCCCAGCCAAACGCATTGAAACCGCAAGTATTATTGCTTGCATATCTCTTGAAACAGCTCAGAATGAAATGCATGGTGGTCAGGCTATTCCTGCATTTGACTTTTACCTCGCGCCTTACGTCCGCTCATCATATATTGAAGAGATACAAAACATTGAAACATACGAGAATAAAAATCTCTCACACCTATATAATACCTTCATTACCGATTATGAGATAAAAACGCTCGATGGCCTTGAAGGTGATGCAAGATTTGTTCAGCATGCGATTAACCGGACTGTTGAGAGGGTACATCAGGCAATGGAAGCATTTATCCACAACATGAACACGATCCATTCGCGTGGAGGCAATCAGGTGGTGTTCAGCTCCATTAACTATGGCACAGATACATCGGCTGAAGGAAGATGTATTATTAGAGAACTGCTTAACTCTACTTATGAAGGTGTTGGCAATGGTGCCACAGCCATATTCCCTATACAGATCTGGAAAAAGAAACGCGGAGTAAGTTATCTTCCCTCCGATCGCAATTACGATTTATACAAACTTGCTTGCAAAGTGACAGCCCGCAGATTCTTTCCCAACTTTGTCAATCTTGACGCAACATTCAACCGTCATGACAAGTGGCGTGAAGATGATCCAGAACGATATAAATACGAGGTAGCCACAATGGGATGCCGTACCCGAGTGTTTGAAAACCGTTATGGCGAAAAGACTTCAATCGGTCGCGGCAACCTTAGCTTCACAACCGTGAATATAGTTCGCATAGCTATTGAATGTATGTTGATTAAGGACAAGGATGAGAGAATTACTAAATTCATGAATACTCTTGACAACGTCCTTGATATTGCAGCCCGTCAACTTTGCGAACGTTTCAACTTTCAGAAAACAGCTCTTGTAAAACAGTTCCCCCTACTTATGTCTCGTTTGTGGAACGGCTGCGATAATCTAACGCCTGGACAGACTATAGAAAGTGTGATAAATCAGGGAACACTCGGAATTGGATTCATCGGACTCGCTGAATGCCTTATTGCTCTTGTAGGCAAGCATCATGGAGAAAGCGAAGAAGCACAGGCACTCGGCCTTAAGATTGTTAGCCACATGCGTAGCAGAATTAACGAATACAGCGAAAAGTATGGTCACAACTTCTCTGTGCTCGCCACTCCTGCCGAAGGTTTAAGCGGAAAATTCACCTCAAAGGACCGTAAAAGTTTCGGAATCATACCGGGTATCACTGACAAAATATATTATACGAACTCAAACCATGTGCCGGTATATTATAAATGTTCTCCCAAGCACAAGGCAGAAGTTGAAGCTCCATATCACGAACTCACCGGAGGCGGTCACATTTTCTATGTAGAGATAGATGGTGATGCAACTCATAATCCTAAAGCGATAGCCGACATCGTAGATCTAATGGACAAAAATAATATTGGCTATTGCTCAGTGAATCATAACCGAAACCGGTGTATGGATTGTGGATATGAAGATGCCAGCGAAAATCTTGAGTCTTGCCCAAAGTGTAACAGTAGGGAGATAGATAAACTCCAGAGAATTACCGGCTATTTAGTTGGAACTACAGACAGATGGAACAATGCTAAGTTGGCAGAACTTAATGACCGAGTTGTTCACAAATAATGAGTCTAAGAATTCTCGATATAATTGAAGGTACAACTGTTGACGGTCCGGGATTCCGGACCGCCATCTATTTTGCCGGTTGCCGCCACTGTTGTCCGGGTTGTCACAATCCCGAATCATGGGATTTCAATTCCGGAAGTGAAGTTGATATTGAAACCCTTCTCAAAGTAATATCAGCAAACGATATGGATGTAAGTTTAAGCGGTGGCGATCCTGTATATCAAATTAATGACATGATTCCTCTTTGCAGAGCTATCAAAAATTTGGGTAAAACAATCTGGTTATACACCGGTTTTACATTTGAAGAGTTATGGAGTCTGGAAAAGGGGAAAGAATTAATAGAGACTGTTGACGTGGTTGTTGAGGGTCCTTATATTGAATCCTTACGCGATACAAACCTTCTGTTCAGAGGGTCCTCTAACCAACGGCTTATAGTTTGTCCAGACTCTACTCCTTATAATATAAAAATATGGGAATCTGATTTCTAAATCAGATTCCCATATTTTTTCTATTTCTAAGCCATTAGTATTGCAGATAGATAAATGGCACTATTTCACTGCTCCTCACCTGTATTATTATCAAAATAATTATTGCGAGTATTATTGCTTGTAAAACAAGTGGCATTGCTGAAAATGCGCCTTTGAATTTGTGTGTCCATTTTTCCGGAGCAAAATGCATAAGATATGCTCCAACAATGGCAATCACTATCATCAGATAACCCTCAATGAACTGTGGTGCAACAGACAGGTGGAAGTTATGGAAAATCTGATTTGCCATATCTCTCACGGTTTCAAGTGACCTTGCCCTAAAAAAGACAAAGCTTATCGCAATAAGATTGAATGTTATAAAGATATTTGCAGCGACACGCAACCGTGATTTTTTCTTTTTTACCCGAGCGTATTTATCTTCACGATTGCCGCCGAATAATCCCTTTAATTCCTTATGCCCAATAAGGAAGATGCCCTGAAGTCCACCCCATATAAGATACATCCATGATGCTCCGTGCCAAAGTCCTCCTATCAGCATTGTATTCATTTGATTCATATTACGTCGTGTTTTCGAACATCTGTTACCTCCCATGGGAATATACACATAGTCTCTGAGCCAAGTTGATAACGAAATATGCCATCTACGCCAAAACTCAGTTGGGCTCTGAGACTTAAACGGTGAGCGGAAATTATCAAGGAAACGGTATCCTAAAAGAAGAGCGATTCCAATTGCCATATCACTATAGCCGGAGAAATCACAATAGAGCTGGATTGTAAATCCATACATACCCATAAGATTTTCAAAACCGCTGTATAATGAGGGGTTATCGAAAATTCTATCTACAAAATTCTGACTTATGTAATCAGCCACAATCACCTTTTTTACCAATCCAATAATTATGAGGAACAATCCTTCGCCAACCATAATCTTAGACGCCTCAGGATTTAACCGAACCTGAGATAACATATCTTTGGCCCTCACAACGGGACCGGCAAGAAGCGGTGGAAAGAATGTAAGATAGAACGTATAGGCAAGAAAATCTGTACAAGGTTCAATGTCTCTGCGATAAATATCCACTATGTAGCTGATAGAACGGAATGTAAAGAATGATATTCCTGCGGGTAAAATTATATCAAGTGCGTCAAACTCCTGACCGCTGAAATTTGCAAAAGTACTCAGCAGTAGATTGAAATACTTGAAATACACAAGCATCCCAACGTTAATGAACACATTAACAGCTACTATAAGGCGTCTTACCCAGTTCCATTTGGCTTTACCCATGAATATGCCAAGTATGTAGTCACTTATACATACTCCAAGAAGAATGAAGCAATATTCAGCGGACGATTTATAATAAAAATATAGTGAGAATAATATTACAAAGATGAGTTTCAGCCATTTGCATCTTCTCAAAATTCGGTAAATAATAATAAATCCCACAAAAAGCAGCAAAAACAATCCGGTGTTGAACAATAACGGATTAGCCGCATCAAATTTCAACACCTGCCACACTTTATCTATATCGAAACCAGAGAAAAAGTCTGTAACCTTATCCATTTTATTTCTTAGGAATTAATGCATTTATTAGTGCCTCATACATCAGTTTTCCAGCCACCTTATATCCGGAGGAAGTGTGATGCACTTTGTCTCCGCTATAAAGTTCACTATTTATCCACTGCAATGAAGCTCCGGTGCCACCGGCAATATCATACCAATCGTATGTAGCTATATTTTTTTCTCTGCCGTAACGAAGTATTTCGTTGCGAATCGGCAGAATATTACTGTTTACTGTATATTTTTTAACTCGTCTTAATCTTCTACCTTTACCAACTCTTTGCACAATGCTTTTCTGACACTCCATTGGGGTTACCAGCAAAATCTCAGCATCCGGATTGTTTTGCTTTAGAGATGTGATAAAATTGTTAAGATTTCTTCTGAACTCAACTATATTCAGTTTTCCAAATGCTTCGTTAGTACCCAGTGACACAATGATAAGGTTCGGAGATAAAATCTTAATGCCCTCAGCAGTAGTACCCAATCTGTTGTACGCATGGAATGTAGCGCCATTATTTCCAATTGCATTATATATCAATCCGGGACGCTCGTTAGTAACTTTAGCACAAAAGAATGTGAAAGTAGTCGCTGTTTCAAAACTAATATCAGCTACGGTAAGAGGCTGCCACAGAGTAATATCCACATAATCCTCATTCTGCTTAACTTTATAAGGTACCGGCATTCCATGCTCGTTTGCAACACCTGTAATTGTAATATTCCCCTCATAGAATAACCTAATGGAAGTAAACGGATTATAGCTTTCTTCGCCATCAGCAGTATAAAAACGAAGATTACCTCTTTTTCCATCAAGTGTAAGTGAAGTTCCATTGAAGCCCATTGCGTGATTCCACGGTGGACGCATAACTTTTTCAGCTGTCCACGTACTGCCGCTTTCTATAGCATAGTCTGTCGGTTGATTAGTTCCTGAAAGTCTTAATGGTGAAAGCAAACCTCTTCCGGCATTTCCAAAATCCAACTGCAAAAGTTCTCTTGTAACAGATGTTCCTATCTCAGCCTGAATATGGCTGTCACCGATATGTACCACCGACAACACTTCAGCACCGGTGCGTGCCGCTGATTCACTCAATTTACTCCAGTCAGCTCCATTAAGTTGAATTTTATTAGCGGACCTTCTTATAAAAGATGGTATCTGCCCGCTATCAATCTTACCGTCATTGTAAAGCACTACTCCCCTTTCACGCACACTCACATCATTGATGTCCTCAGAATCAATATCTTGAGCAGCAACGGTGTGGCTGACAAAAGTTAATAATATGACTAATATACAATATTTCATTTCAATGAATGTCTGAGTGCTTTAACAAATTCATCTGCAAGAGCTTCACCGCCCTTATGTGTCAAATGAATATAATCCTTATTAGCCATACCTTTTCTTGACCATTCCACAATTGCATCTTCTCCACCCATCGCAGCTCTGGTATCCCAGAATAAACAGCCTGTGGTTCTTGCTGCTGTGCGTTGTGCTTCTATCATATTCTGCACTGTGGTCATACTCTTAACAGAGGTACCTTTTTTCTGTCCCCTGTCTCCAATTCCCATGAGAAGAAAATCAGCATTGGGATAGCAAGATTTCAAATGGTTAATAACATCGACCATTCGATTGCAATAAACTGAGTAATCTTTTTGCTTTGCGGTAAGAGCATTTATACCAAACTCCAGTATAATTAAATCATAGTCAATCATTTGTCTTGATTCCGCAGATATTGACTTGCTAATGCTTGCAAGTGTGACTCCTGAGAATCCTCTTGATGACATACAATCAACACTGACACCATTTTCTGAATTCAGCCAAACACCTAATCCTATTATTGTAGAAGATGAAACAGACAAGGAAAAATCAGTAGTTCCCGGATTTGTGATTTTAACCTCCTGCACATTTTCCGAGCCGGTAATTTCATATTCTAATTCAACATCATTAGCTTTCAGTTTAATTCTACAATCATTTGGAGCAATGAATAAAAATTTTGACACAGTCCAGGAATCAACATGCAAAGGTGTTGAAGAACCTTTATATTGAGAAAAAGCATTTCCTTGGGATGTGAAATAATTTTCCCACAATCCCATATATTTATACAAAGAGCCTGATTTACCAGCCATGTGAATCTTCCAGCCTTTCCCACTCTGACGCACAGAACGTCTGAACCCGGGAAATTCAGAGTGCAAGCTCATGTATCCAACACCACTTCCCCCGTAAATAGACTGGAGTTTTTCTCTAACATCCTGAGTAAAAATATCTCCTTCAATATAGCTGTCTCCTACAACTGCAATACGTGCAAGGGACCAGGAATTCAATGCAGCACGAAGATGTCCAAGTCCGTTTCCTGAAGGAGAGTAATCCTCTATGGGTAAAACCCCATCGTCGGTTCTTTCAACTATTATTGGTTCAGGAAGCACTATTTCTTCCTCCTCACATTCCTCAGTTATCAGTGAGTCAGAATTTTCAGTTTTCACTGTCTTGCCTTTTAGAGTATCGGTTTTCATAGCGATGAGCAGAGCAGGGTCAACATCAGGAAGAGTTACAGAATCATCCGCTACATCATCATCCACAAGTAAAGAATCATATAAAATATCTGAAACCAGACTGAAATCTTTGAGCTGCCCGTTACTCCACTTTTTGAGCGGAGCAAGAGATACTACTCCCACTATTATAACCGCTATGAGTATTATTATAGCTGGACTGCCTTTTCTTTCTTTATTACCCATCTATTCTGGAAGTTTTTAGAATTTTAAGGAGAGTAGATGCTTTCTGTCCGGCTTCTTCCCACTCCTCCTTTACAATCGATTTTGCAGTAAATCCTCCTCCGGCATACACATTATATATATATTCACCGTTTTTCTCACCGCAAAATATTTTTGCACATCTGAGATTAACAAATGCTTTTGTTTCTATGCCACATTTGACTCCGAGCCAACCGCCATAACACTCTCTTGAATGAGACTCATACTTGTTAATAGTTTCTAAAGCAACATTCCGTGGAGTACCGCATACCGCCGGCGTAGGCGACAAACCTGAGATTATTTCTGATATATCGCTGATACCATTTGCTTGAATAATTTCACATAAATGCTCTACCAAACCATATTTTATAGAGAATAGGTCTGACACCTTAACATTTTCACAATTCGGTGACAGAACTTTCTTTATGAAATCGGTCACAAAATTATGTTCCTGAATATTCTTTGAATCCCAGTTTTCACTAATGCCTAAAGGACGTGTCCCAGCAAGTGACATTGTAGTCAATGAATTGTTTTCAAGGGAATAGCTTACGAGAAGCTCCGGAGTCGCACCAAGCCAAATACCTCTTTCCGGTGTGTAAAAGAGTGACCGGAATGTTGACGGCAATGCGTTAAAATAATCAACCGCTATAGAAACCGGATCAATTCCTTTTTCCACAATTACCCTGCTCAGAACAACTTTACCCCCTTCTCTTTTAAGCTGCTCAATAATTTCATTTCCGGTTAAAGAGTAATCTTCAAACGTAGTTTCTACAGGTAATTCTGTTCCCGGCTTTGTCTCTAATACTTCATCTATAGCAATAACATAGTCCGGTTCAAAATCCGGTGTGATTATTTCAATTGTGTCAGACGGTACAAAAGGTGCTATAGCAAAAGTGCCGCTGACCGATTTTTCAAAAAAGTCTCTGATTGAGACCTTAATGGTCTTTGAGGATGAGCAAAAATGCATATTATCCTCATCAGGAAACAGATAAAGCGCAAAGGGAATGTTCTTTTCCAAACATTTCCTTGCCGCTGACAACACTTTATTTTCACTGACTACCATTATATCTTGACTCCAATCAGTTCGAAAGGCATTGCCTTAGTAATTTTCACATTACAGAATTCCCCTCTTTTAATGCCTGAATCCTTAGAAATAATCACTTCAGGATCTACATCCGGAGAATCCCACTGAGTTCTACCCACAAAACAATCCTCTTCCTCACGGTCAACAATAACCTTGAGCACAGAGCCGATTTTCTCATTCTGAATTTCCTCAGATATACCTTGTTGGAGCTCCATTATAGCATCAAGTCTTTGTTGTTTTACTTCCTGAGGAATAATATCTTTATAATTCTGTGCGGCAAAGGTACCTTCTTCCTCGCAGTAGGCAAACGCACCCATTCGCTCGAAGCGCTGCTGTTCAACAAATTGCAACAGTTCTTCAAACTCTTTTTCACCTTCTCCAGGAAATCCGGTCATTAGAGTGGTTCGCAAATGGATTCCGGGGACTCCGGATCGAATTTCATCAAGAAGCTCCAATGTGTCTTTTTTCCCAATCTTGCGCTTCATTGATTTAAGAACCTTATCGCTGATGTGCTGCAAGGCAATATCAAGATAATTGCAAATGTTATCTCTGTCTGCCATGACAGGCAGAATTTCTTTTGGAAAATCGGCAGGATAAGCATAATGGAGTCTTAACCATTCCACTCCATTTATATCTGACAATCTTTTCAACAAATCAGCCAGACCACTCTTGCCTGATGATGAGAGGTCAGTTCCATATGCAGAAAGATCCTGGGCTATAATATTGAATTCTTTTACTCCTCTACTCACCAACATCTTAACCTCTGATTCAATTTCTTCCGGGGTGCGAGAATGATGTCTCCCGGTTATCAACGGGATAGCACAAAAGGCACAAAAACGATTACACCCTTCTGAAATTTTTAGATATGCGTGGTGTTTAGGGGTAGTAATAACTCTGTCGTATGGTGCAGTTGCAGGATACTTATTTACAAGCTTATTTACTATGCCATTCCAGTCAGTCTTACCAAACCAAGCGTCAACTTCGGGTATTTCAGCCGGCAGTTCACTGCGATACCTCTCTGACAAGCAACCCATAACATACAACGCCTCGATTTCTCCTCTCTGTTTCAAATCTGCATACTCCAAAATAGTATTGACAGATTCCTCTTTAGCATCACCGATAAAACCGCATGTATTTATTACGACAATGTCACCGGGAGAAGTACTTTCCGGTTCATGACGAGTTTCCAAGCCCGCATCGGTAAGTAATTTCATCAGACGCTCAGAATCTACAAGATTTTTAGAGCACCCGAGAGATATAATATCAACTTTTCTACGCTTCATCAATCCTGACCAAATAAAGCTTTTACAAATTCCTCTTTACGGAAAACCTGTAAATCTTCTATCTTCTCACCAAGTCCGATGTATCTTACAGGAATACTCAGTGAATGGCTGATACCAAGCACCACTCCCCCTTTTGCTGTTCCGTCAAGTTTTGTAATCACGAGTCCGGTAACCTTAGTAGCCGCAGTATATTGTTTAGCCTGTTCATAAGCATTCTGTCCTGTACTTCCATCAAGTACGAGAAGCACTTCGTCAGGAGTGTCTGGTATGACTTTTGACATTACATTACGAATTTTTGTGAGTTCATCCATCAGAGCCTTTTTATTATGCAGACGTCCGGCTGTATCAACTATCACCACATCAACATTACCTTTTGCCTGCGCACTCTTTAGAGTATCGAATGCTACAGATGCTGGATCCGCACCAAGTTTTTGCTTGACGATAGATGCGCCAGATCTATCCGCCCACTCCTGTAGTTGCTCAATAGCGGCTGCACGGAACGTGTCAGCAGCCCCAAGCATCACATTATATCCGGCATTTCGGTACTGAGCGGCAAGTTTACCTATGGTGGTGGTTTTGCCAACTCCGTTGACACCAACAACCATTATAACGTATGGTCTGCGAGCGCCTTCAGGGAGTGTAAAATCCGGTGAAGAAACAGTGTTGTCGGCATCAGCAAGGAGAGCCTGCACCTCTTCGGCAAGGAGAGAATTGAGTTCATCTGTGCCCATATATCCGTCACGGTTAACTCTATCCTTAAGTCTGTCTATTATAGCAAGAGTAGTATCGACACCTACATCAGAGGTAATCAGAATTTCCTCCAAATCATCAAGAAAATCCTCATCAACCTTATTCTTGCCTGCAATAGCACGTGCTATTTTACTCAGCACACCTTGCTTGCTCGTTGAGAGCCCTCGATCCAATGTGTCTTTTTTTTCTTTAGAAAAGAATTTGCTGAAAAATGCGCTCATATATTTTCTATTTGTTTTTTCTTACTCGTGGAAACATTTTTTTTATATAGCTTATACGCTCTCCCATTTTTGGCCCTGAAACAACAACTGTGACAGCTCCAATTATCATAATAAGCCCTATTAGAGACCGTGGGGTGAGTTCCTCACCGAAAACGCATATACCTATTAATACTGCCGTTACCGGTTCAAGCGCTCCAAGAATTGCCGTTTTTGTAGATCCTATATAATGTATCGCACTTGTTGTGCAAACAAAGGAAACAACCGTTGGAAATACCGCCAAACCTAATAATGCCAACCAAAGATATCCATGATGAGTTGAAGGTATATCAATATATCCTTTACTCAAAAGTCTCGCTGCAAAAAGAAGTACGCCAAAAAGCAGGATATAGAATGTAGCGGTTAGTGTCGGCACTTTTGCAAGAGATGATTTATTAATAGCTACTATATATATTGCATAGCTAAGGGCTGAAATCATTACCCATATAGTTCCGACCACACTGATAGTGTCTCCGTCTGAATTCTTAAACAGCAACCCAATTCCGGCAATAGCGGTGGCAGTGCATAAAACAGTCACAGGAGATATTTTTTCCTTGAAGAAACAAACCATCATCACTGCTACCATTATAGGATATATAAACAACAGTGTCGATGCAATTCCGGCAGCCATATAAGTATATGAAAGAAATAAGGCAAGCGATGAAAGCGCAACAAGTAGCCCTAACCCACCTAATCCTAAAACCTGAAGTGGCTTAATCTTAAAACTTCTACCTCTTATCAGCATCATTAAAGCTATCAGTGGAATAGCGATAACATATCTGAAAAACAAGACAGAGTCCACTCCCATGCCGTCACTATATAACGGCAAGGCGAAAAGCGGATTCAAACCATAGGTAGCCGCTGCCAAAGAACCGAGAATATATCCTTTGGTTTTGTTGCCCATTATTTCAATTTTCCTTTGCAGCCGCCTTTACAACCACCGCCAAGGCTAAATATATTTCTTGAATAGGTTACTGTTTTATTGGCTCTTTCTCTATTTCTTTTAAGAGCAAGTTCAACCAGTTTATCCATCAATTGAGAGAAGGTGATTCCGGTAGCTTCCCAGAGGTAGAATGAAAGAGATCCGGGTATTGTATTAATCTCGTTGACATATATCTTATCTGTATCGGCGTCAACTATCACATCCACACGACTTACGCCATGGCAACTGAGAACACGGAATGTTTCTCCTGCAAGGAAACGTATTTCCTCACTCATTTTATCCGGTAACTCAGCGGGTATCCTTTTTTGTGAAGCCTGCATACCTTTAGCACCCTTGGTGCCTCCCATGTATTTATCCTCATAAGAGAGAATTTCACCACTCTTTATAGGTTCTTCGCAAACCGAAGTACGGTAATCATCACAATCTCCGAGAACAGAACAGTTGATTTCTTTCAAGTTGTCAACCATGTGCTCAACAATAATTCTACTTGAGTATCTTGCGGCATCTTCAACACACTCTTCAAGCTTCTGACGGTCGGCGGCTCTTCCAATACCGACACTGGAGCCAAGATTAGCAGGCTTAACGATTACCGGATAACCAAGAGTTGATTCAATCTTCGCAATAAGTTCATCGTGCTTTGAAAACCACTCCTTATCGGTAAACCACACATAATCTACCACAGGGATTCCGTTGCTGGCAAGAATCATCTTCATGGTGATTTTGTCCATACCATTAGCAGATGACAGAACATCACATCCGGCAAAAGGAATACCGATAGCTTCAAGAATGCCCTCAAATGTGCCATCTTCGCCATTAGAGCCATGCAGAACGGGAATTGCAACATCCAACGATGCTACTACTCCGTTACCAAACATAGGTTTCTTTGATTTATAAATATTCCGATCCCCGAAAACAGGACGCATATAAACTTCCTCACATTTTTTCAAAAGCTCCTCAGTATTTCGGTAGTTAGCTACATCAAACAGAGCCTCCCCAGTGTACCATTTACCATCTTTGGAAATGTATATAGGAGTTACATTGTATTTATCCCTATCTATGGCGTGCATAGCCTGATTAGCTGAAATCACCGAAATCTCATGCTCGGTGGAACGTCCACCGAAAAATACTCCAATATTTGTTTTCATAACAGATTATCTGTAACTGAATTATTATTTATTTGAATGTGTCAGGTAAATCATTTTCATATAAAACGGTATCTCCTGCTTTTACGAAACCTTGCAAAAGCGACTGAGCCTGCGCAAAAGTGTCGGCGGTAAGAACTGCTTCATCCGGCATACCTTCGCTTTTGATTCCATCAACAATCGCATCACGGTTATAGTGTCCAACCACTATCGCTATATCGGCACATGAAGCTATTTTCTGACCAAACTTTCTATTTAATTCCGCAGTGCGTTCACCAAGTTCAATCATACCAGGTGTAATCACAATTCTTCTGCCTCCTTTCATCCTACTCAAAACATCGAGTGCCATAGCCGATCCCGTAGGATTGGAGTTGAATGCATCATCAATAATGGTTATTCCTGCCGGGGTACGCTTAAGATTCAGTCTGTGTTCAACCTGTTCTATGCGACTCACAGCATATCTGATTTTTTCAGAGGGCACACCAAGATTAACAGCTACCGCCACACAAGCAAGCAGGTTTGAAATATTACAATCACCAACCAGCTTCGTTGTAAGTCTGATTTCAATATCCGGACCTTTAGCTGTAAATGAGGTACCTTTTTCAGAATACTCAATATCTTTTGCTTCCCATTGAACACCCTCTACGCCTGATACTGCATATCTAATGCATTTGCAGTTGGTTACATTTCTGTCTGCAATCTTCGGAAAGTCATTGTTTATCACTGCAAGTCCATCAGACGGTAGAGAATCAATTAGTTCGAATTTGGTCCGCTGTACATTATCTATTGTCTTAAAAGATTCAAGATGCTGCTCACCTACTGCGGTGACAATTCCAATAGAAGGGTGAACCAAATCACATATTTCTTTAATATCACCTATCTGTTTGGCTCCCATCTCAACAATAAATACCTGATCATAGGGTTTCAAATACTCTCTGACAGTTCGGATTACACCGAGCGTGGTATTATAGCTACCGGGAGTCATAGCTGTTTGGAAAGCTTCGCTCAATATTCGGTGAAGATAGTGTTTAGTACTTGTCTTTCCATAACTGCCGGTTATTCCAATTATTTTGAGCTGAGGCATGGATTTGAGAATATTTTCAGCATCACGATAATACCCTCTGTTTATTTTCTTTTCAATCGGTTCGAGAAGCCACACAGAAGAAATGATGATAATATGACTTGCACAATAACAACCGACGGCTGCCACAGAAGCAGCACACAATCTGCTAAGTTCATCATGTCCGAAAATCGTAGTTGCAGCCCCTATCACAATAATACTCAGCAAAGCCGAAACCGTGTAGATTCTTTTACAACGAGGGGTCCAAACAAGCGGTTTCTTATACTTACGGCTCTGGAGATAAATAACATTACCTCCTGCCCAAGCTGCCAAAACAGCCATAGACCAAGTACCATTGGAAAAACTAACAAGACTGAAAAGGAAGACACACATACCGATCAGTCGCACCCATGAGGTTGAATCAGCAGATGTTTTAAGCCATCTTTTGTATCTATCTATTCTGTACGAATTCTGTTGCATCATCATAAGATCACGCTTCAACTCGAACACAAGATTTAGAAACGCAATTACAGAAATCACCAAGAATATTACGAAGAGTAGTGACATAGCTTTTAATTTGTTGATTTTAAGAAACTTCGGAGGACAGAGGCAAACCCAGCCGAATTGTCGAGAAAACTATAGTGTCCACAACCGGCAAAAGAAACAAGACCGGCATTAGGAATAAGACGTTCCATAATGCGGGCATCTCGCATCGGAGTAGCAGTATCATTCTCACCCCATATTAACAGAGTTGGAGCTGAAATATTCTGCATATAGGAACGTAAATCCTGATTTACACTCTTACTCAGGATTTGCTTCATCATAGGGCTTGCCGCAGCATAGTCCGCACTACCTCTTTTTGCCCGGAAGTTTTCAATAATTGGTTTTGCTTTTTCTTTGCCAAGAAAAATATTCAATATATTCTTTATAGCCTTAAAAGTATAAACCTTATAATAATATTTGAGAGACCTTCTTGGCTTCACTCCAGCGGCATCGACGAGAATTAACTTATCCACTTTATTTCTACTCGCGTAAAGTATTCCTATCCTACCGCCAAATGAGTGCCCAATAATGACAGGATTTTCAAGTCCTAATCGAGTTACCAATTCTTCTATTGCAGCAGTATATTCTTCAACTCCCCACACCTCTTTAGGTTCAGGGCTTTGTCCATGACCCGGGAGGTCTAAATTATACACTGTGTGAGTCTGTGCTGCAACAGCGGCAATGCCGGATACAGTTGATGAGTTGCAACCCCATCCATGCATCAGAATCAGTGGTTTACCACTGCCTGTTACATCATAAACTAATTTGGTTCCGCAAACTTCTATAGACTCTGCGCTCATTTTTCTTTATTAATTATGCAAAGTTACGCCTTTTTTATTATTTATCGGTGCTAATAGAGGTAAAAAGCCTTCTGTAATGAACCGTTTTAGTGTAAATAGAGTTACTTCATTGAATTTTTTCTTACTTTTGCGTGATATGAAGCTAATAACCTCAATACTGCGGATGTCTCCGCCTTACATATTTTCACTGGTGATTTTGCTCGCCATTTGTTGGCTTACCCTTGTGCCGAAACCATTGCCAGACGCAGATATCCAATTGTTTCCCGGAGCTGACAAAGTGGCTCATTTCATTATGTTTGGATGTTTCTCCGGAGCGTTATTCGTTGATATGATGCGAACCGGTAAAAAGAGGAATTCCTTGTTATGTGCAATATTTGCGGCAGCAATATCTATTATTTCGGGCATTTCCGTTGAGTTTCTGCAAAATGCAATGGATTTGGGGAGAAGCGCTGAATATGCAGATATTATAGCGGATGCTTCAGGTGCTATTTCTGCCTCCATTATTATTTATATAATTGACCGAAATTACTTCCGCAAATCGGTAACAGACTGCCGCAAATGTGAATATGAAGATTATTCCACTATCAACCGTCTCAAAAGTATATACACAAAGTCATTTCCCGAAGCCGAGAGAAGAGAGTGGGGTGATATCTTGACCCGTTCACGAAGTGAGAGTAGCCCTATGACAATGACATTAGTAATATTGGATGGTGCTCCAGTAGGATTTATTACGTCATGGAATCTAAAAGACTTTGTATATATTGAGCATTTTGCTATTGATCGGGCATTAAGAAACCGAGGTATAGGAGCTAAGGCTCTAAAGCGATTCTGTTCAACCACAACAAAACCGGTTGTTCTGGAAGCCGAACCGGAATCACTCGGTGAAGATGCTAAAAGAAGAATCGAGTTCTACAAGAGACTTGGGTTCAAAGATTTCAGCAATTTCAATTATATTCAACCACCATATCGAAAAGATTTACCGTCTGTACCACTTATATTAATGGGTACCTCGGAAACCCTTGATCCTGCAACAATTTCGTCTGAACTTCATAAAACGGTTTATGAACAAGATTGATTTTTTTATATTTTCGATAATTACCTCTCTTGCTATGGGGTGTTCCCATAAAAACAATGACGCTACAAAAGAAAACAATATCAAAACCATAAGCGTCAGTATAGAACCACAAAGATGGATTCTTGAACAAATTGGAGGTGATAAGCTAAATGTTGTCAGTTTGTTACCCGGTGATGCTAATCCTGAAAACTTTGATCCCCCAATGTCATCACTTAAAAGTGCTACGGAATCTTCATTATATATGAGAATGGGAAATCTGCCTTGGGAAAAAAGTCTCATAGAAAGAATTACCGGCTCCAATCCTGAGGTGAAGGTAATTGACACATCAGAGGGTATATCTCTTATTTATGGGACTCATGAACATTCTCACAATCACTCTCATGACAATGACGGAATAGATCCACATACTTGGTCATCTGTGAAAAATGCCAAGATTATTGCGTCTAATATGTTCAACGCTATTGTGGAAACAGATAGCGTTAATAAAGAATATTATACTTGTCGTTTCAAATTACTGATACATAAACTTGACTCTCTTGACAATGAGTTTACCGAACGCCTTTTACCGATAAAAGGAAAATCAATATTAGTATGGCACCCGTCTTTAAGTTATTTTGCCCGTGACTATGGCATCAATCAGATTTCACTCGGAATGGAAAACAAAGAGACTACTCCTAAAGGCCTTCAGAAACAAATGGAAATGGCTGCCTCACATAATCCGATAGCTTTTTTTGTTGAACCACAGATGGCCGGGACTAAAAGTGAAACTGTTGAAGAACAGTCCGGAGCTAAGAGACTTGTTATTCAGCCATTGGCATACGACTGGTGGAATGAGATGGAAAAGATAACCAATTTCCTTACCGAAACAATCAACTGATGAATAATATTATAAATTTATCTGATGTAGAAATGATACGTGAGAATAAAATTATTCTCAGTGATATTAATCTTACTATTAATAAAGGTGATTTTCTTGCTATTACTGGTCCAAACGGAGGTGGCAAAACGACCTTGTTGCGAATAATATTAAAGTTACTCAAACCAACTTCCGGAATAATTAACTATTACAATAACGGCAAGGAAATAGAACAATTATCAATCGGTTATCTACCTCAAAAAAACAGTATAGATCCAAAATTTCCAATTACAGTCCGTCAGGTTATATCTTCCGGACTTATGGGCTTGAAAAAAGTCACTAAAAATGAATTGGTTGAAGAAACATATCGTATCTTAAAACTTGTTGAACTCGAGGATAAAGCAGATTCTCCAATAGGTGCACTAAGTGGAGGTCAATTGCAGAGAACACTTCTTGGAAGAGCCATCATTTCACCCCATGATGTACTGGTGCTTGATGAACCCCTCAGTTATATCGATAGAAAATTTGAGGATAAGATTTATAAAATTATAAGCAATATAGCAACCGATACAACTGTGCTGCTGGTAAGCCATGAGATGACTAAGTTTGCAGAAATGGCAAACAGGCATATAATTGTAGACCACAATATTACTCTATGTCATTCAGCCAGTCATCTAATTCATTGCGATTGCTGTTGATTTACTATCTGCGAATTATCTTTCCAGTCTTTGTTCTTTCTAATCTTTTAACTGCAATTATATCCTTAGGAATGAATTTTCGGTCGATATAATTTATAGCTTCAGCCATAAACATCTCTTTATCAAAATCTTTACCTTCGACATAGAGAATTATCTCACTGCCCCATTTTTCAGAGGCGCGAGAGCTTATATAGAATGCTCTATTATCTATAAGTGGAGACAATTTCTTCTCAATTTCTTCCGGGAAAATTTTTATTCCACCGGTATTGATGACATTATCTACCCTTCCGAGCCATTGAAAACGAGTCGGAGATATAAGTGATACACAGTCATTTGTCACAAGTTCTATGTATGATGCCGCTTCAGACTTGATTATCAGGCATGAACGCTCATCAACACCGAACTCTATACCCGGCAAAGCGGTATAGAAATAATCTGAGCCAATCTTTCTGAGTGCAACGTGGGATGATGTCTCGGTCATTCCATAAGTTGCGTAAACCGGAACACCTATAGCTGAAAGTAGCTTCTCCTGATTAGCTGTTGTTGGAGCACCACCAACGATAATATTTTCTAATCTGTCCTGCAGATTAATGTGTGAAAGCAAACCCGGAATCTGCGCCGGAACTATGGGAATAAGATTGAACCTAATATTTTCAGGCAATCCTTTCAATGGATCAAGCCCGGGGGACACAATGTGAAGATTACAATCTGCCATAATGCTCCTGACAACCATCATTTTCCCTGCTATATAGGAAATGCTCAATGGTAGAGCGAGTTGACTTGATGAATTAATTCCAAAAAAATCATTGGTTGCTTTCGCTGATATTTTCATATCACTCTTCAGCAGATGTATATTCTTTGGACTTCCGGTTGAACCGGATGTATGCACAGTAATATATTCAGATGAATCATTCCATCTGTCAAGGAATTCTTTGGCTTCTTCAGTATATCCAGTTATTCGGGGACAATCCATTTTAATTCCGGGAAAACCCAGCCTTTAGATAAATCATAAGAAAGTTTATCTCCATTCAAAACCAACGGTGAAAAAATATTATTAGTATATAGTCCTCCTGTTCCGAGTCCCTGGGGCATTTCAATATTCTTAGTACTAAGCCATTGAGCAATGGCATTAAGTCCTACATTAGACTCGAGCGCAGAAGTTGCCCACCATCCGATACTTCTCTTAACAGCAACATCTATCCACTCATCAGCTTCAATAAAACCACCGCATAAAGAAGGTTTCAATATTATATACGATGGCTTTAGATAATCAAGTAAATGTTCCTTCTCCGGAATAGTTCTACAACCTATAAGCTCTTCATCAAGCGCAACCGGAATAGGAGATAATTTGCAAATATCAGCCATTGCCTCCCATTGTCCTGCCGCTATAGGTTGCTCTATTGAATGTATTGATAAAGTAGCTAATCTATCAAGCCGCTCCAACGCATTAGCTTGAGTAAATGCACCATTTGCATCCAATCTCAACTCTATTAAATCGGGCGGAAATTTTGACCTTATCTGTTTAAGCAAGTTGATTTCTTGCTCGAAATCTTCGGCTCCGATTTTGAATTTTATACACCTGAAGCCCTCAGATAATTTTTGCTCTGCCCTTTTGAGCATTTCATCTATAGACCCCATCCAAACGAGTCCATTAATAGTAATATCTTTTTTACCATTAATAAACTCACTCGCAAAAGGAGTGTGAAAGCAACCATTTTCAAAATCTCTAAATGCTGTTTCGAGACCAAATTTTATTGAGGACCAGCTATTAATTTCAAATTCCTCTGCCCTATTTATGGATTTACACAAATCATAAAGCTTGACTTCATAAAAAGGGCTATCATCTTTGCTTAGACCCTTAAAAAGTGCGCACTCCCCCATACCGAACTTCTCCGGAGTGGCTGAATCCCATACTTTTATAAAATATGTATCTTTAACAGGAAGTGCACCACGAGAAGTCAACGCCTTGAAATTAAAATCCAACCGATAAGGCGAAAAGGCGGCTTTCAACATTATCCCGGGAATTTCGGAAACTTGTCAAAATCCGGATCTCTCTTTTCAAGAAACGCATTTTTACCCTCCTGCGCTTCTTCCATAAGGTAGTACATAAGAGTAGCGTCGCCGGCAAATTCCATTAGACCTCGCTGTCCGTCTAATTCTGCATTCAGAGCCCTCTTAATCATCCTGATAGCCATTGGGCTACGGCTCAGGATTGTGCGACACCACTCAACGGTTTCTTGTTCAAGTTTTTCCAATGGAACCACCTTATTAATCATCCCCATTTCAAGTGCCTCGGCAGCTGTGTATTGACGGCAAAGGAACCATATTTCCCTCGCCTTCTTCTGCCCGACACATCGGGCGAGATAAGAAGATCCGAAACCTGCGTCAAAACTTCCGACCTTTGGACCGGTTTGTCCAAAGCGAGCGTTTTCAGATGCAATTGTAAGGTCACATACCACCTGCAGAACATTACCGCCTCCGATAGCATAACCATTCACCATAGCTATTACCGGTTTGGGAATGGAACGGATAGCTTTATGTAGATCCAGGACATTAAGACGGGGTACACCGTTATTATCTATATAACCTCCAACCCCTTTTACATTCTGGTCACCTCCGGAACAGAATGCTTTGTCACCAATACCGGTAAGGATTATCACTCCAATGGATGAGTTATCACGGCAATAAGCCATTGCATCCAGCATCTCAAAGTTGGTTTGAGGACGAAACGCATTATATACTTGAGGACGGTTAATAGTAATCTTGGCAATACCTCCGCATTGTTCAAAAAGAATGTCAGTGTATTCTTTTATCGGAGACCATACAATATCATTCATATGATTTATTTTTGAATTTTTTTGATCGTTTAAAATAATTTTTCAGCACTTCAGCATCCACATAAGGAGGAGTATCAATAGCCAGAATAGATGGTTTATCGTTATTTTCAATAAATTCCGGAAATACAGTTCTTAATTCCTCCTCACTTGCCGCATTATAATAATTAAAGCCGAATCCATTTGCCAAGGACTCAAGAGGTAATCTCACAGACTGTGCAGCAGCAAAGTTCCTCTCCAGTTCCGGTAGTTCACTTGTTGTACTAATGAAACGGAAAATTCCACCACCGCCATTACACATCACAATAATTTTGAAATTATCCGGAATACCATCAGCAGCAAATGCTCCCAAATCGTACTGGGCGCTCATATCACCCGTTATAAGAACTGTCATACCGGAAGTGTAAGCAAGTGCTGCACCGATAGCTGTAGATGTTGAGCCATCAATACCGCTAACTCCACGATTACAGTCACAACGATGGAAACCACAATCACCTATTAGTTGCGCATAGCGTATTGATGTTCCATTTGACAACTGTAAGTTGGCTCCTTTAGGTATTTTAGGCATAAATATCGAAAATGCTTTCAAATCACACCACGGTGCATGAGATATGTAAGCCTGATGAGTTGATATAGCCTTATCTCTTGCTATCCGCCATTGATCAGCATATTTACTTGGAGACTTATGGGGTTGCATTGCAGATGCAAGCTGGGGGAAAAATATTTCCGGCTCAATCTCTATACGTGTGGTAAGACATTGAAAACAATCTACAGTAGTGTGTGACAATCCCACATGCCAGTGTTCCTTCGGCTTAACTTTACGCAGATATGTTTTAACGAATCGAGAAACTAATGCTCCTCCAAGAGTAATTACTACATCCGGAGCAAGATTATCTCTCTCTTCACTGCTAATTCCACTGAGTGTGGTGTCAATTCTTGAGACAAATTCTTTGCCGTGCAAATTTGAGATGGTCTCGGTAAAAACAATAAAGTTTGGTAATGCTGCAAGACGTCTCAACGCTTTATTCAATTGAGGAGATGGGGCTATAAAACCCGCGATAATCATCACCTTTCGTGGAGAAGCTAATCTACATCCAAGTTGTCTGGCATAAGCAGTAGATATGGAGGTAGCCGGTTGAATAAGTTCTACAGTGCGAAACTTTTCTTCACTGAAATCAGAGGTTTCAGATAGCGGCTCATTTAATTGAATATTAATATGAACAGGGGCTTTGCGTCCACTCAAAGCCATTGTCAGGGCATCATTAATCTGACGGTTAGCATACCATTTAATATTTTTTTCTGAAGAATCAGGCAAATTATATGATGCTTTAACGAAATTACCCAACGCCTCAAACTGTCTTATTGTTTGACTATCATCCTGATCAATCCACTCCATGGGTCGATCGGCTGATATAACTATCAAGGGTATTTTTCTATAATAAGCCTCTGCTACTGCCGGAGCGTAGTTCAGAAGAGCGGTTCCTGATGTACAAACAATTGCAACCGGTTCATTTGAAATAGCAGCATATCCGAGAGCCATAAATGCGGCGCTTCTCTCATCAACAACTACCTTAGTTCTAATTTCTGAATGTCGCTCAAGAGCCATTATCAACGGAGCATTTCTTGTGCCCGGAGATAGAATGGCAAAACTCACCCCCCTTGCAGAAAGCTGGGAGGCGAGGTCGCGACATATATCCTTCAAGGTATTGACCATTGTGGTTGTACCTTGATTTAATTACTTATTCAACGCGCAGGAAGCACATTTTTCTGATATCTGTGTAAAGAAATCATTGCCCTTATCATCCACAAGGATAAATGCAGGGAAATCTTCCACTTCAATCTTCCATATAGCTTCCATACCTAATTCCGGATATTCAAGCAATTCAACTTTCTTGATGCTGTTCTGTGCAAGAATTGCAGCAGGTCCGCCTATAGAACCGAGATAGAAACCGCCGTGCTTTTTACAAGCGTCGGTTACCTGTTTGCTTCTGTTACCCTTGGCAATCATTACCATTGAACCTCCAGCAGCCTGGAACTGATCTACATAAGAGTCCATTCTACCAGCTGTTGTCGGACCGAAAGAACCGGAAGGCATTCCTTTAGGAGTTTTAGCAGGACCCGCATAATAAATAGGATGATCCTTCAGATACTGAGGCATGGGTTCACCTTTATCAAGGCGCTCTTTAATCTTGGCATGTGCAATATCTCTGCCTACGATAATTGTACCGTTAAGCGAAAGGCGGGTAGATACAGGATATTTTGAAAGCTCTTTACGAATTTCATCCATTGGACAATTAAGGTCAATCTTAACAACCTCACCTTCGCCCTGCTTTCTATACTTTTCAGGAATCAATTCTGCAGGATTTGAATCAAGTTTTTCAATCCATAGTCCCTGCTTATTAATTTTTGCCTTTACATTTCTATCTGCCGAGCAAGAAACTCCGAGTCCAACCGGGCAAGATGCACCATGACGAGGAAGACGGATAACACGAATATCATGGGCAAAATATTTTCCTCCGAACTGTGCACCGAGTCCAATTTTCTGAGCCTCTTCAAGAAGTTGCTTTTCAAGTTCGACATCTCTGAAAGCATGACCATATTCATTGCCCTTGGTCGGAAGGCTATCATAATATTTAACAGATGCTTTTTTTACTGTTGCCAGATTCATTTCAGCTGATGTTCCTCCGATAACAAATGCTATGTGATAGGGAGGACAAGCCGCAGTGCCGAGGCTCTTCATTTTTTCAACGAGGAAAGGAAGCAGAGTTTTAGGATTAATCAATGCTTTGGTTTCCTGATAGAGATATGTCTTGTTGGCAGAACCACCACCCTTTGCAATGAAGAGGAATTTATATTCATCTCCACCAACCGCATACAAATCAATCTGCGCAGGAAGGTTACAACCTGTATTAACCTCGTCATACATATTAAGAGGTGCGTTCTGTGAGTAACGGAGATTGTCCTCAGTATAAGTTGTATAAACTCCTTTAGAGAGTTTCTCTTCGTCACAATCACCGGTATATACATTCTGACCCTTCTTACCTATAACAATAGCTGTGCCGGTATCCTGACAGAAAGGTAATTGTCCCTTGCTTGCCACCTCTGCATTACGAAGCATAGTCAATGCCACAAACTTATCGTTTTCACTTGCTTCCGGATCATGCAAAATCTTAGCAACCATTTCATTATGCTCTCTTCGAAGCATAAATGCATTGTCATGTGTAGCCTGGCGAGCCAAAACAGCAAGTGCCTCAGGATCTACCACAAGCATCTCACGGTCGCCCCATTTTTCGGTTTTTACATAATCTGATGTCAGGAGATAATATTCGGTCTTATCTTCTCCCAGAGGAAACATTTCCTGATAGTGAAAGGGTTTTGTTGCCATTTTCAAATTAAATTTAAGATTTACCGCAAAATTAAGAAAATTATTAATGAAATGTACTACCCTGCTTAAAACATTTTGGAGATGTGGCATAACAAATTTCGTTAATTAAACGGTATTGGATTGTGTTTGTAATAAACTCAATTCATTTTCACTGAATTGATTTGCGGGAAATCGCTATATTTGCAGTGTGATAAACAAAATCAACGCAACAAAATAATGAAGCGATATCTACCAATCATAATCATATTTCTCAATATATTGACCGGTCAAGCTCAAATTAATACCGATCAAGTTCTGCGTTCCGGTAGAAGTGCCTTATATTTTGAAGACTATGTGCTTTCAATACAGTATTTCAATCAGGCTATAGCAGCAAAACCATACCTTGCGCAACCATATTTCTACCGAGCTCTTGCAAAACTCAATCTTGATGATTTCAACGGAGCAATTGTAGATGCTACAGAGGCTATTACCCGAAATCCGTTTATGACTGATGCTTACGAACTCAGAGCTGTTGCATATCAGAATATCGGTCAACCGGAGAAAGCCATTGAAGATTATAATCAGGTTTTACAAACTTTACCTGATAACAGAGGAATTATTTTCAATAAAGCTATGGCACAGCAGGACATTAAAGACTATGATGGTGCCCGAGATGCCTACGACAAACTTCTCAAAGCTCACCCACGATTTGATAATGGGTATATAGGTAGAGCACGCTTGAAACTTGAAACCGGTGACTCAATCGGTGCTGTTGAAGATGCCCAAAAAGCCCTTGAATTAAATAAGAATGCAATAAATGCTTACCTGATTAAGGCTGATGTAGATATTAATAAGAATAAGGACT
Source organism: Barnesiella sp. (assembly GCA_014800945.1). Taxonomy (GTDB): domain Bacteria; phylum Bacteroidota; class Bacteroidia; order Bacteroidales; family Muribaculaceae; genus Paramuribaculum. The sequence continues at coordinate 91,698 of JAAVFD010000011.1, read as the reverse complement.
ATGCATCAGCCCTGTCAGCAATGGATGAAGCTATAAAAATTCAGCCACGATATCCGGGTTTCTTTATAAATAGAGCTTTTATTAGAAGGAATCTCGATGATTATTATGGAGCGATAAGTGATTACGACTATGCCATTCAACTTGCACCTTCAGATTATGTGCCATTTTTTAACCGGGCACTATTATATATGGAGGTCAGAGATTTTGATAGAGCTCTGAAAGATCTTGACAAGGTAATATCGCTTCATGGCCCCGATATAAAAACCCTATACAACAGAGCCATAGTCCGTAAAGAAAAACGAGATTTCAAAGGTGCTATGTCTGATGTGGATGAGGTTCTGCGCCGCTATCCAAATTTAGCAGCCGGATATTTCCTTCGTTCTCAAGTTAAACGAGACATGGGTGATATGACTTTCAAAGCCGATTACGACAAATCAATTGCCATGGCTAAAGAGACTGTACAAAAAACTCCCGAAGAATACTCATTTGCAGCAACTAACAATGAAAACGGAGATAATTCCGACAAAACTGAAACAAGTACCGAGTCTCTTAACGAGCGGCAAGAAGATGTTGCAGCTCGTTTTTCCGCCCTTATCACCGTTAATGAACCTCTTACTCTTGAACAAGAATATAACAACAAGCAAATCAGGGGTAAAGTACAGGACAGAATTACACCGGCAGATATTGAGCCAATGTTTGCCGTTACATACTATTCTTCTCCAACAGAACTGAGACCGAACTCCGAATATATACGTGAGGCTGATGATATTAACCGCTCACGTATTCTCAGGTTTGTTCTCCAAGTCACCAATCATGAGCCAGTGCTTACTGATCACGAACAGATTCAACGACATTTTGAATCTGTTGAATACTATAACTCTTATATTGCCACTCATACTCCACGCGCAATCGATTTTTTTGCACGAGGTATGGATTTCATGACTTTACGAGACTATCCGGCAGCGGTAACAGACTTCACTAAAGCTATTGAAGTCACTCCCGATTTCACTCTTGCCTATATGATGAGAGCCATTGCACGCCTTCGTGGTCTACAAGCCGCCTCAGCTATGGATAACAACTCTATAGATACAGGCGCTATATCTGCTGAAGCCGAAAGGATGGCTAAAAAATCAGCGATGGCGGATATTGACAAAACAATATCCCTCTCTCCCGATATGGCCATTGCGCATTATAATAAAGGAGTATTACTCTTGGAAAATTCTGATTATACTTCAGCTATTAATGCTTTTACAAAAGCTATTGAACTCCGGCCGGAGCTTGGAGAAGCATATTACAACCGTGGTTTCGCTTTTTTCCGTTTAGGTAATGCTAAAGCTGGAACAGCAGACCTATCACGAGCCGGTGAACTTGGAGTTGTTCCTTCATATTCATTGCTCAAGCGAATGTCACGCTAACCTTTTTATCCTGAGTGTTTTCGGGAACAAGAAAGGCGCTTATCTCCCACAATAAGTAAATAGGCAGGAAGACAATCATAAGTGTAAAGGGGTCGCCTGTAGGAGTAACTACCGCCGCGAGAATCAAAAGAATCACAATGGCATGACGACGATAATTTACGAAAAATATTCGCGTCAGAGCCCCCATTTTCCCCAAAAGCCAAGCCAGCATAGGTAGCTCGAAAATGATACCCATAACAAGAATCAACACAAGAAAATTATCCATATAGGAATCCAGAGAAATATGATTCGGCACCAATGCACTTACCTGGTATTCAGCAAGAAATCTAAGGGTAAGAGGAAATACTAAAAAATAACCGACACCTAAACCTATAAAAAACATAAGATTGCCAAACAAAAAAGCTGTCCCCGCCCCCCTCTTTTCATTTTGATATAATCCTGGTGATATAAATTTCCAAAGTAAGTAAATAATTATAGGAAAAGAAAAGATTATTCCAAGCCAGAATGAGGTAGTCATATGAATAAAAAACTGACTCGCCAACTGAATATTAATCAGATTAACATGAAATTCAGACGATGAAAAATCAGGTAAATAATCTGAATTACGGCATAAGGACTCAAACAATCTGTATAATGGAAAGTCACCATTGCAAGGAGCCAGAATAATATGGTCAAATATCCATGGCATTGCAATGAAAAAGATGACAGTTAGTACCAAAACTACCGCCCCAACCTTAAGAATTAATCCCCTGAGAGCATCCAGATGCTCCCAGAAACTCATTTGCGTTAGGTTATTAAATTCATTTTCAGCCACGTAAGCTTATATTATTAGTTTATTCCACTCCCTGATTATCCCTATTCCTATCTTCTATTTGTGAATCTGATTCCGGTTTATTAATCTCTGTTGAGATTTCATTCAATCCATCTTTGAAACTTTTCACCCCTTTGCCTAATCCTTTCATCAGTTCAGGAATGCGTCGAGCTCCGAAAAGTAAAAGAATAACGAACACGATGATAATTATCTCACCGGTACCAAGATTAAAGAAAGTTGTTATCATTATGCTATACAATAAAAATTATCTAACTCAAGTCAAAAATACTCTGTAAAATTAGCAAATAAGACTAAAATACAACTGTTGTCAGAAAAAAATTTTAACTTTGCAGCCTAATTACGATTACACAATAATAAATATTAGAGTAATGAAAGCATTTGTATTTCCCGGTCAGGGAGCCCAGTTTGTCGGAATGGGTAAAGACCTTTACGACAACAATCCCACTGCGCGTGAAATGTTTGAAAAGGCTAACGAAATTCTCGGTTTCCGTATCACTGATATTATGTTTTCCGGAACTGATGAGGAGCTAAAGCAAACCAAAGTAACACAGCCCGCCATATTCCTTCATTCTGTTATTCTTGCCAAAACTTTAGGAAATGACTTCAATCCTGATATGGTTGCAGGTCACTCACTTGGCGAATTCTCAGCTCTTGTCGCTGCTGGGGCTCTCAGCTTTGAAGATGGACTTCGTCTGGTTGCCGCGCGTGCTCAGGCTATGCAGAAAGCTTGCGAGCTAAAACCTTCTACAATGGCTGCTGTTCTTGCACTCCCCGATGAAAAAGTAGAGGAGATTTGTGACAGTATTGATGGTGTTGTAGTGTGCGCTAACTATAATTGCCCGGGACAGATTGTTATTTCAGGAGAAGAAGCGGCTATTGATGCCGCTTGCGCAAAACTACTTGAAGCCGGAGCTAAACGAGCTCTGAAGCTTAAAGTAGGAGGTGCTTTTCATTCTCCCTGTATGGAGCCTGCACGTGCTGAACTGGCTGAGGCTATCAGCGCTACCGAAATCCACACACCTGTTTGTCCTGTTTATCAGAATGTTGATGCACTGCCCCACACCGATCCGGCTGAAATCAAAGCCCTTTTGGTTGCTCAGCTAACCGCACCTGTTCGTTGGACACAAACTGTGAAAAATATGATTGAAAACGGTGCTACCGAATTTGTTGAACTCGGTCCGGGTAAAGTACTTCAGGGACTTGTCAGCAAAATCGACCGCAACGTAACTGTTTCAGGAATGCAATAATTTCCGATCCTTGGCATACAATTCAAAATTGTCATACTCATATTCCACCCTTCCCAACCGAGTACGCCTTGTGCATGTGCATCGTAAAGGAGAGGTGGAATATTTTGGTTTAGTAATTAATGCCGGCAGCAGAGATGAGAACACAAATGAGTATGGGTTAGCTCATTTTGTTGAACACACCATCTTCAAAGGCACACAAAAAAGACACTCCTGGCACATAATTAATAGGATGGAGAGTGTAGGCGGAGAGTTGAATGCATACACTACCAAAGAAGAGACTGTGCTTTACACAGTTTTTCCCAGAGGGAATCTAAAAAGAGCTGTTGATTTATGTTCAGATCTTATTACATCTTCCGTCTTCCCGGAAAAAGAGTTGAAAAAGGAGCGTGAGGTTGTTAAAGATGAAATCTGCTCATATCTCGATTCACCTGCTGAATCCATTTTTGACGACTTTGATGAGAGAATTTTCGCAGGAAGTGCTATGGCTCATAACATTCTCGGCACAGAACAGAATATCGATTCATTCAGTTCACTTGATTGCAGAAGATGGCTTAACAGCAAATATTCGCCTGATAATATAATAGTTTTTTACGCAGGGGCTTCAAATGAAGCTAAGGTTAAGGAACTCGTCAATTATTACTTCGGTGCATTAAGCAATCAGTCACCGAGCATCAGTCGTACAATTCCAACTGTTTGCAGTTGTTTTGACATATCGGTTGAAAAATCTCTACATCAAAGCCACACCATTGCCGGAATTCGTATTCCCGGCATAAAAAATGATTTGCGGCCGACCTTCTCCTTGCTCAATAATATGATTGGTGGCCCCGGTATGAATTCTTTACTTAATATTGAGATGAGAGAGAAAAGAGGGCTCGTATATAGTGTGGACTCTTCTACTGTTTTATATTCTGATTGTGGAATTCTGTCCATATATTTTGGATGTGACCACGAAGAGTTATCAAAATGCAGAGAAATTCTTTGTAAATCTCTTGAAAGCCTGCCTAAAAGGATAACTGCAAGAAATCTCGAACGTGCTAAAAAGCAATTTATCGGTCAGCTTGCCCTTGCTCGTCAAAATGAAGAGAATAATGCCATTTCAGCAGCCAGACAAATTTTATATTTTGACAAAATAGCCTCTCCAAAACAATCAGCGGATGAAATAATGTCGGTGTCCTTGGATTCTTTTGCGGAAGCTATTAATTATGTTAGTCCGGATAATTTCTCATTTCTATCATATACATAATCTTATTGTTCCGAATTTTTGGCTTAAAAGGCTTATTTATTTGTAAAGCTGCTTTTAATGACTAATTTCGTATAAATAAATCTATCGCACTCACAATGAAAATCGGCAATATAGATCTTGGTGATAAACCGGTGATGCTGGCTCCTATGGAAGATGTGACCGACACATCATTCCGCCTTATATGTAAAGAGCAAGGAGCTGATATGGTGTATAGTGAATTTGTGTCGGTTGATGCACTCATACGTAACATAGCTGCTACCACGCGTAAACTCACCATCAATCCCGCCGAGCGCCCTACCGTGATTCAGATTTACGGAAGAGAGATAGAGCCTATGGTTGAAGCAGCTAAGATTGTTGAAGCAGCAAAGCCGGATATTCTTGATATCAACTTTGGATGTCCAGTAAAAAAAGTAGCCGGCAAGGGAGCGGGAGCAGGTATGCTACGCGACATTCCAAAAATGCTTGAAATCACTTCAGCTGTAGTTAAGGCTGTCAATATTCCGGTTACTGTTAAGACAAGACTTGGATGGGATTGTAACAATATAATTATCAGTACTCTTGCCGAACAGCTACAGGACTGCGGAATTCAAGCATTAACTGTTCACGGGCGCACTCGCTCACAAATGTACACAGGAGCTGCTGACTGGAACGCAATTTCTGCTATTAAGGATAATCCCAGATTCAAAATACCTCTTATAGGAAATGGCGACATCACCTCACCGGAACTTGCCGCTGAGGCGTTTACAAAATATGGAGTTGATGGAGTTATGGTAGGAAGAGCATCGATTGGTGCACCTTGGATTTTCAAGGAAATAAAATCATTCATCAGCACAGGTATAATAGACACTCCACCGATGACTGAAAAATTTGCTTTACTCCGGCGACAGATTAGAGAAAGTATAGACCGTATTGATGAGTATAGGGGTATTTTGCACATAAGACGGCATCTTGCTGCATCTCCTTTATTCAAAGGTATTTCTCATTTCAGGGAAACTCGCATAGAGATGCTTCGGGCAAATACTTACGAGGAATTAGACAATGTTTTACAGAAAATTGAAGAACGAATAACTAAAGAAGTACAAATATGAAAAAGCTTTTTATCTCACTTGCTATCACTGCACTCAGCTGCTCTGCCTCTTACTCACAGAGTGTCACCAAGTATGAGCTTGATGTTAAGGATTTCATTGAATTGAAAGTTACAGATGGTATCAATGTCAATTATATCTGCAACCCGGATTCAGCAGGTAAAGCAGTTTTCTATGCCTCTCCCGAAATGGCTTCCCAGATAATGTTTAAGCCCGGTTCAAGCAAGCTTGAGATTCTTCTTGCCCCAAAAGAAGAACGTATTAATAGAGAATTGCCAACTGTTACAGTTTATTCAAAATACCTCAACTTTGTTGAAAACAGTGGGGACTCAATTGTTAGAGTGCTTAGTGTAGCTCCTGGTCCAAAATTCAAGGCTCGAGTTATTGGCAATGGCAGAATCAGTGTAAGAAATGTTGAAGCAAACACTGTTGAAGGTGCGCTTGACACAGGTAAAGGCTACATAACTATTTTTGGTACTTGCACTGAGGCTAAACTTAACTGCACAGGAACAGGCCACATACAGGCTGACGGACTTATTGCACAAAATGTCAATTGCCGACTTGCCGGCACCGGCACTATAGGTTGCAATGCAGTCCTGACACTCAACATAATGGGTATCGGCTCCGGCACGGTATTTTATAAAGGAAATCCTCAGATTAAAAAGAGAGCGGTTGGCGTAAAAGTAGAACCAATAGCTGAATAAACTCAGGTTATGCAGAATAACAGTCGCAAAGAAATGAAGCAGAAGGTTGCCCGCACCATCAAGTGGACGGCAATCGATAGAATTGTGACTGTTGTTATGAATGTTGTTACAGGCATAGCATTAGCTAACATACTCCCGAAGGAGGACTTTGGTCTTGTTGCGGCAATACTTGTGTTTCAGGCTTTTGCCGTTCTTTTTGTAGATAACGGTTTCGCTACAGCTCTCATTCAGAAAAAAACGTGTAGTCGCGAAGAGTACAGTTCAGCTCTATGGTTCAATATTTCTATGGCTGTAGTTGTGTATATTATCATGTTTTTGTGTGCACCTTTAATAGCAAAGGTATTTGATAATGACACAAGGCTGATACCTCTTGGCAGAGTTATGTTTCTTACATTTGTTTTCAATGCAACGGCGATTGTACAGACAAGTCGTTTATATAAAATGATGTCTGTTAAGATAGTGACGGCAGTTAATGCATTTGCCACTATCCTGAGTTCGGGCATTGCTCTTGCACTTGCAACATGGGGTTATGGAGCTTGGGCTCTTGTTTGGCAGGCGATATTTCTCGCGGCTTCTAAATCAATAGGACTTTGGATAGCCGGTGGATGGAGACCAATTTTCAAATTTTCTTTCTCTCATATTAAGGGATTCTTCAAAGTTGGCAGCGGTATGCTTGGCGCAAGCTTCCTCAATGTTCTGTTTGGTAAAGTCTATGGTCTTATAATTGGCAACCGTGCAGGCATCCTTCCTCTTAGTTACTATGGTCAGGCAGACAAATGGAGTACTATGGGAGTATCTAACATTCTCAGCATACTTACCTCTTCTTTTCTACCGGCACTGAGTTCATACCAGGATCAGCCTGAAGAATTTGCCGCGGCAACTTCTAAAATGAACCGTTTTGGTTCATACATTATAATGTTTGCTCTCGGGCTGGCTATTGTCATAGCCACTCCACTATTTCACATTTGCTTTAATGAGAAGTGGGATGGAGCCATAATCCTATTTCAACTATTGCTTTTGCGAGGTGTTTTTGTCTCTCTATCTTCTCTTTATAATAATTACATTATTGCGAGAGGTCACACTAAACTAATAATCTCAACCGAAATTATACGAGACATCGTTGCACTTGTCGCCATAGCTTTAACATTACCCTATGTTACTCTTTCTACTCCCGATGAGCCTACAAAAGGTATTGCGATACTATTATGGGGGCAAATTGCTGCTGCGATAATTGCATGGTTATATACAATTTACTTTGCCGCAAAGCTTTCATGGAGGCATTGGTGGACATTTTTTACCGACAGTCTTCCATATGCTGCAACCACGATTCTTGCACTCTTACCGGCCGGACTCCTTGCCCGAATCATGGAAAATGAAATGGCGCTACTGATAAGTCAGTGCGCCACCTCTATTGGTCTTTACCTTCTGCTAAATCACATTGCAGGCTCCAAAATCCAGAAAGATGTTATTGCATGGATTTGGAAACGAAAGCTTTAGCCAAAATGCATTATTCATCAAAAGTCATTTCCTCAAAACCAGCAGAATCAAATTCATCTTCATTAAATTCTTCGCTGCCATAAAAATCGTCATCAAACTCTGAATTCTGTGCTGCTTTGGCAACCTTGGCATCTATCTTGGCGTCAAATTCATCAAGGTCAATTGATTCCTTGGGTGGATTTCCAACAGAGGTTGTGCATATCGGATCTCTTAAATCCTTACCAGGTTCTGTCTTTTTTAATTCAATAAAAAATGACCTATCTGTCAAATAATCAAATACAAAAATCATTCTCTGACCCTCATCTTCAAGAAAATCGCTAAGACAGCACTCTTCCATTAGATAAACATCATCACTCAAATCAGAGCCCATGTCTTCAAGGGTTATTTCCTTACCCTTTTCCCATCCTTCGTCACATAGGAAAAATGAATTCATTTGATTCTTATCGTAGTTCACCGAATCACATATAGCATTTCTTAAATCAAGAAACGTTGCATCTGCATCTATACTGATTTCTCTGCGAAAATTATCAACTTCGTCTGATACTATTCTAAAACTGTATATCATAAGAAAATTTAATTTTTATGCCGCAAATTAATATCATTTGATAATAATAAACAAATAAAGGGTGCAAAAATATGGCACTCTGTAAAAAAATTGAGCTACCTTTGCAGAAAATCGGTGAGTTAGCTTTTTTCTATTTCTCTCCGGTTGTTTTTTGCAAAAAAATAAACCACGTTATCAATATGAAAAAGATTCTGATGTTTTCTGCGCTGCTTGCCGGCACACTTTGTGCTACCGGTTTTTCAACAGCTCCGCAGGTTAATGAGCCTGCCGGCTCTGATTACGAGTTTGCAAGACGATTTGCCGGAGGCAAACTCGGAAACATGTTATTTTCTACTACTGTTGACCCGATTTGGGTTCCTACAGGTGATGCCTTTTACTACAGCTATAAAACTGGGAATGGCACAAAATGGTATATTATTGAACCTGCAAAGAACAAAAAATCAGAACTTTTTGATCATGACAAACTTGCTGCCGAGCTCACACAAATTGTAAAGGATCCATTTATCGGAACAATGCTACCTATCCGTAATCTCGAGCCACAAGAAGACGGCAAGACATTTACTTTTGAGGTCGTTTCTACTCAGGATGCTAAACCTGATACAACGTCAACGGCTAAGAAAGCAAAAAAAGGAGAAAAAGAAGTTTTTTATTTCTCTTACCACTACCCCACTAAGACTCTCACACATCTGAAAGATAAAAAGAAAGAAACAAAATCTCTTGGATGGGCTTCTGTATCTCCAGACGGTAAGACTGTTGTCTATGCCAAAGACTTAAATCTTTACCGCATGACGAGAGAAGATTACGAGAAACTGAAAAAGGATGAAAACGATTCAACCGTTGTTGATATTCCTTTGACCACAGATGGTGTTCCTGATTTCGGCTATGGTATTCCTTACAGCACTTTGAACACTGACACATTGTGCAACGGCAAGCGAAAAGGTGTGTGGGGATATTGGTCTCCGGACTCAAAGTATTTTGTAACCAACATAGAGGACAACAGAGAGGTTAAACCTTTGTGGGTAATAAACTCTGTAGCTGAACCTCGACCCACTCTTGAAACATACAAATATCAGATGCCCGGCGAAAAAGAAGCGCCCATTGAGCATCTTTACATATTTGATATGACTAATAACACACGCAAGGAAATCAATACGTCAAAATTTAAAAATCAGACACTTTCTATAGGTCACACACCGAGAAAGCACACCGATCGTTTCAAATATGACGCTCCGTCTGTTTGGCTTGGAGATAATAACCGCTTTTTTGTAACACGCTCAAGCCGAGACCTTCATAGAATTGACATTTGCTCATATACCATTGGCTCTGACACTCTTGTGCCTGTTATTGAAGAGAGAATGAATACATATCAGGAAGTACGCCCGCTTTCTATTATCAATGGTGGAAAAGAACTGGTACAATGGAGTGAAAGAGACGGATGGGCACACCTATATTTATATGATGACAAGGGCAATTTGAAACGTCGCCTCACAGAAGGTCCATGGCATGTTCACAATATCCTAAATGTTGATCCTGCCACAAGAACTGTTTACTTCACCGGAATGGGTAAAGAAGCCGCACAGAATCCATACTATCAGCATCTATATAGCGTGAGCCTTGATGGAGGACCGGTCAAGCGTCTCACTAACGGTGACTACTTCCATGCTCCGGTTATGGATGACAATGCCCGCTACTTTGTCAATAACTACTCCAGAGTTGATACTGTGCCTGAAACCGCTTTATTTTCTGCAGCTTCAGGAAATAAAATAATGCCTCTCGAAAGATCTGATTTCTCTCGTCTTTTTGAAGCGGGATATAAATTCCCGGAAACATTTACCGTTAAGGCTGCCGATGGTGTTACAGATCTTTACGGTGTTATGTACAAACCATTTAACTTCGATCCCACCAAGAGCTATCCCATTATTGATTATGTATATCCCGGTCCTCAGGTCGAAGCTACTAATTATCCATTCACCAGAATGTCTGTTAGAACAGACCGCCTGGCTCAGGCTGGATTTATTGTTGTGACTGTTGGCAACAGAGGCGGTCATCCTAATCGCTCCAAGTGGTACCACAATTATAGTTACGGAAATCTTCGTGATTACGGTCTCGCTGATCAGAAAGCTGCAATTGAAGCGCTTGCTGCGCGCCATCCGTATATTGACATCAATAGAGTTGGTATTCATGGACATTCCGGTGGCGGATTCATGTCAACAGCCGCCATGCTTCAGTATCCGGACTTCTTCAAGGTTGCGGTCTCTGCTGCTGGTAATCATGACAACCGCATTTATAACCGCTGGTGGAGTGAAACACACCATGGAGTAAAAGAGGTTGTAAGCGAACAGGGTGACACTACTTTCGTTTACTCTATCAAGACTAATCCGGAAATTGCCAGAAACCTAAAAGGACATCTTATGCTCGTTCATGGAGACATTGATAATAACGTGCATCCCGCCAACTCAATCCGAGTAGCAAATGCTCTTATTAATGCAAATAAGCGATTTGATTTCCTTTACATCCCTACTCAGCGCCATTCTTTCGGACACATGGATGAATATTTCTATTGGAGACTTGTTGACTACTTCACCGACTACCTTATTAATGGAAGACAGACAGAGGTAGATATCCCCAATAGATAAATTATTTTGTATATTTGCAGCTATAATTTTTCACGACTATTAAAATGAAAAAAATCATATTCGCAGTAATTGCTGTTTTCGCTATGGTGACAGCTCCTGCTGCTAAGGCTCAGTTTAGATATGGCCCTATGATCGGACTTTCTTCTACCGGTCTCAGGTTCAAGCAAGACCTCGTTAATGTGAGCCATACTGTTGGTTTCTCCGGTGGAGTCGTTGCCGAAATGATGTTTCCCGGAATCGGATTCGGAATTGATCTCGGACTGTATTACGAAAAAAGAGGAGCTAAAGTAAATTTTGGTGAAAGAGAAATTTGGAGTTCACAAGGGTTAGGAAATGAGACTCTTAACCTTCACTATCTGGCATTACCGATTCATCTCCGCTTCAAATATACCAATCTGAATGGATTTGAAGATACTCTCGCTCCCTTGGTTTTCGCTGGACCAACTTTCGGCTTTCACCTTGCAAACAGTAACATTAAAGCTATGGAATACTCCGGAGGTGATCTCGGTTTAGAGTTTGGTGCCGGATGCGAAATTCTTAAAAATTGGCAGGTAACCGCTTCTTATAATTTAGGTATGACCTATGTTACCAAAGCCAAAATTTTAACAAACTATAGCGCACGTTCAAACGAATGGAATTTTCGCGTTGCTTACTTTTTTTAATTAAATGATATGAAGATAGCTATCGTAGGCACCGGCTATGTAGGGCTCGTTTCAGGAGCTTGCTTTGCTGAGATGGGTGCAATAGTCACTTGCGTTGATATCGACAATGAAAAAATCAAAGCTTTGAGAAATGGTATCATACCTATTTATGAGCCCGGTCTCAAGGAACTGGTCGAGAGAAATGTTACTGAAGGGCGACTTCACTTCACCACTTCTCTTGAAGAGTGCATTAACGATGTTGAAGCTGTTTTCTGTGCTGTTGGTACTCCCCCCGATGATGATGGTGGTGCAGACTTAACAGCAGTAAAATCTGTTGCCCGCACTTTTGGCAGAAACATCAATAAATTCAATGTTCTTGTTACCAAAAGTACTGTTCCAGTTGGCACATCGGAGATAGTTAGAAAAATTGTCAGGGAAGAACTTGACAAAAGAGGCGCTGATATTGAATTTGAAATTGCCAGCAATCCCGAGTTTCTTAAAGAAGGAGCTGCGATAAAGGACTTTATGTCTCCTGACAGGGTTGTTATCGGAGTTGAAGGAGAGCGTAGCCGAAATGTAATGGAGCGTTTGTATCGGCCATTCCTTCTTTCCAACTTCAGAGTCATTTTCATGGATATCCCCTCTGCAGAAATGACCAAGTATGCAGCTAATGCAATGCTCGCTACAAGAATATCTTTTATTAATGATATAGCAAATCTATGTGAGTTGACCGGTGCCGATGTAAATATGGTGCGTAAAGGAATAGGAGCTGACGCAAGAATTGGGTCAAAATTTCTATATCCAGGTTGTGGCTATGGAGGATCATGTTTTCCAAAAGATGTAAAGGCTCTCATGCGCACAGGCAAGGAGCATGGCTATAATATGAGAGTAATAGAAGCGGTAGAAGCGGTTAACGAGGATCAGAAAGCCATTGTTGGTAAGAAACTGAAAAAAGCCCTCGGTTCACTTAAAGGCAAAAAAATTGGCATCTGGGGACTCGCCTTCAAGCCGGAAACCGATGATATGAGGCTTGCTCCTGCACTTACTGTTATTGACGCTCTTCTCGCTGAAGGAGCTGAAGTTAGCGTGTTTGACCCCGTGGCAATGAATGAATGTCGCAGACGTATCGGTGATAAAGTGCGATATGCAAAAGATATGTATGACGCAGCTGTTGACACTGATGCTATTGCACTTGTAACCGAGTGGAAAGTATTCAGAATACCGGCATGGAATGCTTTGAAAAAAGTTATGAGAGGTAACGTTATTGTTGATGGAAGAAACATATATAATCCATCAGAAGTAACATCTGAAGGATTCGATTACTTCTCAATAGGGCGACCACAATAATTCCGGAAATCCCGGAAATAATTGAACAAATTGTTACATTCCCGAATTTAAGTTAAGGGAGTGTTCCACAACTTTTTTCTACTCTCCATTTTTAATTCACATTTATGCCGCAGACACAATCTTCATCACCGATGACGTTGGGCACAAAGCCCATTGGCAAATTGTTAGTGCAATACTCTGTTCCTGCAATCATTGCAAGTGTTGCCACCTCATTATATAATATTGTTGACAGCATTTTTATAGGACGAGGTGTTGGAGCTATGGCTATTGCAGGACTTGCCATTACTTTCCCGCTGATGAACCTTGTAATAGCGTTCTGTACTCTTATAGCTGTCGGTGGCGCTACTATTTCTTCAATCTTTCTTGGACAGAAAAATATTGCCAGAGCAATAGATGTTGTAAATAATGTTTTGGTTTTGTGCCTTATACACTCTTTTCTGTTTGGCGGACTCACATTCATCTTCCTTGATGAGATACTTTTTTTCTTTGGAGCTACAACTGAAACTATCAGTTATGCCAGGGAATTTATGCAGATTATTTTGCTCGGAACACCGATTTCATACATTTTTATAGGCCTCAACAACCTCATGCGTGCAACAGGCTATCCTAAAAAGGCCATGATATCCGCCCTACTTTCTGTGGGAGCCAACATTATCCTCGCACCTATTTTTATCTTCACTCTCGGTTGGGGCATTAAGGGTGCAGCACTTGCAACCATCTGCGGTCAAACGGTGGCTTTTGCATGGGTACTGAGCCATTTCATATCAAAGAAGAGTTTTGTGCATTTTCGTCTTGACTGCAAATGGTTTACTGCATCTATTATAAAGCGTATTTATGCGATTGGGCTCTCCCCTTTTCTTATGAATGTGTGTGCTTGTGTTGTGGTAATATTCATAAACAAAGCACTTTTGGATTATGGTGCTGAAGCCGGTAATCTATGCGTAGGAGCTTATGGCATTCTCAACCGCACAACAATGTTTTTCGTAATGGTAGTGTTCGGCGTCACTCAAGGAATGCAACCTATTGTAGGATTCAACTATGGTGCCGGACAATGGGACCGAGTGATGAGAACGCTTAAAATCGGTATTGCTTTGGGAGTAGCCATCACCACTGTCGGATGGATTGTCACAGAGTTGCTGCCTAATACGGTGAGCAGCTTGTTTACTACAGATAAAACCTTGATAGATATAGCTCGCAGAGGTTTTCGTATTTATTTTATATGCTATCCTGTTGTTGGTTGCCAGATTGTTATTCAGAACTTCTTTCAGAGTGTAGGCAAACCAAAAATTTCCATTTTCCTTTCACTGACCCGTCAGTTAATTTTCTTGATTCCATTCCTAATTATTATTCCGAGATATTTCGGAGTGGACGGAGTTTGGGCTAGTATGTCTGCCAGCGATGTGATTGCATTCCTGTTTGCTGTTGGGACCTTAATTTATCAGGCTCGTAAACATAAAAATATTACTCCTCCGCAGAGCGTTGAAAACTGATCGGAGTATATTATCAGATTGTTATGATAGAAAATTTACCGTTAAGAGTGGAGCCGGCTGTTGCCGCATCACAGCTTAGACTGATTGAGATAGCAAGTAGTAAGCTCGGCATTGATGCAAACCGGATTAAAGATTTGGTTATAACCAGACGCTCTATTGATGCAAGACAGCGCAAAGTTGCGGTAGAACTCGGAGTGAGAGTATATATAGACGAAAAACCTGACGACACCTCCCTCTGCGAACCGGAATCCTTTAAGCCTTTGGGAGAATCTGCTCCTCAAGCCATTGTGGTTGGCGCCGGGCCGGCAGGTTTATTTGCTGCATTGCGCCTTATACAACTCGGCATACGCCCCATTGTTATTGAAAGAGGGAAAAATGTTGATGACAGACGTAAGGACATGGCTCTGATAGCTAGAGAAGGAAAGGTTGATTCAAACTCAAATTATTGTTTTGGGGAAGGAGGTGCCGGAGCCTACTCTGATGGCAAACTCTATACAAGAAGTAAGAAAAGAGGCTCAATATCCACCGTTCTGAATATCCTTTGTCAGCATGGAGCTGATGAAAGTATTCTTATAGACGCACATCCACACATCGGTACTGACAAGTTACCCGAGGTAATAAAGGCAATACGCAAAACCATTGAAAAATGTGGTGGAAAAGTATTGTTTTCAACAAAAATGACCGATCTTATTATTGAAAACGATAAAGTTGTAGGGGTGGATACAACTGCCGGTAGTTTTCATGGTCCTGTAATACTCGCTACAGGTCATAGTGCAAGAGATGTTTATAATAATCTTGTACTGAATAAAATAAGCATGGAGCCCAAAGGCATTGCAGTTGGGGTCAGACTTGAACATCCTCAACATCTGATTGACTCTATAAGGTATCATAATCCGGTAGGGCGAGGTAAGTATCTCCCCCCGGCTGAATATACCATGCTCACAAGAGTGGATAACAGAGCTGTTTACTCATTTTGTATGTGTCCCGGGGGATTCATAATTCCGGCGGCAAGTGAACCGGGACAAATAGTGGTTAACGGTATGTCACCCTCCAATCGAGGAACCAAATGGGCAAACTCCGGAATGGTTGTGGAAGTATTACCTCAAGATATTGAGGACACCCCAGGTGAACCATCGCTCAAGGTTATGCGTTTTCAAGAAAAAATAGAGCGAGCGTTTTTTGAGGAAGGAGACGGTAGTCAGAACGCACCCGCACAGAGAATGACCGATTTTGTTAATGCTCGACAGTCAACATCACTGCCACAGACATCATACGCACCCGGTATTCATTCTGCAAGAGTTGACAATTTGTTACCTGAATCAATTTCTTCACGACTAAGAAAAGGATTTGAGGAATTTGGTAGAAAAAACCGAGGTTTCCTGACCCCTGATGCCACTGTTATTGGTTGTGAAACAAGAACTTCAGCACCGGTAAGAGTGATTAGAGACGATGAAACCATGCAGTCTCTTTCTCATGCAGATCTATTTCCATGCGGAGAGGGTGCCGGCTATGCGGGAGGAATCGTATCGGCTGCCGTTGACGGAATCAGATGCGCTGAAGCTCTGGCTAAAACAATTAATTAAAATCTGTTATGATAACAGCCTCACAGAAAAGAAAAGAAAATATTGCCGAGTATCTGCTATATATGTGGCAGATAGAAGATATCATAAGGGCTAACGATCTCGACATCTCAAAAATTGAAAGATCAGTTATTGACAAATATCCAAATCTGACACCTGACCAGCGTAAGGAAATGACGGAATGGTACGAATCTCTCATTGATATGATGCGCCGGGAAGATGTGCAGAAATCAGGTCACTTACAGCTCAACAAAAATATAATTGTGCAGCTTGTAGATCTTCATCAGGCACTTCTCAAAGATCCACGATTTCCTGAATACACCGCTGAATTCTATAAAACTCTCCCCTATATTGTTGAACTACGGAGTAAAGCCGGAGAAAACAAAGTTGGTGAAATTGAGACTTGCTTCAATGCCTTGTACGGTATGTTGCTGATGCGTCTTTCTCATAAAGAAATAACCCCTGCGACTCAGGAGGCTGTTGCACAGATTTCTAAATTCATTGCTACACTCGCACGCAATTTTCATCTGGATGAAGCCGACAAGCTCTTCCCGCATGAAGAGCATGGGTAGGATATTTACCCCCCCCCTCTTAAAAATCATTAATATAACTATATTTTCCATTCTTGATGTAACACATTGCACTACTTTTGCGTCTATTATACGTGAGTGGAATAATCTGCTCATAATAAACCAATCACATTTATGTCGCACATCAAACAAATGGTAATAGCGATTTCCGCTATTTTTATCAGTTTTTCCGCTTTATCCGCTGATTTCAGAATCAAAGGACTTGTAACAGATTCTCTTGGTGAACCTGAAATGTATGCAACCGTAAAGGTTTTCAGCCTAACAGATTCCATCAAGCCGGTATCTACCGGGGTGAGCAATGACAAAGGTATTTTCAACCAAAGCCTTAAGCGTGCCGGCAAATACCGCTTGAATGTATATACTCTCGGTAAAAATCCATTCAATCACATTTTTGAGATTACCGAAGCTAAACCGGAGCTCGATTTCAAAAATATTATCCTAACAGTTGGAGATAATGAACTCGGAACCGTGGAGGTCGTTGCAACCAAACCGCTTGTATCACTTGAGGTAGATAGAATCGGATATGACGTTCAGGCTGACGATGAGGCTAAGACTTCGATGGTTGACGAAATTCTAAAAAAGGTACCGATGGTGAGTGTTGATCCTGACGGCACTATAAAAATCAATGGATCCACCGATTTCAAAATTTACAAAAACGGACGTCCTAACAACTCATATTCCCGCAACGCAAAAGATATTTTCAAATCGCTTCCTGCAAATATGATTGAAAAAATCGAGGTTATTACCGAACCTGGAGCGAGAGAGGATGCCGAAGGCGTCAGTGCCATCCTCAATATTGTCACCCTCAAAAATACAATCACTAAAGGTGCGATGGGAAATGTCTCGTTATATTATTCATCACCGGGTGTTCCTAATCCTAACGTCTGGTTATCCGCACAATACGATAAAGTAGCCCTGTCATTCTATGGCGGTTTGAATGTCACCACCCGTCATTCAAGTAAATCAAGTTCTGAATCAGAGGCGGTTTATGAGCAAAGAGGCAATGTTCTCAAAAGTAATGGAGAATCTTCAAGTACAGGGATTTTCGGCTATTGGGGTCTGGAAGGCAGTTGGGAACCCGACACCCTCAATCTTGTCACTTTTGAATTCGGTGGCTACAACTCCCGCAGTAAATCCAATTCAAATAATATTACTGAAATGTGGAACGGTAGTGATCTACTGTATAAATATAATTCCATATCAAAGAGCGGTCCCGGCGGCTGGGGAGACCTGAACGGAAGCATCAATTATCAGCGTTCAACACGCACTAAAGGTGAGACAATCATTTTCTCATACCGCGTTTCAAATGAAAGTAACACTACAAAATCCGAGGTGAAATATGATAAGGACGGCTTTATCGTGCCATTTGATTATAACGGTATCATCTCTGATTCAAAATCTACCGGTTGGGAACATACTTTCCAGCTTGACTGGACAAGACCTTTTGGAAAACATAACACAGTGGACGTAGGCGGTAAGTATATCTATCGCGATAATCATAGCGACACAAAACGTGAGTATATTGACGATCGCNGCGATGACACTGANTTCAAGCATATCACAAGCATNGGNGCNNTNTTTGCNGACTATCGNNTGAATCTTGGTAAATTCGGNGCTCGNGCNGGNATNAGATATGANTTNTCTCANCTATCNGCNAAATTCCCTGACGGTAANGANNATCCNTTCTCNNCNNANCTCANTGACTGGATTCCNAATGTNGGTCTNATCTNTAATCCNAACCGNCAGAACTCTNTAAANCTNTCTTTTGGCTCACGCATTCAGCGNCCNAGNATNTATTACCTCAANCCGGCAGNNAATGNNNCNCCNAACTCNACNTCNNNNGGTAATCCNGANCTTNANAGNGTNCGNAAAAACTCTCTNACATTNCANTACAATCTGATGAANCCGAAATTCAACNTNGGTCTCACTGCNACNTANAANTTNTCNANNAANGACATNATNTCTGTNNTGTACACACTTAGNTNACNNCACNNACTCNNNATANNANAATGCCGGAAAGATGNAAAATGCNTCNACNAACCTATATNTGAACTGGAGACCNACAACCAAAACATCATTCATGATNAGCGGCGGNCTCCGATATAATTATGTAGAAAAGCCTGCNAGTGAACTTCTNCCNCGCGAATCGGNTCATGGCTGGGGTAATAATTTCTNCGGNAGATTTGCTCANACACTNCCNTGGGATATCAANCTTTCAATNTATGCCAACTCCTGGTTGAGTCCCAAAGGCTTAAACTCNAAATTCAGAGCNACAGGCTGGAGCAACATTTATTACGGNCTTGATTTACGCAAATCATTACTTAAAGAAAAGAGACTTACGGTTAGTTTAGGTATTTCCAATCCGTTCCACAGCAAGAATCCGGGATATGTTTCATATAGCTGGAACGAAGGATATCACAGCAAGTCATTCTCTCAAAACAGATATATGACCCGAGTAACCGTNGGNGTAAGCTACCGATTCGGAAAAATGAGTACCAGTGTGAAGAAAGTAAATAAATCCATTCAGAATGATGATGTGATGGGTGGCGGAAGCGGAAACAGCGGAGGCGGCTCATCTCAAGGCGGTGGCAACTGATGATATTGGATGACGAAACATTAAACTGGATAGAACTCAACGCCAAGGCTGACGCCTCGGCGTTGAGGCTTAAATATGCAGGCGATTNTCAAAAGAGTTTCGCCATATTGCAGATNGANTGTCGTAGAAAAGCNGCCTCTAAACTTAAAGAGACTCTTGNATGCAAGGAATTTATATTNCCNAACTCTCTTTCTGCAGAACAATGCACATCTGACATCCTCGCTCGCTTTCATGCATCATTAATCAGAGGCAATGCTGTTCTTGACATGACAGCCGGACTCTGCATTGATGCTTTCCATATAGCTAATNCAGGGTGCAAAGTAACAGCTATTGAACAAAATGAAGCCCTTGTAGAAGCAGCNAAGCACAACTCCAGTGCTTTAGGTATTNANGAATTTGAGATNATAAATACAGATAGCGTNGAATGGATTAAATCCACTCAATGCAAATTTGACACNATATTTATTGACCCCGCCCGCCGTGGTGAAGGTGGTAAAAGAATTTTTGCCCTCAGTGATTGTGCTCCGAATGTTGTTGANCTCCTACCNGTTTTAAGGCAAAAGTGTTCACGACTCATTGTAAAAGCATCCCCCATGCTTGATATTTCAAGTGTATTCAATTCATTAGGTTGTAATACNNCCATTTATATCACCGGCTCCCCTACCGAATGTAAGGAGGTNGTTGCTGTAATCGACTTTGACAAAGAGCTNANATCATCAATATCGGCTNTCACGTTATCTGAANCAATAAGAAACATTTTCACATTTACCCCACGTGAAGAAAATGANGCCATATCAGCCTTCTCGGAGCCGGCAAAAGGAATGTACTTATATGAACCCTACCCTGCGGCAATGAAATCCGGTGGATTTTCCATTATGTCATCTCGCTTCGGAGCATGGAAACTTGACCNGAACACTCACCTTTATATATCNGACAAAAACTTACCNGATTTTCCCGGAGAACGATTTGAAATAATTGATATCTTACCATTTGTCAAACCGGTAATAAAGTCATTTTCCAATGAATTCCCGGTTATTAATGTCAGCGCCAGAAACTTCACAATGAAACCTGCCGAGCTTGCTAAGAAGCTGAAAATAAAGGAAGGNGGAAATATGAGGTTATTCGCAACTAAAGTCTTGGNACATCTTAAACTCATTGTAGCATTGCCTGCATATCAAAAATAATCCGTATCTTTACNTCGGTTTATGGCAGAAGAAAAGATTTTAGAAGACGAACAGTTGACGGCACGGCTCAAGGATCCGGCNCAAAGCAGAGCAGCTTTCACCGAAGTGATTGCTCGCTATTCTCGTCCTCTTTACTGGCAAATTCGTCGCATGGTGCAAAACCATGACGATGCAGATGATCTTCTGCAGAACACATTTATGAAAGCATGGAGTAATCTTGATGCTTTTAGAGGGGATGCCAAACTCGGTACATGGCTTTATAAAATAGCNATCAACGAAAGCCTTACTTTTCTGGAAAAGGAAAGGAAACGCTTAAATATTTCCATAGACGATGAAGCGCGTCCAATAATTGAAGCTATAGAAGCCGATCCATTTACAGATGGTGATGAGATTAAGAAAAAACTCCGTGAAGCCATAGCTACACTACCTGAAAAACAGAGAATTGTATTTAACATGAGGTACTATGATGAGCTCAAGTACGAAGATATGAGTAAGGTGCTCGGCACTTCTGTTGGAGCTCTGAAAGCATCATATCACCTCGCCGTGAAAAAAATTGAGCAATATTTTGAGGACACAGATTAAACCCTCACCCTTAAATTATGTCTAAAACCACAAAACACTTATGATAAAGAATAAAGAAAATAGCAATATACTGGAGAAGATTGACCATTCTGACGGGATGACAGTTCCGGCAGGTTACTTTGCCGATTTCGCAAAAAGGATGGAAGCTCAGATTCCTGAGAGAGTTGTTGTTGCAACACCTCCTGCTGTGCGTTCTTTCTGGCAAAGAATTCGTCCATACGCATATATGGCGGCTATGTTTGCCGGAATCTGGTGCATGATGAATATGGTTGATTTGCTCAAACCTGATTCGGCTCAACCCTCCTCACTTCTCGCTGAGGCGTTTTCCGATGATAATTTTATGAACGAGTACTATCTTGATAATTCATACGATGAAGAGTTTCTTGACAACCTTTACGAAGCAGGATACTCACCGTCTGATATTTGCGAATTTAATTAACCGGAATTCACAGTCATGAAAATTAGGTTTATCATTTTTTTCTCAATCCTCATCACATCTCTTTGTGCATCAGCTCATCCGCAGAATAAGAACGAGCGCGGTGACCGCTCGGAATGGTTTAAGGAAATGAGTAAATATAAGGCTGAATTTATTGCATCCGAGCTCAAGCTTTCAAATGAGCAGAAACAAAGTTTTCTGCAACTTTATCAGGAAATGGAAAATTCATCATCCAAAATGGCAAGAGAAACAAGAAAACTTGAAAAAGATGTAAAAAAGAAAGGAGATTCGGCTACGGATGCTGAACTTGAAAAAGCAGCAGAAGCAAGAGCTGAACTAAAAGCTAAGCAGGGTGCTCTTGAAAAGGAATATTTCAAAAAATTCAAGAAAGTACTCACTCCAGAGCAACTTTTCAAGCTCGGTGATGCCGAAAAGGAATTTGCCAGAAAATTGATGGAATCAAATAAAAGACACAAAGTCAAAAAATAAATTTTTATAAAAACTTATCGGCACGGATTACTGAGGCAACAAAAGTCTGGTAATCCGTGTTTTCACATATATCACTATATCAGAATATGAAGCATCGTTTAAAAGTTATTACAGCTACCTTATTGCTGTTTGCCTCTTTACTTTGTCCTATGAGACTTATGTCAGAAAATATAAAATCTCCCGATTTTGCCTTTCCCGTAAAAGTTCGGACGCAGGCAGAAACCCACTATAAAACAGCCATAAAACAAAAAAATTACCCTGATGCTCTGAGAGCACTGGTCGATAAAGCACTTGCTGAAACAGCTATAGCTCCAGATTCTGCCGGCATACAGGCTACAGAAATAGAGCACTTCGCAGTCAACTGCAAGGATAAGGCAGTATCATCTTTAGCATTTCTGTTTTGTGCCAAAATTTATAACGATATTTATTCTGCAAACAGGTGGAACTATGATAAAAGAACTCTCCCTCTCATTCCTCTGGACACCAACGTCAAGGCATGGAGTGGTGAGCAATTCAGATATAAAATAAATAACCTCTGTGACTCTGCTGTTGTCAATATATGCAGTCTGCCGTCAATCCCTCTTGAAAGATTCAAAAATCTGATTACCATACCTGCAGGTTCACAGCTGTTTTATCCTACTCTATATGACTTTGTTGCTTCAAAAGTTATAGACTTGAAATCGGCACAAATAACTTCTGATTCACGCCTGCCGCTCAGCACCTTGAGTTTTGGTAAGTCTCCAGCCATACTGAAAACCACACGGCATGAAATGTATGACATATTAAACCTTTATGACAGTCTGATTAACAAGAGTAATAAGGATTCAGCACCATATATTTATTGGACTCTTGAAAAACTCAGATTCATAAAAAACAGGTTATATAACTCTGAAAATGATAATTCAGAGACCAAATACAAGGATATGCTGTTGCAGTTGTATAAGGAATATTCCTCATCACAGTTCTGCACCCTGCCGCTTCATGAGCTTACCAACTTATATATTGATCCCGATAATATTAAAGAAATTAAAGAGTTATTCGGTGCTGTAAAATCTGCCATCGCCAATTATCCTGATGCGCCATTAGTCAATTGTCTCAAAAACTATATCAATCAGATCGAAAGAAAAAGTGTTGAGATAATTCATAACAGCTATTTAGTTCCGGGAGGAACCATCCAGGTTAAAATCAATGCAAAAAATACATCTGAGGCATACTTGAATTTGTATCGACTGCCTGATGATTTTACTGACTTGAGCAATTATGTACGTAACTCTGCTAAATCAGTAAAAATCCAATCTAAAGCAGTGAGATTCTCCGGAATTATACCTTTTAATAGCAGAGATTCTGTTACTTTCACAATTGACCGACCGGGGCGTTACATTATAATCCCCTCCTTTAGCGGTGCTTCAAATACTACCGATTCTTACCCTGTTATACGTGTGTCTGCACTTACTGCCGGGGTATTTGCCGGAGATGAAAACAGCATTGTGGTTGTGGAACCTGTAACCGGTGCTCCAGTTGAGGGAGCTGAAATTATAGGTTTCAAGCAACAAAAGGGCACTACTACAACTGAACGACTCGGCATAACAAATGCAGACGGGTTAAGTACTATTTCAAACAGATTCAACGGGTCTGTTCGCCCGGTAAAAAACACAGATCGGTTTGCCGGTTCTGCTTACATATATGACCATTCTGAATCTGGAAACAACACATATTCATATATTAGCATTTTCTGTGACCTTCCAATATATCATCCGGGTGATTCCGTCAACTGGGCTTGCATAGCTTACAGCTCTATCGGTAAAAAAATGAGTACTCTAAACGATAAAACTTTGAAAGTCATCCTGTTTGACGCAAATCATTCACCGGTTGACACTATTAATGTCACAACTGATGCTCTCGGCCGTGCTTCCGGTAAGTTTAGCATTCCAAAAGGTCTCCTTACTGGAAAATTTACTATCAGTGCATCAACCACAGATGAAAGAACCAAGGCACGTGGATCTATTGGAGTACTTGTAAGCGATTACAAACTTCCCACTTACATACTTGACAATCTGAACGTTCAGAATGATACTCCTGAAAAAGGATGTACCACACTAACAGGAGTTGCCAAAACATTTTCAGGTGTTCCTCTTTCCGGAATTGCAGTGAAGTTGAATATAGCTTTGCTACCTACTTGGTGGCGTGCCGCTGCTTCTTCTGAAATATTCTTTTCGGATGAAACGGTAACAGATGCAAATGGCAAATTCAAATTTGTAATAAATAAAGATGATTATGGGCTTTCTCCAAATAAATCCGGTGCTTTCGTTGCTACTTTCACGGCTAATTCCTCTACCGGCGAGAGTGCTACGGCAAAAAGAACCTATACACTCGGTACAAAATATCATTTAATTGCTGATTTTCCTTCCGATATTGATATTTCAAAACCAATCCGCCTTAATGTATATGCAAGGGATGCTGAAGGGCTACCGGTTAAGGAGACTATCAGTTTCAAGGTCGTATCGGAAGGTAAAGATACTGTTTTATCCGGTGAAATTATGAACGGTAATCTTGTGGATTTATCAAAACTCGATTCCGGAATATACTCAATTATTTTCAATGCCACAGATGCCGAACAGATTGACGTAACTAATGTAGCCCTATATCGTCCTGAAGACTTGATGCCCCCGCGCAAAACCACTTTATGGATTCCCATAAAGAGTGTTACTGATGGACAATACCTTCTCATAGGCACCACTAATAGTGTCACTAATCTACTTTATACAATTACGAGTGGCAACAAAATAGTAAGCCGCAAATGGCTCAAATATTCTCCCGGATTACACAATCTTGAAATTAAATTACCGGAGGGTTGTGAAGACGCGCGGCTCTGGCTATTCAGTATTGCTGACTACAAATCAACCACACAGCTTATTACTATTGAGCCTCGGATTCCTACAAAAAAAATATCTATCTCAACAGAAACCTGGAGAGACAAACTTATTCCGGGCTCGGAGGAAATGCTGACATTTAAAGTTTGCTCTTCCGACAGTACCCCTGTAAAAGCCGGTGTTATGCTTGATATGTTCAATGCTGCGTTGAACACATTCGGAAAACATTCTCTAAATTTTTCACCGAGATCGGGATATGTTCCCACCGCTGATTTCAATGCCCCCAATGCGTTCTCTTACTCATATACAAATATTTTCTCGCCATATACAAGCCTTAAATGCACCGATATATTATCTCCTGAACTGAATACCTATACAAGGGGATTCAATTCAGCCATGATAAAGGGTGCTGTTCGTATGCTTTACGGAGCCAGAAGCATGGGTGTCAACATAAGTGATGAAGCCGATAATGGTGCTGTTTTATATGAAGCAGCAGCAACTGACATGACTTTCGCCATGGCAAAAAAAGAAGCATCGACAGAAGAGATTGGTATTACAACCGAAGCCGGTGGAGCTGATGAAAATATCGGTGATGAAACTTTTGAATACAGAAACAGTGAAGTGCCTCTCGCCTTCTTTGCGCCGATGCTCACCACTGATGAAAATGGAATTCTTTCATATTCCTACACTGTGCCGAATGCAAATGCTTCATGGCTGCTCTGTGCTACTGCATATACTGCCGATTTGAAAACCGCATATCAGAGCCTGTCGGCAATAGCTTCAAAACCGTTGATGGTTTCTCCTAATCTGCCACGCTTTATACGAACCGGTGATGAAATATTTATTGAGTCACAAATTTTTAACACCACAACCGAGGATATTTCGGTAAATACTACGGTTGAGATTCTTAATCCGGCTAATGGTGATACGTTGCAGACCGATACAATAGAAAATAATGTAAGCGCAAATAGCTCTACGGTAATTCGCACCGGAGTAAAAGCACCGTTTGATATACCTTTTATCTGTTTCAGAATTAAAAGTTCAGACGGCAAATTCAGTGATGGTGAGCAGGCGCTTATACCTGTTCTACCCTCTTCTACCCAGGTTATTGAATCCACCGATTTTTATATTCCTGCAAATTCAAAGGATTTCAAACTCACACTCCCTGACTACAGTCCGGATAGTAAAGTGATACTAACCTATTGTGATAATCCGGTGTGGAATGTGGTCACAGCACTTCCCGGAATGAGCCGCAGAAATAACGATTCAGCATCTGAAGCTGCAAGAAACATATTCTCAGCTGCAGTTGCCGAGGGTCTGGTAAAAAGATATCCTCAGATTTCCGAAGCCATCAGAACTTGGAGCAAGAATCCGCAGGACAGCACCCTCACAAGTATGCTGGAGCGTAATGCCGATATGAAATCACTTTTACTCTCTGCAACCCCTTGGATGCAGAATGCACAAAGCGATTCTGAAAGAATGATGAATCTCGCTCTGCTACTTGATGAAAAAGAGTGCAGCAAAGTTATCAATGATGCCGTTGATTGTCTTGAAAAACTTCAAAATGAAAACGGTGGGCTATCATGGATAAGTCAGTACAAAACTCCGTCTCTATGGTCAACATCAAATGTTCTTATAACTTTGGGCAAACTGAACACTCTTGGTTTCATGCCCGAAAACTCACATCTGAAGAATATTTGTGACAAAGCTCTTGATTACACTCAAAAGGAATACTCGGCTATTTATATGAAAAATACGAAGAGTAATTTCATAACTTTTGCCACTATTGCATCATTATGGAGTGATTTCAAACCCTCCACAATTGGAAGGAGCATGATTTCGTCAGAAAAACAAAGGATTATCAAAAGCTGGAAGAGCATGGGAATAGCTGAAAAAGCTGAGGCAGCTACTCTTCTCTACAGAACGGGAAACAAAGCAACCGCTGAAACAATATTATCTTCACTCGACCAATATGCTACGGTTAGCAACGAAAGGGGTATGTGGTGGCAACCCCTTGCTGACGGTGCTTCTGGACTGGTTACTGTTTCTGCTACTGCTAAGGCACTTGAAGCTTATTCTTTAATAACTCCGAATGCGCCACAAATTGAGAGAATAACTCAGTGGCTCGTCCTCCAGAAACAGACCATGGATTGGGGACCCTCACCTGCTGCCACGGAGATTGTATCTTCGATACTGACTGCTTGCCCCGAATGGATTGTTGATGATAATTCGGTAAAGATAACCCTTAATGGAAAGTTATTGAACAATAAACCTAAGGATTATAACGGCGAGATTAAAATACCTCTTGTGCCGGGCACCGCTTCCGGAGCTAACATTAATATATTAAGGAGTAGTGACACACCTGCATGGGGAGGAATTGTCAGCTACGACACAAAAGAGATGAAACATGTTAAAGCGGATGCTTGCAGCAACTTAAGCATATCAAAGCAGTTTATTAAAGTCGGAGACAAGAATCCTACATCAACAGATTCTCTTAAAGTGGGTGACAAAGTAAAGATTACTCTCACAATAAAGAGTGAAGCCGCTATCGACTATCTTGCTATTACCGACAACAGGGCTGCTTGCTTTGAGCCGGTGGAGCAAACCCCTGCACCTATCTGGAGCGATGGTATATGCTTCTATCGCGAAAACAGAGACAGCAGCACGAATATTTTCGTAGAACACCTGCCCAAAGGCACATTTGTAATAGAATATGAAATGTGGGTTAATAATTCCGGTGAATTTGCTTCAGGTATAGCCACGGCACAAAGTCAATACGCTCCGGAAATAACTGCCCATTCAGCAGGAAAAATGATTTTAAGCTCTCCTGTAATACGTTAACCTGGGTTAATTTTGCAAGATTTAAGGTAATATTTCGTTAAATTACAGTTAAAAAAACTCGTATATTTGGATTATACCGACAAAAGAGCTTACCTTTGCACCCAGTTTTTCATGGTATTAGATTTAAGGTAAAAAGATTATTCGTCGTGACGACGAGTAATTTTTTTTATTTTTATACACATATTTTGTCACGAGTAAGGAATCTATTATATTTGTGAAAATATAAATCCTAAAAATCATGAGCTATTCTATTGGAGACATAGTACCGGATTTACTTGGTAAAGACCAGAACGGTAATGAAATCAAGCGAAGCGATTACCCCGGAAAAAACATTGCACTTTATTTTTATCCTAAGGACATGACATCAGGCTGCACTGCTCAGGCTTGTAACCTTCGTGATAACTATCATGAGCTGATAAATGCAGGATATCAGGTCATTGGTGCAAGTGGCGATTCTGCTGATTCCCATAAAAAATTCATAGCAAAGAATGATCTTCCGTTCCCTCTTATAACTGATTCCGATCATAAACTTATGGAAGATTTTGGTGTGTGGGGAGAAAAATCCATGTATGGCAGAAAATATATGGGTACTTTCAGAACCACATTTATAATTGATCCGGAAGGTAAAATTGTAAGAATATTGGGTCCTAAACAAATCAAGACATCAAACCACGCAGCTCAGATTCTCGAGCAAAACAAGTAGCAATTTGCAATCAAAACAAACATTTTAATTGCAAATGTTTGGCCATAATTATTTTTCAATATAAATTTGCAACCAAACGGGGAGGTTTTTCTCCAAAACATAACAAATATCGGATTCAATATGAAAGCATCTGAAATTATCGCCGATCTTAAACGGCGCTTTCCCAACGAGCCGGAGTACATTCAGGCTGTTGAAGAAGTAGTAACCTCTATTGAGGACACTTACAACGAATATCCCGAATTTGAGCGTTACAATCTTATTGAGCGTCTTTGCATTCCCGATAGAATTTTCTCATTTAGAGTTAGTTGGGTAGATGATAGCGGTAAAGTTCAGAATAATATGGGCTACCGAATCCAGCATAACAACGCAATTGGCCCCTACAAAGGCGGAATACGTTTCCACTCTTCAGTAAATCAGAGTATTCTGAAATTCCTTGCATTTGAGCAGACTTTCAAAAACTCTCTCACTACTCTCGCTATGGGGGGCGCCAAAGGAGGAAGTGACTTCTCTCCACGTGGCAAGAGCGATATGGAAGTGATGCGTTTCTGTCAGGCATTCATCAATGAGCTTTGGCGTGAAATAGGTGCTGACACAGACGTTCCGGCAGGAGATATTGGTGTTGGAGGTAGAGAAGTTGGCTACATGTACGGTCAGTACAAGAAAATGGCTCGTGAAAATACCGGTACTTTCACCGGCAAAGGCAGAGAGTTCGGTGGTTCACTTATCCGCCCCGAAGCTACAGGCTACGGCAATGTTTACTTCCTTCTGAATATGCTTGAAACAAAAGGCATTGAATTAAAAGGCAAAAGAGTAGCAATTTCGGGCTCAGGAAATGTTGCCACATATACTGCAGAGAAGCTTCTTGAACTTGGAGCAGTTGTTGTATCTATGAGCGATAGCGACGGCAGCATTTATGTGCCGGATGGAATCACACGGGAACAACTCGATTACATCTTCAAACTTAAGAATATTTACCGCGGTCGTATCCGCGAATTTGCTGAGGAATACGGTTGTGAATACTATCCCGGTGAGCGCCCGTGGATGAAGGTTAAATGCGATATCGCCATGCCTTCTGCCACTCAGAATGAAATTGACGGTGATGATGCACGTGCCCTACTCGCTCAAGGCTGCATTGCCGTGAGCGAAGGTGCCAATATGCCTTCAACTCCCGAGGCTATCAAGGAATTCCTCGCTGCCAAGATTCTTTATGCTCCCGGTAAAGCAGCAAACGCAGGAGGAGTATCTGTTTCCGGTCTGGAAATGGCACAGAACTCACAGAAGCTGTCATGGAGCGCGGCAGAAGTTGATGCCAAACTCAAGGAAATCATGGCGGAAATCCACCACCAGTGCGTTCTCTTCGGTAAAGAATGTGACGGTTACATCAATTATGTAAAAGGAGCTAATGTTGCCGGATTCATGAAAGTGGCACGCGCAATGATGGCTCAGGGAGTTCTCTAAACCATTGTTATTATGATATTTTAACCGCCGGATACTCTTCCGGCGGTTCTTTTTTTATATCTTTGCAGCTACCGATATAAACTATCTAACTTTCAAATCTTTACATGAAAAAAGCTATTTTAAGTACACTTTTTGTCATTGCCTCACTTTGTTACCCCTCTGATAGCCGGGGAAACGGAAAAATGCCGCAGCAAGATATAGATAACCCGACCGCAATCATCGAAGGGGTCACAAATATAATGCCGGACAGCACCGTGATAACATTGTTCCGCTTCTACGGTAATGCCGGCATGTCAGTTGCTAAAGATACAGTGGCAAACGGTAAATTCAGGCTTGAATATACATTTGAGGACGATGAGTTGCAAAAGATGAGCATCGCATGCTTTGTCCCTGAAATTGGCGGGAGCGGAAGGACTGTATTTTTGTCGCCGGGAGCAAATATCAAAGTTGATGCCTCCACTATCGACTCCCAATTATGGGAGGTGACAAGCGACTTGGATGAACAGAAAGAATACGACAGAATATTATTCAGCGGCGCCGACATATACAGGGAGATAAACCGACTCAATTCTGAAATGGATAAATTATTATCCAATCCTGAACTCTCCACAGAGCAAAAAAAACAAATCATTGCCGAAACAAGGAAGGCATTGTCAGCCTTACACGACTCGATAGATAACCGGAAATACCTGACGATGCTTCAGATGAAGCACACTCCTGTTTGGTTCGATGAATTCATTAGTTTGAGCGACACCGGCTTATCCGGCGATTCTCCGCTTACCGCAAAACTTAAAACTTTGTACGAGTCCCTCGGTCAGAGCGAAAAAGAATCACCCGAAGGAGAACGAATCTACGCTTACCTCTACCCAGAAAGCAAAATCAATATCGGTGACATGGTTCCTGACATAGAATTTATCGATATCAACGGTAACACACTAAGCCTCGGAAAGTTTGCCGGCAAATGGATATTGCTTGACTTATGGAGCGGTGGATGCGGTCCCTGCCACATGGCTGTACCCGAGCTTAAAGCCTTCGCGGAGAAACATAAGGATAATGTGGCGGTTGTCAGCATCAGCATAGACGATGACCAATTCTGGAGAATATCCACCGATAACCTCAAGTTAGAGGGCAATAACTGGAGAGACAGTAAAGGTCAAGCCGGAATCTATTCCCGCTTCAATGCACAAGGGCTTCCTACATTCATTATAATAAATCCTGAAGGAATATATACTGCCACTAACTTCGGCTACGGCAAAGGTATGTTTGAACGGATATTCCGCCCGCTCCTAAATCCGAAGCCGGCAATGACCGTTGAAAATAATCAAACCGGAATAAAAATTTATTATCCTGATTACGCTGAAAATAATACCGGTAATATTCTTGAAATAGACAGTATTGAGCGGATGGCTGATAAAACCGCTATACATTTCCACATGTATTATATTCCCAATTGGTGGATAAAGATTGCTCCGGACAGTCATCTGAAACTCCCTGATGGAAGCAAGTTGAATATAATTGACACTCAAGGCATTATTCTTGGAGAAGAACTGAGAGCGAAGGCAGACGGAGAAAATAATTTTACTCTAATATTCCCTGCTATTGACAAAGATGTTGAGGCGGTTGACTTCATTGAAAGTGACAAATGGAACTTCAAGAATATCAGATTAATACCGTAATCACAGCTAATTAGATTTTGTTACTGCCATAAGTCACTTAATAATGTCATATAAAAGCGTATGCTTCTCTCGCACTACTCATATAGGTATTTTCCGGCATCTCAAAATCCATGTTGTACAAACGTATTTTGGCATAGCCTCTCATTAAGTATGTCATAATTAGTAAGATAATACATACGCTACAGATAAATGAACATATACCGTGTGATAAAATATTTGGGCATAGGAGCTATTCCGGGATGGCTTAAAATCGCGGGACTTTTGGGGATATACTTGCTGAGAAGGCGTATTGCAGGAGTATATCTCGACCCGGTACTCGCTTGTAATCTCAGTTGCAAGATGTGTTACTTCAGTGACCCTTCAAAACGGAGCGAACTTAAAGGAATAATAACCGAATCCACAATTGAGATGCTTGAAAAAAACGTATTCCCCTACACTGTTAAGCTACAGATTGGATGTGGAGCTGAACCTACACTATATAAACATCTACCCTCATTGATTTCAAGAGCGAAAAAGAGTGCGATTCCATATATTTCACTTACCACCAACGGTCAACTGATTGCATCTCGCAAAATTTCACTCAAAGACATGGTCGATGCCGGTCTTGATGAAATCACACTTTCCATTCATGGTACAGACCGAGAAACCTATGAATACTTGATGCCGGGTGCCGGATTTGACCTCCTTCAAAACCTGATTAAACAGCTTTCAAAAATAAAAAAAGAAAAAGGTAACCGATTTTTAATTCGCTTAAATTTCACCATAAACTCACTCAATCTGTCTAATCTTCGCGACAACCGATTCTGGGAAATCTGGGAAGAAAATGGGGTGTTTCCAGACATCATTCAATTGCGTCCGGTTCAGAAAATTGGAGAATCCGCATGGACAGACTTTGACCTCTCATCACTGAAGAGAGACTATCACTCAACTATAGGGAATATAGTATCCCGAGCCCAAAAAGAAGGCATAACAATCATGGCACCGACACTTAAATCTCTCGATATGGTTGCTACACCACAGGGTGCTTCAGAAGCGATAATCGAGGATATAAGTTATTGCTATGTATCACCTACATCAGTTTACAAATCAGACTATGACATAACATCTGAAAACATATACAGCTATCTCAGGAGACACCACACAGGCAGGCTACTGTTACGATCCATCTTTTGCCGTTCAAAATCCCGTAGCTCTAATGTTTCAAAAAAGTTAAATTACAAAGTAAGTTAATCAACCAATCACTAATAATTTTCTATAAAAAAATAGCTTGCCATTCATAAATGGAAAAGCCTTGAAAATTGCACATATATAATTATTATTAAGTACTTTTGAAGCATGAATACAAAAAGATTACTTACCATTGCGGTCACACTGATTTCATGCATCAGTGCTTACGCACTCTCTTTAGCAGAGTATCCGTTGCTTCCCGTTCCTCAGGCAATTCAATTCGGTAAATCAACCGTTTATGTCAAGTCTGCCTCGCTGTCAATGCCATATTGGAACGAAGATTGGAATAACATCTTAGCTGAAAAAGGAGTTACTTTATCTCCCAAAAGCAAATATTCAATTAACGGAGAATTAGTAAATGAGATTCCCGGTGCCCCAACAAGTAATGACGAAGCCTATTCATTGACTATATCAAAGAAAGGAATATCTGTTAAGGCAACATCTGAAAAAGGTATTTACTGGGCTCTGCAAACACTCCGCCAACTATTTGCGACAAGTCATAATAACAGTCTCCCGGAGTGTGAGATTGTTGATTACCCAGCATTTTACTGGCGCGGATTTATGAACGACACCGGACGTTCATATATTTCTCTTGAAGAGCTAAAACGTGAAATAAACATCATGTCGCAATTCAAGATGAATGTTTTCCATTGGCATTTTACTGAAAATCAAGCTTGGAGATTGGAAAGCAAAATATTCCCCATGCTTAACGACAGTGTCAACATGGAGCGTCAACCCGGTTTATACTACACACTTCAAGAAGCTAAAGAACTTGTTGAATACGCTAAAAAGCACAATGTCATGGTTCTCCCGGAGGTTGATATGCCGGGACATAGCGCAGCATTTGTCAGAACTTTCCGTCATGATATGCAAAGCCCTGAGGGCATGAAGATACTGAAACTGCTCTTGGAGGAAGTTTGTGAGACTTTTGATGTACCATATCTTCACGTTGGCACTGACGAAGTACAGTTTACCAATCCTGACTTTGTCCCTGAAATGGTAAAATTCGTAAAGGATAAAGGCAAAAAGATAGTTTCCTGGAATCCCGGATGGAATTATAAAGAGGGAGAAATAGACTTTACCACAATGTGGAGCTACCGCGGTAAACCGACTCCCGGCATCCCCGCCGTGGATCTCAGATTTCATTATATCAATCATTTTGATACTTACGCCGACCTTGTTGCACTGTACCGAAGCAATGTTTACGGTCATAAAAAGGCTGAGGACGGTATTGCAGGTGTTGAGATTGGTCTGTGGAATGACAGATATGTAGAAGATGAGAAATCTATGATTGCCCAGAACTCGGTTTACCCGACCATACTCGCCATAGCCGAACGGTCATGGCACGGTGGTGGCGAAGAGTATTTCGACAAGCTCGGTACCAACCTTATCAAATCAGAGAAAAAAGACTATGAATCTTTCGTCGATTTTGAGAACCGCCTTTTGTGGCATAAGGATAATACCCTCGATTCTATCGATATTCCATACGTCCGCCAAACTAATATTGAATGGCTCATCACAGATGCTTTTCCAAATAAGGGAGACCTCGCCACTATTTTCCCCCCGGAAACCGAAGGTCTCAAGGAATCATATCGCTATAACGACAGTATTTACAGAACAGGATTAGCAAACGGAGCCGCTGTGCATCTGAGACACTATTGGGGAACAATAGTTCCCGGTTTTTACAAGAATCCGAAGCCGAATCACACTGCATACGCATTCACATGGGTATATGCACCTGCAAACATGACTGTAGGATTACAGGCAGAAACACAGAATTACAGCCGCTCTGAATCAGACATACCTCCTCTTGATGGAAAATGGGATTACCGCGAAAGCAAGATATGGGTTAACGATAAAGAAATACCTGCTCCCATATGGACAGCCACACACACTGACAGAACTAATGAAATATCTCTTGGCAATGAAAACTTTGCTGCAAGAGAGCCTATCATTGTAAATCTTAAAGCCGGATGGAATAAGGTACTGATTAAACTGCCCGTCGGACAATTCTCCACCCGCGAAACCAGGTTGGTTAAGTGGATGTTTACTTTTGTCTTTACTACTCCGGATGGCAAAAAAGCCGCCCCGGGACTCATCTACTCCCCTTTCAAAGAAAAATAGCCCATTCTTAATCCATATTAACGCGAGTGGGTAATTCTATTGCCCACTCGCGTTTCTATCTTTGCCATACAAATTAAAACTACATGATTATGGCAACGATTTTTACAACCGACATTCTTTATGCCACCGTTATTCAACGCGGAACAACTATTGCAACCCTAACCCTAAGCGGAGTATCTTCATTGGCTGAAATTATCAGCCGAATCAAATCAGTTGTAAAGGACAGCATCGGTATGCTCACCCTGAATCTTAGAAACAGCACCCAAGGCTGGAGACAGCAGAGGAATATCATACTCAAACCACGTCCACACGCGGTTCAACTCACTCTGTTCTAATTATCTTATTCAAAATAATCAAAGGAAGCTACTTCAATGTCCGTGTCCGGCTCACCGAAAATACGACGAACCGATACAAACCTCCGGGCATAATAAACATCCTTGGTATTATCTATCCTGACACCCTGAGATGTTGATGCGTGGATAAATTTTATATTTCCATCAGCTCCTGCGGGTTCTATGACTAATCCTACATGCCCTATAACACTTCCTGCCCTATAACCGGAAAAGAATATCAAATCGCCGGGCATCGCGTCAGAGGCATCCACACGGTAACCCTGAGTGCCCTGCGAGCGTGAATCTCTCAATAAATTAATACCGAAATTTCTGAAAACATAGCCGGTAAATCCGGAACAGTCAAATGCGTACGGACCGGTGGCGCCTATTTTATAACGGGTTCCTATAAATGTTTTGGAATAAGCCACCAAATCTTCTATAAACTCAGATAAATCATCAATCTCCGAGAAATCATCTATAGGCTCACCGAGCAATTCCTCAAGAGTGGGCATATAAACATCAGTAGAATCCAAATTGATATAATTAATTGATTCCGGTGGAAAATCAATTTGTTCTGACTCTGCCGCAGATACAAGATGGGAAAACCCTAAAAGTGCCATAAGTATCAACGAAAGTACCGTTCGGAGCGAAATCATAATTGTTATTTTTCCGCAAAGTTACAAAATATAACAATTGCTGATTCATATATCTGTCAGTCTCATACGTGATAAAAAGCTACTAAATATGACAATTTGTTAAATATAGCACGGAATCTTGAACCGGGTCAAATATTTTTCTACTCAAATCAGATTGTCTGTCAGACAAGAATTTGTATTTTTGTGAATATGACAGATATCAAGGACTTACTTTTCAATATAAACATTCCCGGTGACAAGCCTGCAGCCGGACAATTACTCATAGCAGAACCTTTTCTGCGAGACAGATATTTCACTCACTCTGTAATATGCCTTATCGAGTATGAGGAGTACGGCACTGCTATGGGTATAGTAATGAACCATTCTACCAATTACACACTTCAGGAACTTATTTCTGAAATTAGTATTGATGAGCCGGTGAGGGTTTATTGTGGCGGACCTATGTCATGCGACCGCCTTTATTATATCCATACTCTTGACGACATTATTCCCGGAGGCAGAGAAATACGTCCGGGGTTATATATAGGTGGCGATTACAACAAAATGATTGAGTATGTAAACTCCGGTTATCCTATAGAGGGGTGCATAAGATTCTTTATCGGCTATAGCGGCTGGAGCCGCCGTCAATTAGACGATGAACTGATGAGCAATACCTGGGTGGTGACGCCTTCACCAAACGGAACTGAGCTTCTTACCGGAGATGATGATTCGTACTGGCACGCGGCTGTAAGGCGTGCCGGTGAGAATTTTCGTGGCTGGCTTTATCACCCGATCAATCTTCACTCCAATTAAAAACTCAGTACCTATATTTTATAACGCTGCCGGATAACAGGGGCTAAGCCACTGTTATACATACAAAAAACGCCGAAAAGGAAAATTCCTCTCCGGCGATTGTTTTTTGTTGCTATCGTTACGCTCCGATTACTCAGCAGCTTCAGCAGCAGGTGCTTCCTCAGCAGCAGGAGCTTCAGCAGCTTCCTCTTCTGCTTTAGCAGCAGCTTCAGCCTCAGCCTTAGCGGCAGCGATATCAGCTTTTTTCTTAGCTACGAGCTCAGCCTTAGCTTTGTTCTTAGCCTCTTCATCAGCGAGACGCTGTTTGGTAGCGAGCTCTTTGGCATCAGCCATAGATGTTTTGAATGCATCAACAGCAGCCTGTTTTTTGTTTTTCCAAGCTTCGAAACGACGCTGAGCCTCAGCTTCGTCAAACGCGCCTTTCTTAACACCACCTTGGAGGTGCTTCATAAGAAGAACACCTTCCTGAGAAAGAATGCTACGAACTGTGTCAGTAGGCACTGCGCCAACGTTAATCCAATACAAAGCCCGTTCGAAATTCAAAGTTATTGTAGCAGGATTAGTGTTCGGATTATAAGAACCTATCCTTTCAATAAATCTACCATCTCGTGGTGCCCTGCTATCGGCGATAACAATAGGATAGAACGCATAGTTTTTGCGACCATGACGTTGCAGTCTAATTCTTGTTGCCATTAAAAAATTTGTTTAAGTTTTTTGGTTTTGTATTGTTTTGCGGGCACAAAGGTAGTGATTTTTTCTCATTCTACCATCTTATGCCGACTTTTTTTGCTCAAAAACAACCGAAAACCACATAATTCATCAAAATAATTGCTTTTTGGGGAATCTTACTTCAGGAACTGATTTTCAGACAGTGATTCAGATGCCTTTAGCAAATTCTCAGGTTTACCGATATCAAACCATCGATAGTCTAATTCAGCCACATATCCTATTATATTTAGGTGTGAACACTCAGAAGCATAAAAAGGGGTCGTTGAAAATACCTGTCCATGCTCTTCGGCATATTTACTCAAGTGTGGAAAGATCGATGGACTCACCACCGATACTCCACCAAAAGCAAAACTTTTCAATTTTGATGTATCAAGCATTGGGGGGATTGTTTCAGCGGTTTCGGTTTTAGCCCAGCCTCTTAGCCTCAATGAATCATCATACATGAAAGTACGGCTGCTCTTTCTATCCTGAGCAAGAAGGGTTACATCAGCGCGGCTACAGACATGAGCTTCAACCATCTCCGTTAAAGAGAAATCTGTAAGGATATCAGCATTATGCACAATTATCGGCTCGTCGCCCATGAGATAGCCGGACGCTGCAAGTAATCCTCCACCGGTATCAAGAAGAGTTTCAGACTCATCACTTATGCTGATATTAAGACCGAAGTTATTATTTGCTGACAGATAATCTCTAATCATTTGTGCAAAATGATGCACGTTGACAACTACATCTCCAACTCCTGTTTCTTTAATTTTAAGCAAAACTCTGCCGAGCATAGGTGTTCCGCCCACTTCCACCAAAGCTTTGGGCTTAGTGTTTGTGAATGGTTTGAGCCTCGTGCCGAGTCCTGCGGCAAATATCATAGCTTTCATTATCTTTTCCTATATAGTTTCGCTGATTTTTCTTTCGCGGTGAATCAGATGCACCTCTATGCCGAACCGCTCTTTTATATGTGCGGCGGTACGCTCGGCACAATATACCGAACGATGTCTCCCACCGGTACAACCGAAGAACACATTCAGGGATGTGAATCCACGAGCCATATAGCGCTCGATTGAATAATCAACCATACTCCATGCCGCTGAGAGAAAGTCCTTAACCTCTCCCCTTTCTTCCAGAAATCTTATGACCGGTTCATCCCTCCCTGTAAGTTGCTTATATTCGTCATATCTTCCTGGGTTATGAAGCGCCCTGCAGTCAAAAACAAATCCCCCGCCGTTGCCACTTTTATCTTCCGGCAGTCCCATCTTATATGAAAAGCTTCCAACGGTTACAATGAGCTGACCTGACTGAGACTCATTTTTACAAAAAGACTTGCTTGAAACCATTCTCTCCACCACCCGGCGCAGATGAGGCAAGTCCGGGAAACCGCTGTCCAGGAGTTCCCTGAGATTGTCCAGAGCTGCCGGAATGCTTTTTATGAAATGCTCTTTTTTCTTGACGAGTCCTAAAAAGCCATACGCTCCGAGTACCTGAAGGGTGCGCAGCAGTCTGAACAGAGGTAACTGACCGGTTAGTTGAACTTTAGATGAGGCAAGACTTGGTGCCGAGGATAAATAATGATTAAAGAGATGTTTCTTCAACTCAGAAGGAAATGCAGCTCGTGCCTGCCATAAAAATGACACGACATCATATAACCCACAGCCCCTCCTTGCTCCCTGAAAATCAATGATTACTGGTTGACTTTCATCTTTCAGCATAACATTTCTGCTCTGACAATCACGCAGAATTATAGAATCCATTCCACAAGATTCTATCATTTTGACAAACTCTTCAAAGTCGTTTTCAAGGAGTTCCTCATCAAAATCTATTCCAGCCGGCTTCAGAAAAGAATATTTGAAGTAATTCAGATCCCATGTTAGAGCACGGCGGCTCATTTCCGGAGTAGGATAGCAATATGAGAAATCAAATTCTGATGAATCCGCGGTGTGAAACCTTGCAAGTATTGTCATCACATTTTCAAGGAGTAAAATGTGGGAGGGACTATACTCTCCGGTATTGCGACAATCCTCAAGATAATCAAACAAAGAAATTGAGCCGGCATCGGATTGCAGATATGTCATATTATCTTCACTCACAGCGAGTACTTCCGGCACAGGCAACCCCATCTTAGCAAACTCTCGCGACATATAAATAAACGCTTTGTTTTCCGGCAACGATACGCCTATCGTTCCCACGCAGCTTAAAGAACTGCCGACAAGTCGGAAATAACGCCGTTCTGAACCGGCTCCGGCAAGCGGAACAATTGAAGAAGGTTTCTCGCCGGTTAAAGCTGTGAATAAATCACTCAATCTTTGCATAAATTGTGTTTATTTCTCACAAAGATAGATTAAATATTTATTTTTCTAATGTAATGTCGTACTCTTTACACTCATTTTATTACTTTTGCGTGTTATTAATTAAATGAATTTTTATGCTCAAACAACCGGAACGCCTGTACGGACTCATTGGTTATCCTCTCGGTCATTCCTTTTCACAGGACTTTTTCAATAAAAAGTTTGAATCGGAAAAAATTGATGCCAGATACATGAATTTTGAAATCGAGGATATCGGTGAATTAATGGAGGTTGTAGCTCAGTACCCGAATCTCAACGGACTTAACGTTACCATACCCTATAAGGAACAGGTTATACCTTATATGGACGAGATGGATGAAAATGCGGCAAAAATCGGTGCTGTGAATGTAATAAAATTTACCGGACACGGGGCATCCTTGAAATTCAAAGGTTATAATTCCGATGTAATAGGATTCACAGACTCCATTTCACCCCTTCTTAATGAGAATCGTAAAAAAGCTCTGATATTGGGTACCGGAGGAGCGGCTAAGGCAGTAAACTGCGGACTTCAGAATCTGGGCGTGGAGACTACTTTTGTGTCGCGCAGTGAGCGTGAGAACGGTCTCACCTACTCTCAGCTCACGCCGGAAATTATTGCTAACCATAAGGTTATAGTAAACACAACTCCCCTCGGAATGTATCCTCATATAGATGAATGCCCGGATATTCCGTATCAATATCTCACTCCGGAACACCTTTGCTACGACTTGCTTTATAACCCTGACGTAACACTATTCATGCGTAATGCGGCGGATAACGGAGCCGAGACAAAAAATGGTCTTGAAATGCTTCTTCTACAAGCATTTGCAGCATGGCAAATTTGGAATAGTTGATTAAGTATGTTTCAACAATCTGTATAATACATTAATATGAAAGATAATTTTGCTCAAAAGATGCATTCAGCGTCAAAGATAGTCTATATTATTCTGATAGCTCTATGCCTTTTTCCATTCGACAAACTTGGAATGAGACAATATGTTACACCCGCTGTTGCACTTTTCATTGGTTTGATTTATGCATTTATTTTTGAATGTCCTTACCCCACATTCAATAAAAAGACATCAAAATATCTGCTTCAGGTATCTGTGGTGGGACTTGGTTTCGGTATGAATGTAACTGAAGCTCTAAAAAGCGGAAGTGAAGGTATGGTATTTACCATAGTATCCGTTTTTGGAGTCATGACATTGGGAATTCTTTTCGGATGGTGGCTTCATATCAACCGTAAAACAGCTTACCTCATTTCATCCGGTACCGCTATATGCGGAGGGAGTGCAATAGCAGCAGTAGGCCCGGTTCTCAAAGCCAGCAGCCACGAAATGGCAGTGTCACTTGGAGTAATATTTATTCTCAATGCTATAGCCTTGTTCATTTTCCCTCCAATCGGCCACTTCTTTGATATGAGTCAGGCTCAGTTCGGCACCTGGGCAGCCATAGCGATACATGACACATCCTCGGTGGTAGGAGCCGGCGAAGCATACGGAACAGAGGCTCTACAAATAGCTACTCTTATTAAACTCACCCGAGCATTGTGGATAATTCCTCTTGCATTCGTCACAATGCTGATATTCCGTGACAAAACAGCTAAGATTTCCATACCCTGGTTTATCTTCCTGTTTGTACTTGCTATGATTGTGAACACATATTGCAATCTTCCTGCTGCTGTGAGCGAGTGGTGTGTCTGGATTGCAAAAAAAGGACTTGTGCTGACTTTGTTTCTTATCGGTGCATCCCTATCACTGAAGACAATAAAAGCTGTCGGTGTAAAACCCATGCTCCTTGCAATCTTACTTTGGATAGTAATAGGAGTGAGCAGTTTACTTGTAGTGCGAGCTACCATAGCCTAACACCGTAGAGAGTTGAAAGCACCACTTTCACTTGCACCTCTTCTACCGGTAACAATTGCATTTTCAGGTGGAATAATCCTGACCTTTGCCGGCGTGCCATTATGGTGCGCCGGTGTTTGGATTATTGCATCAATTATTCTTGCCATGCGGCGCTTGCGGTACTATGCAACAGTTGTTGCAGCGATTGCACTCGGTCAAATAAATCTGTGGATACAATCTCCTTCCGAAGTTTCTGTCAAATATCTTGAGGGAGAAACTTTTCTTAGCGCAGATGTTGAGTCGGTAAGAGAAACAGAAACTTCTCAAATACTTAGGGTAGAAATCATCCGTGCCGGAAAAGCTTCATCTGAAATGAATAGAGTTGCAGATGTGCGTTCTCAAATAGTAATACCGGCATTTACTCCCGCAGTTTATCCAGGTGAAAGGATTACCCTAAAGGCTAAAATGAATTTTCCTGATGCAGTGGAATATTTTCCAGATCAACTAACCTATCACAAGATTCTAAAGCGTCAGGGAATTCTGATTTCCGGTATAGCAATACCGGAAGATATTTTTAAGATAGAGGACTCGCCGGCTGTACTTGCGGTTTTCCCGAGAATAAAAACTAAGGTGAAGAATGCATTGCTCAAAAGCAGCCTTGACGGAGAAACCAAGGAATTTCTTGTGACAGCGATTACCGGTGACAGCAGTATTCTGGATAATGATACCAGAAAAACATTTGCGAAAGCCGGAACAGCCCATATACTTGCTCTCAGCGGATTACATGTAGGAATTATCATGGTATTCTGCTCGTTGCTGTTTATGCCTCTAATTCTTTACCCTTCGCTAAGAAAAGCACGAATTCTACTCATAATCATCGCGTTATGGTTATTTGCTTTCACAACAGGATTATCCGCTTCAGCAACACGAGCGGTAATCATGGCTTCGTGCCTTCTACTCGCCGGATTGCTTCAAAAGAGACATAGTTCGTTCAACGCTCTTTGTCTGGCAGCCCTTATTATTCTTCTATTCGACCCTCGGGCATTATTCAATATCAGTTTTCAGCTCAGTTTTGCTGCAGTTGCCGGTATTCTGCTTTTCGGAAACAAGCTCAATCCGGTTTCACCGCGCAACCGAGAAGCTTATGCCACTATGGGATTCTTTACCATGAGTGCCGGGGCCATGATTGCTACCGGAGTTATTTCCGGGTTCTATTTCCATACATTCCCTTTATATTTCATTATAGCAAATGTTCTAACAATTCCTTTTCTTTCTCCACTTATTGGAAGCGGAGTTATTATTATAATACTGTCGCTCACCGGAATATCCTCACATTATATATGTAAAATAGCTGACTTTCTATATAGTTGGATGAGAGGAGTCAGTGACACTATAGCCAATTTGCCAGGTGCTTCAATAAATCACCTGACCATCAGCACTGTTTCATTACTGGTTTGGTTTGCCGCTATAACTTTTTTTGCATTGTGGCTTTACTCTCGACGCAGAGTATTGATATACAGCGCACTAATCTGTACTTTATCTTTTATTGTGTTAGTATTTACCACAAGCACTGATGCCCCAAACGGTGTATATCTCATTCCTCAGACTTACCGCACTGATATTGCTGTTTGTTCTCCTACAAGAATCGACATACTTACAACAGCCTTACATCGTGAAAAAGAAAGAGTTAAAGAGAGTAACTTACGGTCATTTTCTGAATACATGCTGAACCGTAATATCGATTCTCTGGAGGTTTCCGGTACTGAATTTGCAAATGACTGTGTCATTTACAACCATCCCATTTTAACTGTAGGATCCAAAAGAATTCTTATAGCAAATACCGATATAACTTTGCCTCAAGGCGCGGTTTTTGATTATATACTTGTGTGCCGCGGTTATAAAAAAAGCATTTCTGAACTCACAGAGATGTATGCAACAAATTTGATTATTTTAAGCGGTGATCTTCATCCCAAACGTTTGTCCAACTATGAAAAAGAGTGCTGCAATCTTGGAGTAAACTATACCTTGTTAAAGAATAATCCTCTCAACAATCTTTTAACAACTCATTGAAGCCTTTGGAAAAGTATTCCCTTGAATAGTCAACAGGTCGTAATACTTCTCCATCGAAGCATACAATATCTATATCTATTTCTATTTCTACTGAATGAGACATTCTGTCATGAGTTCTACCTAAATCCAGCTCTATATTTTTACAGATTTGGTTAAGAGACTCCTTATCTCCAAGCCAATTGCCTACGGCTACCGCATTCAGATAATCAGCACCCAACCCATTGATAGCCTTGGTTTTGTAGGGATGGCACATTTTCCAATCAGACAGGGTAGATTTGAGCCGTTCAGCTGCCTGCTGTACAAAGGCAGAGCAATTCTCATGATTGCTTCCTATGGACAGATATACTTTATGCTTATCAGAGTCCATTCTGAGTTATTCCCTTCATAGTAAGTGCTACCCTTGAACGTTGTGCATCAACATCCAAAACCTTGACACGAACAGTCTGTCCCACACTCAATACCTGCGCGGGTGAACTAACAAACCCATCAGACATCTGAGAGATATGAATAAGTCCGTTCACTTTCAACCCAATGTCAACA
Source organism: Barnesiella sp. (assembly GCA_014800945.1). Lineage (GTDB taxonomy): Bacteria > Bacteroidota > Bacteroidia > Bacteroidales > Muribaculaceae > Paramuribaculum. The sequence goes on along the minus strand of JAAVFD010000011.1, from coordinate 47,362 downwards.
AAAGCGCCGAAAGCAGTGATATTGTTTACCTTGCCGGTAATTTCCCTGCCAATATGTAAATCAGCAATTGCAGCTACATCAGGGTCAAACAACGGTTTGCTATCTTCCTTTATACGCGGGTCTCTTCCAGGACGCGCAAGCTCATTTACAATATCGGTAAGGGTCGGCATTCCAGTTGTTTTATCCATATAACGTTCCAAATCAATGGAATCGAGCCGAGTCTTATTTCTAATAAGCGCTGCGGTTTCAATTCCACAGTCACGGGCAATTTTTTCAACCAGCTTGTATCGCTCGGGGTGTACACCGGTTGCATCAAGAGGATTACTGCCACCATTAATGCGAAGGAAAGGTGCGCACTGTTCAAAGGTTTTCTTACCCATTCTTGCAACTTCAAGCAGGTCGTTTCTGGTTTCAAATGAACCTTTTTCATTTCTCCTGTTTACAATATTTACAGCCAATGCAGGTCCGATACCCGATACTCTTGAAAGTAATTCAACAGATGCAGTATTAACATCTACCCCGACAGCATTTACACAGTGCTCAACGGTAAAATCAAGCGCATTGCGCAATGATGATTGGTCAACATCATGCTGATACTGCCCTACACCTATAGATTTTGGATCAATTTTTACGAGCTCAGAGAGAGGATCAAGCAGTCGGCGAGCAATAGACACAGCTCCTCTTAAAGTAATATCAAGATCCGGGAACTCTCTCCTCGCTGTTTCAGAAGCAGAATAGATACTTGCCCCGCTTTCACTCACCGGAGTGATAACAACCTGTCGAGGAAAAGTTATATCCCTGAGGAAAGCCATGGTTTCTCTTGATGCTGTACCATCGCCAACGGCAATCACATCTATTCCGTTTCGGCCTACCATATTACAGAGAATATCCGCTGCTTTGTAAACATCATTTACCGGGGCGCATGGATAAACCACATCAGTTGCAAGCAGAGCTCCCTGCTCGTCAATGCAGGCTACCTTGCATCCATTCTTAAAACCGGGGTCTATACCCATAACTCTTTTTCTACCGAGCGGTTGAGCCATTAAAAGCTGCTTTACATTGTCCGCAAAAACAGATATTGCAGCTGAATCGGCTTTTTCCTTGGCTGAAGCTGCAACTTCTGTTTCTATAGCCGGCCGAAGCAACCTTTTATATCCATCCTTGACCGCTTTGCTCACCAGTTCAGCACACTGGGATGTAGCCCCCGGGCGCACAAACATACGGCATAACCGGTCTATCATCTCCTCGTCATCAATGCTAATGGAAACTTTCAGAACTCCCTGCTGTTCTCCCCTCCTGAGCGCAAGGTAATGATGAGAATTTGCTATTCTGAGGGGTTTAGCATAATCAAAGTAATTTCTGAAATTATCCCCTTCGACCTCCTTGCCTTTTACAACTTTGGATTCAAGCAAAGCACTTCTTGCAAATTTAGCTCTTACAAGATTTCTTGCCTTTTCACTTTCACTCACCCACTCAGCTATTATATCACAAGCCCCGGCTACAGCTTCTGAAGCATCGGCAATTTCACCTTTTACAAACTTATAGGCAGACGTCTCCGGATGTGTCAGTTTCTGAGCCATGATGAGCTTTGCAAGCGGCTCCAGACCATTCTCTCTCGCCGCAGTTGCTTTACTTCTTCTGCGAGGTTTATATGGCAGATAAATATCCTCAACTTCTGCAATGTCAAGAGAAGCGGCTAATCTCTGTGCTAACTCATCAGTCAAAACACCTTGATTGGACAATGCTTCCGCAATAAACTCTTTTCTCTTTTCAAGTTCTTCCAAAGCTCTTGAATGAGTGCGAATATTCTGAAGCGCAACTTCATCAAGCGAGCCGGTTGCTTCCTTTCTATATCTTGCGATGAAAGGTATTGTAGCACCTTCATCAAACATTTTCAAAACAGCTGCAACATTTTTGCGGGGGTAATTCAATCTGTTACCAATAATCTGTGCTGTATCAAGAGACATCTTAAAAGTGATGATGAGTTAAGTAGTTTTCTTTTTGAGAGTTATTACTGTGATTTCAGGAGTAGCTCCGAGCCTCATAGGTAATCCTACTGTTCCGGAGCCGATATTTACATATAGCATTTTATCGTCAGATTCAGGAGAGAAGTACAAGCCTCCCCAAGTTTTATATCTCATTACCGCCGGTGACAATCCAAATACCTCCAGCTGCATTGCATGAGTGTGTCCGCTTAATGTCAAATCAATCTTCACATCCTTGTTTCCTGATATGGAATCAACCCAGTGAGCGGGATTGTGCGAAAGGAGAATTTTAACATTATCGTCATTCAAAGAGGGGTATGATTTTCCCAGAGAGCCGTAGGAGTGAAAAGGTGGGTCACCAATATTCTCCACTCCAATCAGGGCTATTGAGTCTTTGCCATTGACAAGGAAACGGTGCTCATTGAGAAGCAGTTGCCAACCCATATCTTTTTGTAACCGATGTGACAGGTTGAGATTTTTCTGTTTAGCATCATCGCTATCCCATTCTGAATAGTCTCCATAATCATGATTACCAAGTATAGAATACACTCCGTCCGGTGCTTCAAGACGCTCAAGAACTCCGGTGAATGGAAGCAATTCATCTATACGCCTGTTAACAATATCACCGGTAAAAACAATAAGATCTGAACCGGTGGAATTAATTCTATCTACCAGTTTTGCAACGAAAGTTGTGTCATTTCTGAATGTTCCGGTGTGAAGATCAGAAAACTGCGCTATTCGGTATCCATCAAAATTATCCGGTAAACCGGCTATTTCTACCGTAACTTCATTTACCTGAATTCGGTAGCGATTAACCAAAGCTCCCCACCACATTGAAATAAAGACCACACACCCCAAAAAAGCGCCAAACAGCGACAGTGGCTTTATCCGCTTTTTTTTGAACAGACAAGGAATTGAGGCAAACAAATCGAATATAACGAAAAGGTATTTAGCAACATACACAGATATGTAACCAAAAAGCAGCCACATTACGCAGAGCAAAGTATCCTCTGAGCCCCCCCTGCGAGGTAAGGATATAATGACTACAAGAATGAGATACAATATAATTGCAGTAATCAACTGTATCTTAGCCGGCGTTGCTGTGGTGCAACGGCTCTTAAGTTTCCTATATATATAGGTGTCCGTGCCCAAATTAACGAGCAGCAGAATCAGCATACCTAATAATGGTAGTCTCATTTGTATAAACCTATTCTCTTACAGGTATATCTCCTGTAGCTTTGAGACAGACAATAGAATTTGCGGTTGTTTTATTTTTAAGTGGATTGGCATACATGGTAAGCATCATTTCTTTCATATATGCTCTATTTTCAGATGAAATATCCGGTATATCAACCTTGTCAAGCTGTTTTTCAATATATTCTTCAAAGTCCTTCAACTCATCTGCGGTGTACTTGCTTTTGAATTCATCAACCTTGTGCAACAAATCATAAGCAATATAGTTGATGGGATAGATTTTATAACCGCAGTGAATATCACAGTCTATTATTGCACAAAGGCGTTTCACGACTTCAACTTTGTCTGTATCATCCACAAGAGGAAGCATTGCATCATTAATACATCTGCCAATTTCAAAATGAACTCTGCCCTTGGGCTGCAAAAGACCTGTTTCCATGCTCAGAAGGTCATCGTGCGGTGACTTTTTGAACTCCGGGTCTATTTTCTTCATCAAAAATTCCTTTGCTTTCAGATAATCGTTAGGATCATATTCGTATGTAATTGAAACAGGCACAAGATTAACCGGGAGAAGATTTTGAACGACTGTTCCATTACCGTCAAGCGCAAGCATTTTGACAAGACTTTCCTGAGTAACATCGTTTGAATCCTTAGCTCTCCCTTCGCGTTGGGCTATCCACACACTCTCTTTCTTCTCGCCAACGGCATAGTGAATATAAGCCGAAAGCTGCTTTGCAGCCTCCAAAGCTTTTGTCATTCTTAAATTTCTTTTGACAATGAAGCTCTTGTTCAGCTTAACAAGATCGGTAATCCAATCATAAATGAGCAAATTATTTCCTATAGCGATTTCTGAAGTGGGAAGATTGTTTCTCAAAAAACACAGATTGAGAAATGATGCATCAAGAACGATATCGCGATGATTGGAAATAAATGTGAATGCTTTTGATGAATCAATATTTTCAAGTCCTCCAACTGTTATTCCCGAGGTTGTTTTCTGCGCAAGCATTTCAAGGAAAGGATACATAACCTTTGTTTGAAATGTTCGCTTGTCATGAATATTCAGTAATCCTTTGACAAATTCTTCAAAATCAATCTGAGGCATAACATAACGAACCGCATGCTCAAATCCCGGTTCTCTTACGAGTGCCGACATTTTTTCTGAAAATTCGGAATCATCAAAAGGAGCTATATCCTTAAAATCTTGTTCACTGCTCATATCTTATATACTTGTAGTGGCTATATACCGATTCATGGTATCAAAGGTAATGATTTTTATTCAAACTAAGCCATTATTTGACGTTTTTTGATTTTTCTACTCGCCGTTATGTGAAAAAACACGCCATTTTTCCATCAACAAATTCATGTCTTCAGGTATAGGTGCGGTAAAAAACATCTCTCCTCCGGAAACGGGATGAACAAAACCAAGCGTTCGGGCATGGAGCGCTTGCCTTGGGCATAAGTCGAAACAATTTGAAATGAATTTATTATAAGACGCCGATTTGAGTCCTCTTAACACTTTATCGCCTCCATATCTGGCATCATTAAACAGAGGATGTCCAATATGTTTCATGTGAGCCCTAATCTGATGAGTGCGTCCGGTTTCAAGTACACATCTCACAACAGACGCATGGGCGAATTCCTCAATTACCTCGTAATGAGTAACAGCGTGCTTACCATATTCACTGTCCGGCGGGAAAACATCCATCCTCAATCTATCCTGAAGAGACCGACCGATATTTCCGGTAATAGTGCCTTTAGCCGGTGAAGGAACACCCCACACCACTGCAATATATTCTCTTTTGGTTGTCTTATCAAAAAACTGTTTTCCAAGATTAGTCTTGGCATCAGGAGTCTTAGCAATAACAAGCAGCCCTGAGGTGTCTTTATCAATTCGATGCACCAACCCTAACCGAGGGTCATTCACATCATAATTATCAGAGTTTCTGAAATACCACGCAAGGGCATTTACGAGAGTACCGGTATAATTTCCATGACCCGGGTGAACAACAAGACCAGCCGGCTTATTGACAACCATCACCGACTCATCTTCATACACTATATCAAGCGGTATATCCTCGGCTGTTATTTCAAAATCATACCGCGGACGATCCATCACAACGCTCACCACATCAAGTGGCTTTACACGGTAATTTGATTTTACCGGCTTGCCGTTTACCAGCACGCATCCGGCTTCAGCAGCCTGCTGAAGACGGTTTCGAGATGATTTCTCAAGTCTTGCTACAAGAAATTTATCTACCCTTAGAAGCTGCTGTCCCTTATCGGCAACAAATCTGAAATGCTCATAAAATCCGCTGCCGTCATCTTCCTGATCAAGATCATCTCTTTCGAAATCCCCTGAGTCGCCCATATCAATCAAAGTAATGGGAATAATCGACTTCTTCTGAGGCGGAAGTTTTTTCTACCTCTACAGTATCTACTGAGGCATATCCCTCTCCAACATCAAGGGTTACAGTAGAATTTACGGGTATTCTTGCGCCCGGAATCAGGGGAACCCCTTCACGAGACACCCTCAAAACCAAATCTTTATATTCAGACGGAACTTTTACAACCCTGATATTCTTAATACCTAATGCCTCTAAAACTGATCGAGCCTGACGCTCTGAAACATCAGTTAGCATTGGCACAACTACCTGCTTTGGTTCAAAAGCCGTAATGGTAAGATAAACTTCTCTACCATCTTTCACCTTTGTTCCCTCTTTGGGGTTCTGGTCAACCACAGTACCGGGCCTATTTTTAACATCATAGACAGAATCTGCCAATTCCACTACAAATCCGGCTGACTCAAGCTGACCCACCGCAACGTCATAGCTAAGACCCTTAACCTGAGGAACCGTCTCATACTCGCCATGATTGGTCCAAGAGTCCAGCCAAATAAGCGCAATCCAAAGAATTACAATTGTGACAACAATAATCAGCCCTATATTCATCAACAGAGCACGCAAAAACGGGTGTCTCTGCCAAAAATTAGCTATACTTTCGGGAAATTCCACAATATTCCAGTTAATATTGAACTAAAGTCAATTGGTTAATCAGTTTATTGTGCAAAGATAGCGTTTCCTAATAGAATAAACAAAATCCTAATGAACAAATCTCCCGAAATCAGGCGCAATCATGCACTTAAAACAATGCCATTTGTTTCAGCCATACGCCTCATGTTCAATATAGCATAGCGCATTCTTCCAAGAGCTGTGTTTATGCTCACCCCTGTGGCATCTGCAATTTCCTTAAAGCTCATATTCTGATAATATCGCATTTCAAGCACCTCTTTTTGAGATTCCGGCAAAGCGTCCACCAACCGACGAACGTCATCCTGAATCTGAGAAGCGATGATTGAGTCCTCCACTGTTCCCTCACTTAACTCCTTTCTATTGAAAAGTAAGCCGTCTGTAGTGTCGGAGGATACGGTATTATCGCTCTTAATCTGCCTGAAATGATCAATTATGAGATTATAAGCAATCCTTGAAAGCCATGCTCCGAAACGTCCGCTTTCGTTGTATCGGCCCTGCTTTATCGTAGTAATCGCCTTAACAAAAGTTTCCTGAAAAATATCATCCGCAATATCATTATCGCGCACATAAGAGTATATAAAAGAAAACACACGTTTTTCGTGGCGCTTGAGCAAACAGTCAAACGCCTCATTTTTACCTGCCGCATATTCAGCCACAAGAGCTTCATCCGGCAAAATAGCTAAATTCTGATTCACTGTTCTAAAATTTTACGGTTTAGAGTAGCAGTGTTTCGATAGGCAAAATAATTTAATTGTTAGTAACTTATCAATTCTTGTATATCATTGCGACGGCTCTTTCCGACACAATTGTGACACAAAATTAATATTATTTCTTGAAATTGAAAAGCAAATGGCACTTTTTTACTCAATTTTTCTCATTTTTTATATTTTCACAAGTTTCTGCTGTAAGAGTGTGAAAATTTAATCGTAACTTTGTCAGCCGGTAGGCAGCAATGCCAAATAAAATGTCAACTTATTTACCGTCTTACTTGATGAATAAGATATTAGTACGATCATTGTCCGGAGCGGTATATGTTGCGCTCATCGTATGCTCGTTAATATTCGGTGACTCATGGGCGTTTCCGCTTTTATGTTCATTATTTTCACTGCTTGGAGTAGCAGAACTTGAAAAGATTGATGCAACCAATAGTCATAGTCAGATAACTTTGCGGTTTATTGACATGGCTGCTGCTTTTATTTTGGTTTTTTTCCCCGCCTTTTCAATTTCAAAAGACACTGAAATATTTTTTATTTTCGGCATATCAGCGTTGATACTTCTGTTTCTTGTGCGCCTTATCAGTCAATTGTACATTACTGATGAAAATGCTATATCAAGTTTATCTTCCGGATGCCTCAGTATTATTTATATTGCAGTGCCATTGAGCTTAATATCCGTCCTATCTGTAATGCCCGGAGGCGCTCAGATTGTTCTGGCTATGTTCATTATGATATGGATTAATGATACGGGAGCATTTCTTGTAGGCTCATCATTCGGCAAACACCGTTTGTTTGAAAGAATTTCCCCGAAAAAATCTTGGGAAGGTTTCTGGGGAGGATTTACTTTCAGCATTGCGGCTGGAGTGATGATTCACTACTGTTTCGGAGATTGGAGCCCGAATCTAAACCTTGTAAACATGTGTGTTTTAGGGGCACTCATATCAGTGTTCGCTACATTTGGTGACCTCGTTGAATCTCTTATAAAGAGAACTGTCAAGGTTAAAGACAGCGGCCACATCATGCCGGGTCACGGAGGAATTCTTGACCGAATTGACTCTCTCCTTGTAGTATCTCCTGCCCTTGTTCTATTTATATTAATTGAATCATTATTAAGATACATCTAATCATATAATATTATGTCTGATCGCCGATATAATCTACGCGGAGTAAGCGCATCAAAGGAGGATGTGCATAATGCAATCAAGAATGTTGACAAAGGATTATACCCTAAAGCATTCTGCAAAATAATACCCGATATACTCGGAGGTGATAGTGAATGGTGCAACATTATGCACGCTGACGGCGCAGGCACAAAATCATCGCTCGCCTACATGTACTGGCGCGAGACTGGCGACCTGTCAGTGTGGAAAGGCATTGCCCAGGATGCACTTATAATGAACATTGACGACTTACTGTGCGTCGGTGCTACAGACAATATTCTTCTTAGCAGCACTATCGGCAGAAACAAGATGCTTGTGCCAGGCGAAGTAATAGCCGCAATTATCAATGGCACCGAAGAATTGCTTGAGGATTTACGCAATAACGGCGTCGGCATATATAGCACAGGCGGAGAAACCGCTGATGTGGGTGATCTTGTGCGCACAATCATTGTTGACAGCACCGTGACCTGCCGCATGAAAAGAGCCGAGGTAATCAATAATGCTAATATCAAGGGAGGCGATGTCATTGTGGGACTCGCATCATTTGGCAAAGCTACATACGAAAAAGGTTATAACGGCGGTATGGGAAGTAACGGACTTACATCTGCAAGACACGATGTTTTCTCAAAATATCTTGCCGAGAAATACCCTGAAAGTTATGACAGTGCCGTACCGGAAGAATTGGTTTATTCCGGTTCATGCTCATTGCTTGATGAGGTTGAGGACTCACCTATCAATGCCGGATTGTTGGTGCTTTCCCCCACCCGCACCTATGCGCCGGTTATCAAGAAGATACTTAATGAAATGCGCCCGCAAATTCATGGAATGGTTCATTGCTCAGGTGGCGCACAGACCAAAATACTTCATTTCATAGAAAACAAGCACGTCATAAAAGACAATATGTTTGATGTGCCCCCCCTGTTCAAACTCATTCAAAAGGAGAGCGGAACCGACTGGGCCGAAATGTACAAGGTGTTTAATATGGGACATCGCATGGAAATATATCTTGCGCCTGAACACGCTGAAAAAGTTATAGAGATAAGCGAATCATTCGGCATAAAGGCACAGATTGTTGGACGTGTTGAAGAAAGTGATAGCAACAAACTGACTATTAAGAGTGAATTTGGCACATTTGAGTACTAAAATTTGTAATATAGTAATCTCCGCTACCATTTTTTTACTCCTGTCCTGTTCCGGAAAGGATTCTAAAATGGCTGAAAGCAATCCTTACGCCATTCCGGATACGCTTAAAGTAGTAACGCTGTACAGCCCTACCTCCTATTTTATATATAGGGAGGTAACCATGGGGTATGATTACGATTTGGTTAAACGCCTTGCTCAAGACAAAGGACTTGTTTTACGGCTTGACGTTGCTTCCAGTCTGCAGCGGGCTATAGAGATGCTCGATTCCGGAAAGGTTGATTTAATAGCTTATGAAGTGCCAATCACCGGAGAATATAAAAACAAAATTGTGCCCTGCGGAATAGAATCCATTACACATCAGGTGCTTGTGCAACCCAAGAAAACAGACCAAGGTTATATAAAAGATGTAACTCAGTTGGTTGGACGCACAGTTTATGTGGAACAGGATAGTAAATACCATCATCGGATGCAAAATCTCAATGAAGAACTCGGAGGTGGTATAGAAATTGTACCTATTGACCGCGATACTCTTATAACAGAGGACCTTATAGCTATGGTTTCCCGAAAGGAGATTCCTCTCACAGTTGTTGACTCTGATATCGCCCGTCTTAACAAAACATTCTTTACAGACCTGGACATCACCCTACAGATTAGTTTTGCACAAAGAGCAGCCTGGGGTGTAGCTCCCGGCAAGGAATGGCTCGCAGACTCAATTTCTGAATGGATGGCAGGTGAACAGCCGAGAAAAACACGCGACTCTCTGCTGAAAAGATATTTTGAAAAAAGTAAATCAGGCAGCAGCCACTTCCATTTTGCATTGGACCTTTCAAGAGGTTACATCTCGCCCTTTGACAACCTATTCAAAAAATATGCTGCTCAGATAGGGTGGGATTGGAGATTGCTTGCTTCACAAGGGTATTGTGAGAGTCATTTTGATTCAACACGAGTTTCCTGGGCCGGAGCCAGAGGTGTTATGCAGTTGATGCCGAGCATTGCTAAATCTTACGGGCTAAACGAAGATTATATCACAAATAACCAGCAGAATATTTTGGTCGCGACCAAAATTGTTAAGAGCCTCAGTAAAATTCTCACACCGAAAATATCTGACCCCGATGAGAGAAATAAATTCATAGTAGCGGCATATAACTCCGGAATCGCCCATATCCTTGATGCAATCAGAATAGCGCATAAATACGGTCTGAATCCGGAAAAATGGGATGGCGAGGTAGAAAACGCTTTGTTGATGAAATCAAACCCTGCCGTGTATAATGACCCGACAATTTGCAAATACGGATACTTCAGAGGGCGGCAGACTTGCGAATATGTCCGCCAGGTATATAAACTGTATAACGATGTGCTGACACAGATTCCGAATTAAGTATTATAGTTAAATAATGGTTTTATGAAACGTAATTACATCTCAATCGCTGTTGCCGTTACACTTGCATCTTCAATGATGCTATCGTCTTGTGTAGGCAGCTTCTCACTTACTTCAAAACTGCTCAACTGGAACCGCCAGGTTGGTAACAAATTCGTCAACGAACTCGTTTTCTTCGCATTCTGGATTCTTCCGGTGTATGAAGTAAGTGCTCTTGCCGATGTTCTTGTTCTAAACAGTATCGAGTTTTGGAGCGGTTCAAATCCCGTTGCGGCAGGTAAGAAAGTGATTGATGGTCAGGACGGACGTTATCTCGTTGAATGTGACGGCAAAGGATACACTATCACCGGTGAAAACGATGGTAGCGTTGTTCGTCTCGATTTCAATGAAACAGACAGAAGCTGGAGTGTAACAACAAATGAAGTGACTATGCCTCTTATGACATTTGTCGATGATAATCATGTAGCTCTTCCAGCACCCGACGGGTCTGTTACAACTGTTGAGCTTTCTCAAGCAGGAGTATTTGCTTATCAGCAGCTTACCACTTCTCAGCTTTGGGCTAAGAGATAACTATAAAAAAGTTTATACCGATAGCGGTGAGGAATTGCCTCGCCGCTATCTCTATAATTACTTATGAAGAAGATTGCCATTTTCGCATCCGGTAACGGATCTAATGCTGAAAACATCATACGCTATTTCAATGAGAAACCACAACTTGCAGAGGTTTCACTTGTAGTATGCAATAAATCCGATGCCGGAGTGCTTAAACGTGCTGAAGATTTTGGAGTGCCAACTGCTATCATATCTAAGAGCGAGCTTAATAATAGCGATTTCATGCTTGGACTTTTGCAGAAGCATTCCGTAGATATTATTGTTCTCGCCGGATTCCTGCTGATGATACCGGCTTTCCTTACAAATCACTACAAAAATCGTATTGTCAATATTCATCCGTCGCTACTACCCGATTATGGAGGAAAAGGCATGTTCGGACGCCACGTGCATGAGGCTGTAATTGCAGCTGGCGAAAAGCAAACCGGCATTACCATTCATCTCGTCACCGATAAGTATGACGACGGTGCAATTCTTTTTCAAGCAAAAACCGAAGTGACAGCTGAGGATACTCCCGAAAGTGTGGAAGCTAAAATTCACCATCTCGAAAAGAAATATTTTCCTCAGATGATTGAAAAATTCTTTTGTCCTTAATATTTGTCCAGCCAATAAATAACATATACCTTTATATAACTTGTTAAGGTGTACTAAAGTATATAAAGGTATTTTTAACAGCTATAACCAAACGGATATTATTTCGTAATTTTGCGGGCTGCAAAAGAAATGAAAATACTCCGTTCACTCCTATATTATATAATAGCACTTACCGCTTTTGATGCGTCAGCGGTGGCAATTCGTCTCACCGGTACTTCCGGTTCAAGAGCTGTTGCTCTTGAACCGACTGCTGCTACCGGGTTGAATGCTGTTTTCGTAGTTCCTCAGTCCGATGGTATCTCAGCCGAGATTTCAGGAGCAACACAAAATGCTGTCTGGTATTCGTTTGACTCACGTGGAGCTGCCTATGCCGAACCATTGACTGAAGTATCATCTCTATCTTCTGACTGCGGATACATTATTGAAGACGCCGGCAGCAAATATTATTTCTGGATTACCGACTGGTCCAAAGCACCGTTCACATCAGGAAATCTTGATATTGAAACAAGCGACTGCTCCACTGCCGAATTGATATATACAGGGACTGTACCAAGGCTTACCTATCAGACCATAACCGGCAGAACAATGGAAATTGACCGTGAAATCAGTATTTCATACCTCACCTTGGAGCCGGAGGGCGAAAGCGCGGTTTTAAGGCAGACCGTTCAAACAAGAAATCTACCTTATATAAATGGCAGAATAAGCCTGCCGGCACCGTTGTGTGCAACGAGATTCACCCTCTCCGGTGACAGATTTCTCCGGAGTTGGAATCAGGAGATTGAAATCAGTAGCGATATTCTTCATCCTACAGCGGTGTCAGCCGCAGTAAGCATTGAACAGATTCAGCGAGACTCACAGAACGAACAGAAAACCACTGATACATCTTTTGGTGGGTCTGCTCCGGTTGATATGCTTTTCAGGGCTGCTGTTTCAGATGCCGCTGTATTCACGGAGTGGCAGATTTCCACCGACCCGGAATTCATAAACATTATTTTGAGGGAACAATCTCCTGAATGGGACTATACCTTTAATGAAACCGGAACTTATTATGTCAGATTCACATGTGCCAATTCCTCCGGTTCTTGCGACTGGTATAGCGATAACTACATGGTATCTATCGGTGAATCCCGGTTAAGATGCCCCAACGCTTTTTCACCCGGTGCGTCAGAAGGGGTAAATGACGAATGGAAAGTCAGCTACAGATCTATCATTTCCTTTGAATGTCATATTTTCAATAGGCTGGGGGTAAAGATGGCAGAGCTTCACGACCCATCGCAAGGCTGGGATGGAAAATACAAAGGCAACTTTGTAAAACCCGGAGTTTATTACTACGTTATAAAAGCAATGGGAGCCGATGGCAAAAAATATAACCTTAGTGGAGATATAAATATTGTAGGTTCGCGCTCTCGCTAAATTTTAAATTTTTAATTTATGAAATTACTCACTTCACTTATATCAGCACTCTTAATATGCGGTCAGACTGCTTTTGCTCAGTTTAACGCCCCTAACCCAACTATACCCTCATCAATCACCTTTGCCGGACAAACTGTCAATTTTGACAGAAATGATATGTATGAGCGTTTTGACAGAGAGCTCACGGCTTTGGCATATACTCACGGAAACACATTGCTTACCATCAAGCGGGCTAACAAGTACTTCCCTATAATGTCACCCATATTGAAACGCTACGGAGTGCCTCAGGATTTGCTATATCTCGCTTGTATTGAGAGCTATCTTGATCCCCGCGCGCTATCTCCATCAAAAGCTGCCGGATTTTGGCAATTTGTTCCGGCTACCGCTAAACAATATGGACTCGAAGTAAACGATTACGTGGATGAGAGATACAACATTGAAAAGGAAACAGAAGCTGCCTGCAAATTTCTTTTGAGTCTGAAAAATCGGTTTGGCAGTTGGGAAAGTGTTGCCGCAGCTTATAATGCCGGTAACACGCGCATTGCTAATGAACTTGACTCTCAGGGAGTCAGATCGACATTCGATTTATACCTCCCTGAGGAAACATCACGATATATGTTCCGCCTTTTCGCCATGAAGGAGATTATGGAAAATCCGGCTAAATACGGATTCACTATCAAGCCGTCACAGTTGTATAACCCGATAAACTGTAGAACTGTTACTGTTTCCGGACCGGTGGACGACTGGCAGAAATGGGCACAGCAACACGGCACTAACTATATGACCCTCAGAGATCTCAATCCCTGGATTAGAGCCAAAAATTTGCCCAACAAAACAGGCAAGACATATCAGATACTGTTGCCCAAGAAAAATTCTTTGTCACGCAGCTCACAAACAGCAAAAGTATTTAACCCCGCATGGACTCAGCAAAAAACAAAACAATGAAAAAATCCAACAGAAATTTGACGGTGCTGGGAGCAAGGGTTAACAATCTGAAAAACATTGATGTAACAATACCTCATAACTCTCTCACTGTTATAACCGGTCTGAGCGGCAGCGGCAAGTCTTCATTGGCTTTTGACACTATTTATGCTGAAGGTCAGAGACGCTATATCGAAACTTTCTCAGCTTACGCAAGAAATATGCTCGGAAATATGCAGCGACCGGATGTTGACAAAATCGAAGGTCTTAGTCCGGTTATTGCTATAGAGCAGAAAACAGTCAACAGAAATCCCAGAAGCACAATAGGTACTACTACTGAGATTTATGACTTTTTGCGACTCCTCTTCGCTCGAGCGGCAGAAGCAATAAGCTACATTTCAGGTAAGCCGATGATTAAATATACCGAAGAAAAAATAGTGGACCTTATTCTTGACAAGTTTGAAGGAAAGAAAATCTATATTCTCGCACCACTTGTAAAGAATAGAAAGGGACACTATAAGGAACTCTTCGAAGCATTAGGCAAAAAAGGTTATATCAATGTGAGAGTGGATGGTGAACTGAAAGAAATTTCTGCCGGAATGAAAGTGGATAGATATCGCAATCACTCCATTGAACTCGTAATTGACAGGCTCAAAGTTGCTGCAAAAGATGATACTCGCTTAAGGGAAACCGTTGCGGAAGCACTTCGGCAGGGTGACCGTGAGCTAATGATATATGATGTGGACACCGACTCAGTCAGTCATTATAGTCAGCACCTCATGGATCCTGTCTCCGGACTCTCCTATCACGAACCTGCTCCACACAACTTCTCTTTCAATTCTCCTCAGGGTGCGTGTCCCTGCTGCAAAGGGCTTGGTTACGTCAATATAGTTGATCGGGAGAAAGTTATACCAAATCCTTCGCTGTCAATCAAAGCCGGAGGTATCTCTCCACTCGGAAAATATCGCAACTCAATGGTTTTCTGGCAAATACAGGCTTTACTGGAAAAATACGGTTATAATCTTGACACTCCTATCTCCCAGCTGTCTGAAGAAGCACTTTCAGATATCCTTAACGGCACAAACGAGCGTCTTGTCATCAAAAATGAAACACTCTCAACAAACAATTATTTCCAGACCTATGAGGGTGTTATAAAATATATTGAACTTCTCCAGAACGAAGAAGATGTTGCTGGAAGCAGAAACTGGAGCGAACAGTTTTATTCACGTGCCACCTGTCCCGAATGTAACGGAGCCCGACTCAATCG
This sequence comes from Barnesiella sp., assembly GCA_014800945.1. Taxonomy (GTDB): domain Bacteria; phylum Bacteroidota; class Bacteroidia; order Bacteroidales; family Muribaculaceae; genus Paramuribaculum. The sequence goes on along the minus strand of JAAVFD010000011.1, from coordinate 31,953 downwards.
GGAAGCCCTACACTACTTTATTGATAATAAAAATATAGCGGATCTGTGTAGAATGGATATTACCACGCTATATGATTGGAGTAAAAGTGTTGAAAGCAGACTTTCACCTACCCAGGCGTTTATCGCTAAAGAAATACTAAAGGAAATCAGAGCACGACTCGGTTTTCTCGTAGATGTTGGTCTTGGTTATCTTTCGCTTGACCGCAACTCCGCAACATTAAGTGGTGGTGAGAGTCAACGCATCCGGCTTGCAACACAAATTGGCTCCGAACTCGTAAATGTACTCTACATACTTGATGAACCAAGTATCGGATTGCACCAGAGAGATAACCGTCGGTTGATAGACTCTCTTAAAAAGCTTCGCGATGCATCAAATTCCGTAATTGTTGTCGAGCATGACAAAGACATGATGCTCGATGCCGATTATATTGTTGACATTGGGCCGAAAGCCGGTAGAAAAGGTGGGGAGGTCGTGTTTCAAGGCACTCCACAGACTATGCTGAAAAGTGATACCCTCACTGCTGAGTATCTTAATGGCGAGAAAACCATCCGTGTACCTGAATCACGACGACCCGGAAATGGCCAGAGCCTTATTTTAAGAGGTGCAACAGGAAATAATTTGCAGAATGTCACTCTTACAGTTCCGCTTGGCACACTTACCTGCATTGCCGGAGTGAGCGGCAGCGGCAAATCTTCACTTGTCAATGCCACTCTTAGACCAATACTGTCCAAACATTTCTATCGTTCCCACGATGTTCCGTTGCCATACGAAACCATTGAGGGCATTGAAAACATAGATAAAGTAGTTACAGTTGACCAGTCACCTTTAGGTAAGTCACCTCGCTCTAATCCGGCTACTTACACCGGTGTGTTTACAGACATCAGAAACCTCTTTGTAGATTTGCCCGAATCAAAAATTCGCGGATATAAACCCGGTAGATTCTCATTTAATGTAAGCGGCGGCAGATGTGAAACCTGTGGTGGAAACGGTTACCGTACAATAGAAATGAACTTTCTTCCGGATGTTCTTGTGCCTTGCGAAACATGTGGTGGTAAGAGATACAACCGTGAAACACTTGAGGTCAGGTTCAAAGGTAAGTCCATTGCCGATGTCCTGGATATGACTATCAACCAAGCTGTTGAATTCTTTGCTAATGTCCCCGCAATTTTAAAGAAAATCAAGGTTCTTCAGGACATAGGTCTTGGTTATATCAAGCTCGGTCAGCCATCATCAACACTTAGCGGAGGAGAAAACCAAAGGGTTAAACTCGCAACCGAACTTGCCAAGCGTGATACGGGAAACACTCTTTTTATTCTTGACGAGCCCACCACCGGACTCCATTTTGAGGATATCAACACTTTGCTTGGAGTTTTCAACCGACTGGTTGAAAAAGGAAATACGGTATTGGTAATCGAGCACAATCTTGATGTGATAAAGAGTGCAGACTATCTTATTGATATGGGACCCGAAGGTGGAGCTGCCGGAGGACAAATTATTGCGGAGGGAACACCTGAACAGATTGCCGCCGGACAATCACCTACTTCATCATTTCTCCGAGAAGAACTTAATGTTCCTGAAGCATAATTATAAATAGTTAAAGCTCAAACCTCGCATTTCCAATAATTGTTTTATAGGCAGAAACAACTAAAAAACAAATTGCCTATGAATACAATTATCAATCAGAATGTACCCCAATTTTCCGTTCCCGCATTCGTGAACGGAGACTTCAAAACCATCAGTAATTCCGACATCGCAGGCAAGTGGGCGATATTCTTTTTCTATCCCGCTGACTTTACATTTGTTTGCCCGACTGAATTACTTGATATGGCAGAAAATTATGACAAATTCAGAGAACTCGGTGCAGAGGTTTACGCTGTAAGCACTGATACTCAGTTCACCCACAAGGCTTGGCACGATAGTTCTGAAAGCATCGCTAAAGTTAAGTTCCCGATGCTTGCTGATAAAACCGGAGCCCTCAGCGAAGCATTCGGTGTTCTTAATCCTGATGACTTCCTCGCTTATCGTGGCACTTTTATTGTTAATCCGCAAGGTGTGATCAAAGTAGCCGAGATTAACGATAACGGTATCGGAAGAAACAGCGAAGAATTGCTTCGTAAACTTGAGGCTGCACAGTTTGTTGCAGAACATGGCGATCAGGTTTGCCCCGCCCGCTGGAAAAAAGGTGATAAAACCTTGAAACCGGGCATTGACCTTGTTGGTAAAATCTAATACCGGTATTACAGATTATTACTGCCGGTTAAACCATAAACGAGTAAGTCCAACTTCCAAGAAGTTGGACTTACTTTTTGTATGATGCTATCAATAATCAGTATGTCAAGAAGATAAAAATCAAAATCTATAACTCGCACTTGCGTTTTGTGCACTGACCCGACACTATGATATATGTTAAAAGACTCGGAATTACTTAGAGCCGGTTGTCAGTACAAAATCAACAAAATTGAAACGTACGTAAGGGTACAGCATCAGAGTACGTAACCCTAACCAACCCTCATATTGACCACCGATGCCTTCCTCCCGCGTGGTTCTTACGTCAATTTTCGGAATTTCCACAGCGTGCCCTCCCAAAGAACATTTCAGGTTAGAAAGCAAGTAGGATTCATTATGTATAAATCCACCGATACCAGCCTGTCTAACGGTATCCTTGACTCCATTATCCAACACATATTGCTTATTTGCTTCATAGAATGCTTCACCGAGAGTTCCATAATCGGTATTTCCCGTGTCAATAAACGCAAGCATGGGACTGTTATGTATTCACACTTGCAAAGTAAGTTCATCCCCTCCGAGAAGCAGATATTTGGCTTGACATCTGTCTTAACCGGGATGAATGGAGCCTTTGCCGGTACTATCAAATTATTTGTAATGAAGTCAATTGTTATCTCCTTAAGTTGAAGCATCAAATTGTTCCCCAAAATAATATTAATTGAGTCCATATAATGGTCTGCCTCACCATTATTAGAAGAGATTGAAGCGACTGTAAAAGGAACATCCTTAACTGTAATATTCCCTATTTGTAGCTCTTTAGCAATCGCCAAATATCCTTCACTTTGGCCTATACCATTTATTGAAATTCGCGTACTCTCTAAAGGTATCAGACCATACTTTTCCGCCATTTCCGGAGAAATAATGCTATGTCCCGCTCCTGTGTCAAATATAATATCTGCCGGCATTCCGTTTATCCTGCTCTCTCTAAGATGCATAAAAACCCCTCCCTTTTCTTTTGGACCCATAGGAACTATAGCAAAAGGTACAGTTGCGACACTATCTCCGTTAAATTGAATTTGAAAAGGTTCATAAGCCGCAAGAGCTGAATACCAGTTGGCTTGTAACTTTAGATTGGAGATCGCAGCAGAATCAAGATACTGTCCGGTTGCATCTATAGTCTGATTTATCATGGATGCAGCAAATTCATTTTCTCCCACCTTATTTAAGTCCTTACCAAACATAACAGCGAAGGAAATGAAATTATTCAGATCAAGATATTCCGATTGAGTGCTGAATAGTTACTTAAATGCAGGAATCGACACATCCGGGCGATTTAATTGATAGCCGAGTAAACAGCGAGAGGATATTTCAAGGTAAGGATGAATCGAGTCTTTAGGCACTGAATTGTAGATTGAATCGAGACCAAACCAATCAGACTGATTTATCGCATTGAGAATCTTGTCATTGATTGACTGCGAATAACCAACCAACGGAGTAATGCCAATAAAAGCATATAAAAGAAATTTCCGTAACATATACTTTTGTGTTAAAATTTATGCAAAGTTACGATTATTTTCAAGCTTCAATGTCATTACCTTAAAATTACCCATGCTTCATTTTATACCGGTATCACACAAGATACACAAGGGTTGCGCATTATAGCGGAAAATCTTAACTTTGCAGTAGTTTAACAATCTGATTATGAAATTTGAAGAGCTTGACCTGAATTACGATGTGCTTGATGCTCTCGATGCAATGAATTTCACCGAATGCACTCCTATACAGGAGCAAGCTATACCGGTAGCCCTTGAAGGACGTGATTTATTGGCTGTTGCACAGACCGGAACAGGTAAAACTGCTGCATATTTACTCCCCGTTATCAGTCAGCTTTCTGACTACGAGCATCCCGATGATGCCGTTAACTGTGTCGTAATGGCACCTACCCGTGAACTTGCGCAGCAGATAGACCGGCAGATGGAAGGATTTTCTTACTTCCTGCCTATCAGCAGCGTTGCCATATATGGAGGCACAGACGGAAAAGAGTTTGGTAGGCAGCAGCAAGGACTGAAAATGGGGGCTGATGTAGTGATTGCCACACCGGGACGCCTACTCGCCCACCTCAGCATGGGATATGTTGATCTTAGCAAGGTTTCCTATTTCATTCTTGATGAAGCAGATAGAATGCTTGATATGGGATTTTACGACGATATCATGCAAATTGTCCGCCATCTCCCACAAAACAGGCAGACTCTCATGTTTTCAGCCACTATGCCGCCGAAAATCCAGCAGCTTGCCAAAACTATTTTGTTCGAGCCTGAGGAAATTAAGATTGCCGTTTCACGTCCAACTGATAAGATTGACCAAAGCGCATATATTTGCTATGAGCCTCAGAAACCCGAGATACTGAAACATCTTTTCAAAACAGCTCACTCGCGTCGTGTTATAGTATTCGCTTCATCCAAGCTAAAAGTCAAGGAATTATGCAGAATACTGAGAAAAGACAAGTGGAAAATCGGAGAAATGCACTCCGACCTTGAGCAGAAAGAACGTGAGGACGTTATGCTCGCTTTCCGGGCGGGTAACATTGACATTCTTGTCGCAACTGATATTGTTGCACGCGGTATTGACATAGATGACATTTCCATGGTGGTAAATTATGATGTGCCACATGAACCGGAAGACTATGTGCACCGTATTGGCAGAACCGCCAGAGCGGGAACTGATGGCAAAGCGGTTACTTTTATCAGCAAAGAGGAGCAATGGAAATTCGGAATTATTGAAAAATTCCTTGAATATGAAGTTCGCAAGGACACCGTGCCGGAATCACTTGGTGAAGTACCGGAATACAAACCCTCACAACGCCCCAGAGGTAAATTTACTAAAAAAGGCAACGGATACAAAAAAAATTCACACTCAAATAATAGAAACAGTAGTAAAAACCGCCGATTCCACGGTAATAATAAAAAGACCGGAACGTCCGGAAACCAGGCAAAAAATAAGAATTCTAACATAAACAAATGAACAAAACTTTGATTTCAGCAGCAATAGCCATCGGCTCAATTGCTGCCACAAACGCACCGGTTATGGCACAGACTGATTCCTCTAATCCATTCCTTGCGCCTTATGCAACACGGTTCGAAATCCCCCCGTTTGAAAAAATCCGCTACTCTCACTATCTCCCGGCTATCAAGCAGGGAATTGCTGAAAGAGAACGTGATGTTAAGGCGATTGTTGAAAATCCGCAGGTACCCACATTTGCAAACACTGTCCTTGCACTTGAACAGAGCGGAAAACTCCTGAATAAGGTAATGGGTGTATTCTCTAACCTTGACGAAACAAATTCTTCACCCGAGATGGTGGAAATCAGCGAGATTGCCTATCCCCTTATTTCCAAGAGTTCAGACGAGGTAATGATGAACCCCGCTCTCTTTGAAAGAGTTAAGAAAGTTTATGAGAACCGAAACAATGCCGGACTCAAGCCTTACGAAATTCGAGCTGTTGAAGAACTCTACACCGATTTCACCCGTTCCGGAGCTCTCCTGTCTGACAAAGATAAGGAAGAACTGAAAAATATAAACACCCAGCTCACAGACCTTTACCTCCAGTACAATAAAAATCTGCTCAATGCCACCAATGCTTATGAACTTCTGGTTACCGATGAAACCAGACTCAAAGGTATTCCTGCAAGCAATATCGCTGTAGCAGCTGAGGAAGCCGCTGCCAGAGGTAAAAAGGGTTGGGTTTTCACTCTTCAGGCTCCAAGCCGTCTCCCGCTCCTTCAGTATGCCGATGACCGAGGTCTGCGCGAGGAAATGTACAAAGCATATACTTCACTCGCATCTTCGGGCGAATTTAATAACGCTCCTGTAATCAATAAGATTCTCAAAGCCAGAGCCCGCAAGGCTGCACTGCTTGGCTACAAGAACTACGCTTCATATATGACAGCCAATGTAATGGCTAAAAATGTGGAGAATGCAGAAAACCTCCTTATGAAGATATGGAAACCTGCAGTGGAGAAAGTACACGAAGAAGTAGAAGAAATGCAGGCTCTCAGCAATAAGGAGGGCAACAATTTCAAAATAGCGCCTTGGGACTATTATTATTTCGCAGAGAAAGTCCGCCGTGACAAATATGCTCTCGATGAGGATGAAGTGCGTCAGTACTTTGCTCTTGACAGCGTGAGAAAAGGAATTTTCACTATGGCGGAAAAGCTTTACGGAGTCACATTAACGGAAATGCCTGATGCACCGAAATATTTCGACGAGGTGAAGGTGTATGAAGTTAAAGATGCTGACGGCAACCACGTTGCTGTGTTCATGACCGACTACTTTCCCAGAGCATCAAAGCGTCAGGGAGCATGGATGAGCGAATTCCAGGGTGCTTTTGTTGACCCGGACGGAACCTCTCAGCGTCCTATTGTGTATAATGTTGGCAACTTCTCAAAACCCGCCGGTGATACACCCGCTCTGCTCACTCTTGACGAAGTGGAAACGATGTTCCACGAATTCGGACACGGACTCCATGGTATGCTCACTAAAGCGGTGCTCCGCAGTCAGGCAGGCACTAATGTGGACCGCGATTTTGTTGAACTCCCCTCTCAGATTCACGAACACTGGGCACTTGAGCCGGAGCTACTTCGCACTTATGCTCGGAATTACCGCACCGGTGAAGTTATTCCTGACTCACTCATTGAGCGTCTGCAGGCAGCCGCTACTCACAATCAAGGATTTAGTTCAACTGAACTTGCCGGAGCTGCACTTCTCGACCTCAAATGGGGACAGCTTAACCCCACTGAAGATATTGATGTAATGGCGTTTGAAAAACAGGTGGCTGACGAACTTGGTATGCCTGCCGAAGTTCAGTTCCGTTACCGAAGCCCTTATTTCCGCCATATTTTCGGTAGCGACGGATATGCTTCAGGCTACTACACTTACCTATGGGCTGAAGTGCTTGACACTGACGGATTTGAGCTCTTCAAGGAAAAAGGTATCTTTGATCCTGAAACAGCAGCCGCATTCAAAAAATATGTACTTGAAGCCGGCGGTAGCGAAGACCCTATGCAGCTCTACATCAAGTTCCGAGGAAGAGAACCTCAGGTTGACGCGTTGCTGCGCAATCGCGGCCTCCTACCCGCTGAGCCTTCTAAGAAACTCAAAACCCCCGGAGGCAAATAAATCATGGCGGCTCCCGTCATACAGGTTGAAGACCTGACTAAAAGCTACGGCGACAGACTACTGTTCGGTGATCTCACCTTCGGAATTTCCGAAGGTGAGAAAATCGGACTTGTTGCCCGTAACGGCACAGGAAAAACAACACTCCTGAAAATACTTGCCGGTAAAGAGGCACCTGACAGTGGAAAAATCATTCCGAGAAACGGTCTCAGAATCGGTTATCTTGAACAGCTGCCCCAATTCCCTGCCGGAGCTACCGTTCTTGAAGCCTGTCTCAGTTCAGCGGGCACTGTTGTAAACACAGTCAAAGAGTATCACAAAGCTCTTGACTCCGGCTCCGAAACCGAGATTGCGGAAACTATGCACCGAATGGATGTAGAAGGCGCTTGGGATTATGAACAGAGGCTAACCCAGATGCTATCTCAGCTCAATATCACAGATCTTTCGGCTTCGGTCGAGAATCTATCAGGTGGTCAGCGAAAGAGGGTTGCACTGGCAGCCGCTATTCTTGAAAATCCTGATTTTCTGATTCTTGACGAGCCCACTAATCATCTTGATATCGCTGCAACAGAGTGGCTTGAAGACTATCTCAGCCGCTCCAGGCTGACCATATTCATGGTAACACACGACCGTTATTTTCTTGACCGAGTGTGCAACCGCATATTTGAAATTGATAATGCCGATTTATTCACCTACGACGGTAATTATGATTACTATCTGAGACGGAGAGCTGAAAGACATCAGGCTGCCGCAGCCGAACTTGACAGAGTAAAAAACACGCTACGCAAGGAGCAGGACTGGATGAGCCGTCAACCTCAGGCACGAGCCGGAAAAGCAAAGTACCGCATTGACGCTTACTACTCACTGGTGGAGCGCTCAAGAGGAGGAGCTAAGGAAAAAGATGTTACACTTGATGTGAAATCCTCGCGAATTGGTTCAAAGATTTTCGAAGCAAGGAATATTAACAAACGGTTCGGTGACAAAATTATTCTTGACGGATTCACTTACGATTTTGCCAAGGGTGAAAAGGTAGGAATTGTGGGAGGGAACGGAGTGGGAAAATCCACATTCGTGAAAATGCTCACAGGACTACTGCCTCAGGACAGCGGAGAATGGAATGTGGGTGAAACTGTGCGTTTCGGATATTATAGTCAGGAAGGACTTGAACTTAACCCGGACAAAAAAGTTATCGATGCAGTGACTGAGCTTGCCGATGACATTGTTGTAAACGGCAGTCAGCATTTCACTCCCATGCAGTTTCTCAAGAGATTCCTTTTTGAGCCGGCCGATCAGCAGAAATACATCGGTGGACTCAGCGGAGGCGAGAGATGCCGCCTGCAACTCGCGGTTGTGATGATGCGCTCACCCAACTTCCTTATCCTCGACGAGCCTACTAACGACCTTGACATTATGACACTCACCGTGCTTGAGGATTATCTGAGGGAGTTCAACGGATGTGTTATTGTCATCAGTCACGACAGATATTTTCTTGACTCTATTACAGACCACCTTTTTGTTATGGAAGGCGAAGGCAGAGTCAAGGACTTCCCCGGTAACTATTCCGAATACCGTGAGTGGCGCAAGATGCAGGATAAAGAGGTTGAAAAAAATGCTGCTGTTCCCGCCGATAAATCCCCCAAAAAGGAAAAAACGCCTAAGAAAGAGCGCAAAACCTATGCCGAACGCAAAGAATTTGAGCAGCTCGAAAAAGATATAGAAGCACTTACTGCCGAAAAGAGCGAACTTGAACAGAAGTTTAACTCCGGTGGTGATTCTGACTCGATTATGAAAGCTGCACAACGCTACGAGGAGGTCAAGAACCTCCTTGACGAAAAAGAAATGCGGTGGCTTGAGCTTGATGAAAAAGATTGACACAACCAACAGGGCTGCAACTGTGTTGTAATTCTGTATGATGCATCCATCAACATTACTTGCCATACTGAGGCATAAGCTTAGAATTCTTAGCAAAGACTTCAACCGCCTCATTCACCGGAGCATGAATATTGTGAAACTCGGCTCTTCATTGCTTGAGATTCTCGCCTTCATCGCTTCAGTAGGCTTTGTTGTTTGTGCAGTTATTTTAGGCGGTTACAAAAACAGTGCTACAGAAATATCGTCTATTAACCATTGGATTAGGGTCATACAGGGCGTTTTCATAACCAACATATTGTACTCATTGCTGTTTAGATTCCGGTTCACTGTTCAGGAATCCAAACTGTTAAAGTGGATTTTTGACATAGCGGTCCTTATCACAGCCCTACCCTGGATATACCCGCGGCCTGAGCATCCGTGGATTCCGTTTCTTGATGCATTTCTCTACAGCAAAATATTCCTATACACCGCATTAGGAGCATATTCGGCACTCACTGTGAGCATTGGCATTATGAAATGTATCGGCAAACGCACCAATCCCTCCTTGTTGTTGTCCGGTAGCTTTCTCGTTTTCATTATAATAGGCTCATTTTTGCTCATGCTGCCTGAAAGTACCTATGTTGCCATTGACTATACCGATGCACTGTTTGTAAGCACAAGCGCAGTGTGCATAACCGGACTCACTCCTGTTGATGTTTCTCTCACATTCACGCCTCTCGGCATCGGCATTATTTTGGTACTGATGCAAATCGGGGCTTTGGGCGTTATGACTTTCACAAGCTTCTTCGCACTCTTTTTCAGTGGCGGAGGCTCTATCTATAACCAGCTGCTGCTTAAGGATATCTTCTACTCCAAGTCTATGAATGCCCTTGTGCCAACCTTGCTGTACATTTTGGGATTCACTGTCACAGTGGAGATTATTGGTGCGGTCGCCATTTATTTGTCTATCGCGGGAACCATCGGTTCCACATTTTACGATGAAATAATTTTCTCCATTTTCCATTCTGTTTCCTCCTTCTGCAATGCCGGTTTCTCTATTCTGCCAAATGGAATGTCAAGCCCGCTGCTGCTTTATGGAAATATTTCTATATATTGGATAACTACAATTCTGATTATTGCCGGAGCTATAGGATTTCCCATACTCGTCAACTTCAAGGATGCTATAGTATCCTCACTCAAAAGAATATGGCTGAAAATTCACCACCGTAAAGAGGACACACGCAATATTCATCAGTACAGTATGAACACAAAAATTGTACTGGTTACCTTTTTTGCCTTATTCTTTTTCGGAGCGGTTGCCTTCTGGCTGCTTGAACGCAATAACTCACTCTGCGGAATGACACTGACCGAACAGATTACGCAATCAGTATTCAATAGTGCCGTGCCGCGAAGTGCCGGATTTTCATCAGTCAATCCCGCCGGATTTCTCAATGTCACTATAGTGGTTATCCTCATCCTTATGTGGATTGGCGGAGCATCCCAGAGTACTGCCGGTGGTATTAAAGTCAATACCTTTGCAGCCATTTTACTCAATCTCAGAGCCATAATAACAGGACGTACTAAAATAAGCGCTTTCCGAAGAAACATATCTGTATTTTCTATCCGCCGTGCTAATGCGGTTGTGACCCTCTCCATACTCTCCTACTGCTTTTACTCCGTAACTCTTTTGATTCTTGAACCTGATTTACCTGTAAAGGCATTGCTTTTTGAAGCTTCATCCGCACTATTTACAGTCGGTTCATCTCTTGGTGTTACAAATCAGCTCAGTGCTGCGTCAGAGGTGCTTCTATGCACTGCCATGTTTCTCGGCAGAGTCGGCATAATTTCACTTCTTGTCGGTCTCGCAGGAAGGCACCATGACTGCGAAGCATATTATCCATCCGGAAATATAATCATAAACTAAAAAAACAATTACTATGCGATATCTAATAATTGGACTCGGAATATATGGCTCAAACCTTGCTGTTGACCTCACCAACATGGGGCACGAGGTTATTGGCGCGGATGTCAATCCCGGATTGGTAGAATCTATCAAAGATTTGATTTCCACTGCATATATAATTGATTCTACCGATGAAATTTCTCTGGGAGTTCTTCCCCTCAACAATGTAGATATTGTGATTGTTGCCATAGGAGAAAACTTCGGTGCCAGCATCAAAACTGTAGCCCTCCTCAAAAAAGAGGGCGTGAAACATATATATGCGAGGGCTATTGATAAAATTCATGAATCAATACTGGAGGGATTCAATATCGACCGTATTCTCACTCCAGAACAGAGAGCAGCAGAAGATCTGGTGCACGAAATAGCACTCGGATCGGGAGTTGACTGCCTTAAGATTGATGATTCACACTACGTCATTAAATTCAAGGTGCCCGATTTCATGGTAGGAATGAAATATGATGCTGAAGCCTTGGAAAGCACATACGGCTTGAAGCTCGTTGCTGTTACACGATTGAAAGACAAACGCAACATCCTCGGAATCAATCAACCTGAGCCTCAGCTCCTTTCAGCGGAAGAACTTGCCGATGCTAAGATAGAGCAGAGCGACACTCTCACCTGCATCGGAACAGCCAAAAGTTTCCGCAAGCTATCTGAGCACATCAATTCATAAACATCAGTTAGCAACTACCGAGGATTCCGACAGGGAGGAGTTCGGACTCGGATAACAGCCGATATCTGCTTGCTGGTGACAGGATATTGCTGTAGGTTTGGGATTCCCGGGGAATTCTATTATCTTTGTAGAGATGAATAGTAATTATCTTGACGAACTCAACGCGCCTCAACAGGCTGCGGTTACTTATACTGACGGGCCGGCACTTGTTATTGCAGGAGCCGGGTCGGGAAAAACCAGAGTGCTCACCTACAAGATTGTGCATCTTCTTCACAATGGATATGAGCCTTGGCGAATTCTCGCGCTTACCTTTACCAACAAAGCGGCACGCGAAATGCGTGAGAGAATCGAGCAGCTTGTGGGAGCTCCAACGGCAAGCAAGCTTTGGATGGGTACTTTTCACAGCATATTTGCAAGAATGTTGCGCAGCAATGCTGAACGAGTGGGCTACAAAAGCAACTTCACCATTTACGACTCGGCAGACAGTAAGTCGCTTATAAAATCCATCATAAAAGATATGGCTCTGGATGAGAAGATATATAAGCCATCCACCATCCAGTCCGCTATATCGTCTGCTAAAAATGCTCTGATATCACCCGAAAAGTATGCCCGGCTCGCCGATGTTATGGAAGCGGATAAAAATGCCCGACGACCTCAGACTTACGCTATATACCGGATATACCGCGACAGATGTATCGCTGCCGGAGCTATGGATTTTGATGACCTGCTTTATTACACCAATCTGCTGCTGAGAGACAATCCGGATGTGCTTCGCCACTATCAGGATTTTTTCCGATACATTCTCGTGGATGAGTATCAGGACACTAATTTTGCCCAGCACGTTATTGTGAGTCAGCTCACTAAAGAGAATCAGAGCCTATGTGTTGTTGGTGATGATGCGCAGAGCATCTATTCTTTCCGAGGTGCCAATATCCGCAATATCCTCAATCTTAAAAATGCATATCCTCAGCTGAAGATATTCAAGCTCGAGCAGAATTACCGTTCAACACAGAATATCATAAACGCGGCAAACTCTCTCATTGAAAAAAATACCGAGCAGATTCGCAAGCAGGTTTTCTCCGAGAAGGAGCCAGGTAAAAAAATCGAGGTTGTGCAGAGTTACAGCGACTTTGAGGAGAGCTTTCTGGTTGCCAACCGTATATCGCAGATAAAAATGGCAACCGGAGACAGCTTTGACGAATTCGCTATTCTGTACCGAACCAATGCACAAAGCCGTATCCTTGAGGAGTCACTGAGAAAAAGAAATATCCCGTATAGGATTTACGGTGGTCTGTCATTCTATCAGCGCAAAGAGGTAAAAGATGCTATAGCTTATTTCAGGTTGAGTGTTAATCCCAATGATGACGAGGCGCTTAAACGCATCATAAACTTCCCTGCCCGAGGAATAGGAGAAACCACTGTTGCCAAAATTGTCAGATGTGCGATTGATGCTAATGTGAGCATGTGGACCGTACTGGAAAATCCAGCGGAGTACGACCTTAATATCAACAGCGGCACGGCTAAAAAACTCGACGGATTCCGGGAACTGATAAACGGATTCATTCAGCTGAACAACAGCGGAATGGATGCCGAAGCTGTAGCGAAACAGATAATTGAGCGCACCGGACTGATGAGTATGCTCATTCATGACCGCACTCCGGAAAGCATATCCAAGCAAGAGAACCTTTCCGAGCTTATAAACGGTGTGAAGGAATTTGTGGATGAGCAGCGTGAGGAGGGTTCGGAAAACAACTCCATGACCGATTATCTTGCCGGCATTTCACTTGCTACCGATCAGGATAATGACAACTCGGTTGAGGAGCGGATTACACTTATGACTGTTCACGCTGCCAAAGGGCTTGAATTCAATAACATATTTATTGTCGGAGTTGAGGAGGACCTGTTCCCCTCCGCTATGGCGAACAGTTCACTCGCTGAAATCGAAGAGGAGCGTCGCCTCCTGTACGTTGCCATAACCCGAGCAAGGTCTTTCTGCATGATAAGCTATGCTTCGTCCCGTTACCGCAACGGTCAGACTGTAATGTGCTCACCATCGCGCTTTTTGCGGGACATAAACCCTGAATACCTTGACCTTGTGAGCGGAGCGAGCCTGAATGCCCCACGTCCGAGTTTTGAAAATTACAGGTCATCATATCACTCACAGTCGCCACGCACCTCGGGCAGCTACCGAGCCGTTCCACAACGCTCCGGCGTGCCGGCTGCTTCGGCTTCGGCATCAACGTCATCCGGAGCCGGAGGAGAAGATAAACACAGTACTGCAGACCTCAGCGAAGGCTTGAGAATTGAACACTCACGTTTCGGCACCGGAACAATTACCGCAGTGGATACCTCTCAGGCTGAAGCAAGAATTACCGTTGAGTTCGATAACACGGGCAGCAAACTGCTTCTGCTGAAATTCGCCAGATTCAAAATACTGAAATGAGTAATAAACTGACACCGGAAAATATCCAGACCCCTTGCTATGTTGTTTATGAAGACAAACTTCGTAAAAACCTTCAGCTCATCAGCAATGTGAGCAAGCGCTCGGGAGCAAAAATTATAATGGCGTTCAAAGCCAACGCTTTGTGGAAAACTTTTGATATCATCGGTGAATACTGCCGCGATTTCACAGCATCATCACTCAATGAGCTTGAGCTGGGAAACACCACTTTAGGCGGAGATGCACATTCCTACTGTCCTGCATACACCGAAGAGACAATTGATAAATACATAAAGGGCTCCACTCACATAACATTTAATTCGCTTGACCAGGCTAAAAGGTTTGCACCACGAGCATTAGCAGCCGGGGTGTCAACCGGGCTAAGAGTCAACCCGCAATGTTCGGTTATCGAGACTGACATTTATAATCCCGCCCTCCCCGGTTCACGCTTCGGTGTTACAGCCGATGCCATTGGTAACAAATTACCGGAATATATAGAGGGGCTCCACTTCCACGCTCTCTGCGAGTCTGATTCTCACGACCTTGCCAAGGTGCTCGCCGCTTTTGAGCAACAGTTCGGGCATCTTTTGCCGCAAGTCAAATGGGTTAATATGGGAGGCGGACATCTTATGACAAGAGAAGGGTATGATATAGATTTTCTTATATCACTACTCAAGAACTTCAAAAGCAGATATCCCTGGCTTGAGGTGATACTCGAACCGGGAAGTGCCTTCACCTGGCGCACCGGCGACCTGATAACTTCTGTTGTTGATGTCGTTGAAAATCAAGGGATAAAAACAGCCATTATTGATGCTTCCTTTGCTTGTCACATGCCTGATTGCCTTGAAATGCCATACAAACCGGCTATTACCGAAAGTACTGCCGAGACAGAGGATAAACCCGCTTACCGAATAGGGGGAAACTCCTGCCTGAGCGGTGACTTTATGGGTAACTGGACATTTGAAAACCCGCTAAAAGAAGGAGACAGGCTAACCTTTGAGGATATGAACCACTACACTATCGTAAAAACAACCATGTTCAACGGTATCTCCCACCCCTCTATAGCTCTTGTAAAGAGTGACGGAACAACGGAATATCTGCGCCAATTCAATTTTGAGGACTATAAATCAAGAATGAGCTGATGGCTAATCCCAAATATTCGGTAATAGTACCTGTATATAACCGCAACGATGAGGTCGCTGATTTACTGGCGAGCCTTGACAGGCAGACTGAACGTGATTTTGAAGTAATACTTGTTGAGGACGGCTCGACCGAGCCTTGTACCGATGCCGTTGAACGATTCGGAGGAAACCTCAACCTGCAATATTACCATAAAAGCAACGAAGGCAGATCCATTGCCAGAAATTACGGTATTGAGCGAAGCCATGGAGATATGCTCATATTTTTTGACAGCGACTGTGTAATCCCTGACAATTATTTCAATAAGCTCAGCAAGAATCTGGAATCCAACCCATTGGATTGTTTCGGTGGTCCGGATGCCGCTCACGAGTCATTTTCATCTGTCCAGAAAGCCATCAACTTTGCCATGACCTCTTTTCTCACCACCGGAGGAATACGCGGAGGCAAGGTGAGCATGGAAAAATTCACTCCTCGCTCCTTCAATATGGGTTATACGCGCGAGGTGTATAATCGCATCGGAGGCTTCAGGGAAATGTTTTCCGAGGACATAGATATGAGTATGCGAATCAGAAATGCCGGATTCCAAATCGGACTTATTCGTGAAGCCGCAGTATTTCACAAGCGCCGGGTTAATTTCAAGAAATTCCTGAGGCAGGTATATGTGTTCGGAATGTCCCGAATTACCCTTAAACTGCTTTATCCCGACTCGCTTAAACTCGTTCATGCTCTCCCTGCGGTAGCGGTTATTGCCGGACTGGCGTGTGTGCTTCTCGGCATATTTTTATCACCCTGGTGGCTGCTGCCCATTGGCTTATATCTCGCGGCTATCTTCATTTCGGCACTTACAGGCACCCGTTCGGTCAAGATTGCCGCACTTGCTCTGCCGGCAAGCATCATCCAGATCTGCGGCTACGGATACGGATTTCTGAAAGCCTGGTTCACGAAAATTGTGCTGAGGCGCGGCAGAAATGTTCAGGAAGAAATTGAGATGCGTCGCGGTAAATAAGGTTGCTATGTTTCAGGAAGATAAAGAAATAGAGTTTACCGGAAGAATAGCTGATTTGAGCGAGGATGACCGCCCTCGCGAAAAAGCGATAAAAAATGACATCCGGTCGCTCAGTAATGCAGAGCTGCTTGCCATTATACTCGGTGGAGGAATGCAAGGTAAATCGGTTATGGACCTTAGCCGGGAGATGCTCAATAAGGCTCATAACAGCCTCTATTCCCTATCTTGCATGCGCATCAACGAAATGTGCAGAACCTTCAAAGGGGTAGGACCGGCTAAAGCGGTGAGCCTTGCCGCGGCATTTGAACTCGGCATTCGCTGCCGTGACGAAAAAGCTAAAACTGCCAATACGGTGCGAACCTCATCAGATGCATATAATTACATCCGAGGACACCTTGAACGACTTGACAGAGAAGAGTTCTGGATTCTTACACTTACAAGAGCCAACCGCATCACAGCCGCCGAGTGTGTGAGTCGCGGAGGCACTTCTGCCACTGTGGTGGATATTAAGCTGCTCATGAAAATGGCGGTTGACAGACTCGCTTCGGGTATCATAGCAGTGCATAATCATCCCAGCGGCAATCTCCGCCCGAGTGCTGAGGACGACAGACTCACCCGAAAAATCAAAGATGCGGCGCAACTGCTTGATATGCGCTTACTTGACCACTTGATTATTGGTTCAGAAGGCTACTATTCTTATGCCGATCAAGGCAGCCTGTAACCTTTTTCAGAAACGTACCCCTGCAACCACTGATACCGAAGGGATATTATTGAAGAATGAAAATCCTTTTGCGAGATATGAGTGCCCTTCGTAATTAGCTATTGCACCGGCAAATAGGCTGCGGTGATTAAATACCACCGATCCTCTCACAAGAATATTGCCTGAAAACATATCTTTTTTACCGTCAGTAGTGCCCTCGAAGCAATGCTTGTAACCGATAGAAGGCAATACTGTCAGATTCATGAGCCAAACCCTCGGTTTCAGAACCCAGTTATAACCGTAACCTCCTATCACATCATAGTCGGTATATCTGAAATTGTAATTCTGTTGCAAAGATGGCATAGCTCCTATCATTTCCGAGGGCAAACCTGAAAAATCCATACTTATCCTCTGATAATTGTAACTCAGGCCAATCATCCAGCTGCCGGCACTCTTCAGCTGATACTTGGAAAAATTATATGCCGCTCCCTGAGAGTACTTCCTATGGTTGAAAAAGTAATAGATATTGCCCCCCAGAGTTTCCTGCGATATATTATCAAACTTATAATCAAGCCATTTATCCAGGTCATAATTACCGAAATGTGTGATTTTTGTACCCCCGTTGGTTTTATTGTAATTTATTCCCGCTGAAAACAAGGCGCATACGAAATTGAAATTGAAGCTGCGTCTCAGAGATGACTCTCTGCCTAAAATCGCATTTACATCCCATGTGTAGCCCACACTCACAGCCATAAAGCTGAGGTGTGCTCCAAGGTCACTGTAAATATTGGACCTGATTCTGAGGTATTCCCTTGGTGAGAAGAACATTTCATTAGCTGTAATCCAGTTATAACTCCTTATCATTGCTTTCCAGTTTTTACCCGTGCCTTCAACATACGTTGTATCATAGGTATTGAAAGTTCTGTCGCCCCAGTTATAAACGTTTACGCAAAATCTTGCGAACTTAGGGTAATTTATTCCCGGAGCATTGACATTGAAATTGGAAGCCATGAGCTGTTTTACCCAGGACATTCGGCTGAACTCTGTTGAATCAACAAGATTGGCAGCGCGGAGATTCCACGCTGCCAAAAATATGCTTATGAGTATAGCTAAATATCTGAGTTTCATTAATACATTGGGGTGAATGGTGCGCTTGGCACAAGGAGGCTATTGGCGCAACCTACTGAATTTTCGGCATTTGCCACAGTCAGTTTCATCACCGGTGCTCCTTTTCTCAAATCACACTTGCTGAGATCAACATAAATCACTCCAAGATGTGTTACCGGTTCGAAATAATAATATTTATCGCGAAGGTTTGCGTATGATCTCCACTGAGTTGAAGATACGTTTGGCTCTCCGTTTACAGTATAGAGGTAAGGCACAGAAACATTCATAATTATACTTCTTGCAATAGCCACACCTATGGTTGAATCAGCTGTCTTGGCTACATTTTTTTCAAAGAAAGCGGCTCTAACAAAACGGTCCGGGCTCTTTACTGTACCGGGAAGCATATTTGTGCCGCCAATACCTTTCCAATAATTGTTTATGGCAATCATCTGCGGATATGTCGGGTCATTTGTAAACACCCTCACTGAGTCATTGTTATACACCTTGATATTTCCATGGTCAAACTCAAACACCGCGCTGTTGCCCTGGGCATCATTCAGCGCCCAGTGGAGTGTTGAAACAGTACCACCGTCAAAGGTTGCTCCGGAAATAGTGAAATTCTGCTTGGCTATCTCATCTATCGCCTCCTGTGTTGTGGCGAAATTATCAAGAATCCATGCCACGAATACTGCAAGCGACATAGCCGGTCTGCCTTCTGTTTCCGGATTCACATATACTGTTCCCTTACAGAAAAGTCCGTTAACAGCAAGACCTTTTTCGTTCATACCTTCGGTAACGCCGCCGTCATAGCCAACCGCATAGACAGCACCGTATTTGGACGTCCATTTAACAGCATCAGGAGTGGTATTTCCTACCTTCTTCATGCCTTTGGGATAGACATATAGATTTGTTGGAATCGGAGTCTTCCAGTCAAGTGACCTGCCAACTATAACAAGCGAACTATCACCTTGATAAGAAACAAGTGAGCAAGCCGAGGAATCAACGGCGGCAATAGATGCAACCGCAAAGGTTGCTGCTGCAAGTAAATTTTTAAGTTTCATAAAGCAAATATACAACAGTTTTTTAACAATTCAACGCTTGCGCGGTACAAATGGTTCTGTTAAATTTGTAATAATAATGATGAGGAAGATTATTCATGTGGATATGGATGCCTTCTACGCTTCGGTGGAACAGCGCGACAATCCGGAACTGCGGGGAAAGCCGATTGCAGTGGGGCATGAAGGTGGACGTGGAGTTGTTGCTGCGGCAAGCTATGAGGCGAGACGATTCGGTGTCCGGTCCGCAATGCCGAGCGCAACCGCCAGGCGCAGGTGTCCGTCTCTCATTTTTGTTGACGGAAGAATGGATGTTTACAAGCAGGTTTCTTCCGAAATCCACAAGATTTTTCACCGCTACACTGACATTATTGAGCCGATAAGTCTTGACGAGGCTTTTCTGGATGTCACTGAAAACAAGCCCGGATTAGAGCTGGCTGTAGATATCGCCAAAAGAATAAAGCAGGAGATTAGGGAAGAACTCAATCTTGTTGCTTCGGCAGGTGTGAGCTATAATAAGTTTCTTGCAAAAATTGCGTCTGATTACCGTAAGCCTGACGGACTTTGCACCATTCATCCGAGCAAGGCGCAGGATTTTATCAAATCATTGCCCGTAGAGAGCTTCTGGGGTGTGGGACCGGTTACTGCCAAGAAGATGCATCAGCTTGGAATACACAACGGAAGCGACCTTGCTCAATGGTCGGCAGAACTGCTGATTATGAACTTCGGAAAAGCTGGACAGCTTTATTACGATTTTGCCAGAGGAATAGACAATCGCCCTGTAGAGCCTGTACGTATCAGAAAATCACTGAGTTGCGAACACACTCTTGAAAGAGATATTCTCGACAAAGGGGAACTGTCTGTATATCTCCGTGAGGCGGCAGAGGATCTGTACTCAAGAATTACCAGGAAGGATTTCAGCGGCTGTACCCTTACTCTCAAGCTGAAATTTTACGATTTCACCAATATCAGCCGTAGCATTACGGGAGATAAGGATTTCAGCTCGGTTGATGATATATACGAAAGTGCTCTTCACCTCCTTAACGAAACCGATCTTGCCCTCCGTCCCGTAAGACTTATAGGAATAGGTGTCAGCAATCCGCAACGTGACAGAAAGGAAGAGGTTTGGCGACAGCTCACATTTGATTTTGACCTATAGGTACGTTTAGAGCCGGTTCTTATGAAATTGTATTATATTTGCAAAAACATTAAAAACGTAAAAAAGTCATGAAATATATAGGAGCGCACGTAAGCGCAAGTCCAGGGGTTAGTCAGGCACCAATCAACGCAGCAAATATAGGTGCAAAGGCATTTGCTCTTTTCACAAGAAATCCTTCACGTTGGGCCTCCCCTGCCATTAAGCCTCAGGAAGCTGAGGCATTTAAGGCGAATTGCGAAAAATTCGGGTTCTCCCCCGCCCAGATCCTGCCTCATGACAGCTACCTTATAAATCTCGGTGCTCCTGATGCCGAGAAGCTTGACAAAAGTCGCGAAGCTTTTCTTGACGAGATGCGCAGATGCGAGCTGTTGGGTCTTACCATGCTTAATTTTCATCCGGGAAGCCATCTCAAACTTATTGAGCCAGAGAAATGCCTTGACCTGATTGCGGAATCAATAAATATTGCACTTGCTGAAACTTCCGGAGTCAAGGCTGTAATAGAGAATACGGCAGGACAAGGCAGCAACCTGGGCTTTACATTCGCTCAGATTGGACATATTATCAACAAGATAGAGGATAAAGAGAGAGTGGGAGTGTGTATAGACACATGCCATACATTCGCCTCCGGCTACGACCTCGCTACCCCTGAGGGTTACACCGCAACATGGAATGAGTTTGAGCGAGAAATTGGCTTCAAGTATCTGAGCGGTATGCACCTCAACGACTCCAAGAAAGGCTTGGGCAGCAAGGTTGACCGCCATGAATCACTCGGACTGGGAGCAATAGGCAAGGAATTCTTCAAGATGCTTATGGAAGACCCGCGTATGGATAATATTCCTCTTATTCTTGAAACTCCTAATGAGGAGATATGGGCTGAAGAAATAAAGTGGCTCTACTCTCTTGTGCCTTCAGAAAGCAAATAATCTGTAAGTAACCGAGGGTCATCCGAGGTGCGCATCTTGTAGGAACATGATGCATCGGCTCCCCGCAAGAGCGAGCCTGTGAGAAACCCCAACCGATGTAAGCCCGGAGGGCTTCTGATTTTGTTAGCGGGTACGTTTACGTGCCCGGAACAGAGCCCTGATTCATCCAACGCCGGAGGTGTTTAACTCAGCTCCGTAAGAGGCGATGCTGTGTGATTCCATATTTTTTACTACTTTTTATTTGCATATTTACAAAATACACCTTATCTTTGCGCCAACAAAAACACACAAACACTTTATTTACTATGAAAAAATTTACATTTGCTATGAAATGGCACGAAATCCTCAAACCCTATTCCGATGACATCCGTCGCGAAGTCTATGATGCTATAATTGAATATATTGCCACCGGCACGGTTATAGAAATGCAGCCGCTTGCGCGCATGGCATTCGACTTTATCCGCTATGAAATTGATGAGAAGGCACACCGCAAGGAAGCCCGCTTGGCGAAAAAACAACAGAAAGAGGCTAAGGACAACACCGTTACCACTGCCGAAACTCCGGTTGAGGAAATTTCCTCTGCTCCTGTTGATCCCTTGTACGACCCCGACAAGTTTACCGATGAATATTTGGCATCCGGCAAAACACCGGACC
Organism: Barnesiella sp.; assembly: GCA_014800945.1. Classification (GTDB taxonomy): domain Bacteria; phylum Bacteroidota; class Bacteroidia; order Bacteroidales; family Muribaculaceae; genus Paramuribaculum. The sequence goes on along the minus strand of JAAVFD010000011.1, from coordinate 9,887 downwards.
CCTTTATCTATACCAAAGATCATCACAAGATAAAAATAGACAGGACACAAATGCGCAAATTTGTGAAAAGGTGCGTGCAGGAAATCCTCAGAACAACTTATTCACAATACAAAAGCGATATTCTTTCAGAAATTGATGAACATGTTCAAGACAGCTATGAAAGAATACAGAGGGACATCTGGGAACAGTGCCAGTCAACAGAGTTCACCGAAGACCTCTGGGATAAAGCCATTAATAACGTTTGTAGCACCGTGAGAGCATAAAAAAGCTGCATCAAATCAATTGACACAGCTTTACAATCTTAGAGTCTGCCATTTAACTAATATTGTTGAAACGGCTCTTATTTTGATGCGCGTTTGCGCTCTATCTCATCAAGAATAATTTTGCGGATTCGTATATGATTTGGAGTTACCTCTACATACTCGTCACCCTTTATATATTCAAGAGCTTCCTCAAGGCTGAACACTACAGGAGGGATGATTTTAGCCTTGTCATCTGCCCCGGATGCTCGCATATTGGTGAGTTTCTTGGATTTGGTAACGTTAACAACAATATCGTTGTCCTTGGCATTTTCACCTACAACCTGCCCTGCATACACCTCTTCCTGGGGGAATATGAAGAACTTACCTCTATCCTGAAGCTTATCAATAGCATAGGCATAGGCTGTGCCTCCTTCCATTGCTATAAGCGAACCGTTTGTTCTGCGCTCAATATCACCTTTCCAGGGCTGATATTCAAGGAATCGGTGAGCCATGATTGCTTCTCCGGCAGATGCGGTGAGCACATTGTTTCTAAGCCCTATTATACCACGGGAGGGTATGTTGAATTCCATGTGAACACGATCGTTTTGAGTGGTCATGCTCACAAGGTCACCCTTACGGCGGGTAACCATATCAATCATTTTGCTGGAATACTCCTCCGGCACATTGATTGTGAGAAGTTCCACCGGTTCACATTTTTTTCCGTCTATCTCCTTAATAATTACCTGAGGCTGTCCAACCTGAAGTTCATATCCTTCGCGGCGCATTGTTTCAATCAGCACGGAAAGGTGAAGCACACCTCTTCCAAATACTGTCCATACATCCTCATTGTCTGCTTTGGTAACACGAAGAGCAAGGTTACGGTCAAGTTCTTTGATAAGACGGTCGCCGATGTGGCGCGATGTAACGAACTTACCGTCGCGTCCGAAGAAAGGACTGTCGTTGATAGTGAAAGTCATAGACATCGTAGGCTCGTCTATAGCGATTCTCGGAAGAGCTTCCGGGGTGTTGAAATCAGCTACTGTGTCACCGATTTCAAAGCCATCTATACCAACAAGAGCACAGATATCTCCACTGCTTACACTGTCAACCTTTTTGCGTCCCATGCCTTCAAACACATGGAGCTCCTTTATACGCTGCTTTACTACAGATCCGTCTTTTTTGCACAGAGCAATATCCATTCCCTCTTTGAGGGTACCGCGATGCACTCTACCGATAGCAATTCTGCCTACATAGTTGGAAAAATCAAGTGAAGTGATGAGCATCTGAGCCGGACCCTCTATTGTTTCAGGTGCCGGAATATATTTTACTATAGCATCAAGTACAGCATTGATATTGTCCGTGGGGGTCTGCCAATCCTCGCTCATCCAGCCCTGCTTTGCAGAGCCGTAGATGGTGGGAAAGTCGAGTTGCTCTTCTGTCGCATCAAGATTGCACATGAGGTCAAACACCATTTCCTGCACCTCTTCCGGACGACAGTTGGGTTTGTCAACCTTATTGATTACTACTACAGGTTTCAATCCCATCTGTATTGCTTTCTGGAGCACAAAACGGGTCTGTGGCATCGGACCCTCAAAAGCATCCACAAGAAGCAGACATCCGTCAGCCATATTAAGCACTCGCTCTACTTCGCCACCGAAATCGGCGTGACCCGGAGTGTCTATAATGTTGATTTTTGTATCCTTATAGTTGATTGATACGTTTTTTGATAGAATTGTTATACCTCTTTCACGCTCAAGGTCGTTATTGTCGAGAATCAATTCTCCGGTTGTCTGATTGTCACGGAACAGGTGTCCGGCAAGAAGCATCTTGTCAACAAGAGTTGTTTTACCGTGGTCAACGTGTGCTATAATTGCAATGTTGCGGATATTCTGCATATTGTCTTCTTAAAAATTCGGGCGCAAAGTTATCGTTTTTTTTCCAATCTGCAGCTATTATTATGTAACTTTGCAGAATCAAAAGGAATAAAAATAATTATGAGTGAGATAACCATTCTTGGGATAGAGAGTTCATGTGATGACACAAGTGCGGCGGTTATTACCGACGGTATTCTGCGCAGCAATGTCATAGCAAGCCAAAGCATACATGAGGAGTACGGAGGTGTTGTGCCGGAACTTGCAAGCCGTGCTCACCAGCAGAATATTGTGCCGGTGGTGGATGCCGCTCTCAAACGTGCCGGAATAACAGCAAACGATTTGAGCGCCATTGCCTTTACTCGTGGACCCGGATTGCTTGGCTCTCTACTTGTAGGCACTTCATTTGCCAAGGGAATGAGCCTCGGACTCAGAATACCCATGGTGGATGTGAATCATCTCCACGGCCATGTGCTAAGCCATTTTATTCGTAGGGATAAGAATGACGAGGTGCCTGAATTTCCATTTTTATGTCTGCTTGTGAGCGGTGGAAACAGTCAGCTCATTCTTGTTAAGAGTGCTGAAAATATGGAAATTCTCGGCAAAACTATTGATGATGCGGCAGGGGAAGCGTTTGACAAATGCGCTAAGGTAATGGGACTTCCCTACCCCGGCGGTCCTCATATAGACAGGCTTGCCGCTGAGGGCAACAGCAACCGGTTCAAATTTGCCAAACCCCGAATTCCGGGGCTTGACTACAGTTTCAGTGGACTCAAAACATCTTTTTTATACACTCTGAGAGATGAAACTAAGGTTAATCCTGATTTCATCAAGGAGAATATGGCAGATCTCGCGGCATCGCTGCAGCGAACTATCGTTGAAATTCTAATTGATAAGCTTGATAAGGCTGTAAAGCAAACCGGTGTTAAAAGCGTTGCCATCGGCGGAGGTGTAAGCGCCAATTCGGGAGTGAGAAATGCTGTTGCCGAGTACTGTGCCACTCATGAACTAAAGGCATATATTCCTGAACGTATATTTACCACAGACAATGCAGCTATGGTTGCCATGGCGGGATATTTCAAATATCTTAAAGGTGATTTCTGCGCTTATGACGAAGTGCCGTATGCGCGTGTAGGAGTTTGATATAATTTCAATTAAAATGGATGTAAATATTGTTGCTATAGGCGATGAACTTCTTATCGGTCAGGTGACTGACACTAATAGCGGAAGCCTTGCACGAATAATGGCACCTGCCGGATGGAGGGTTGCCGGTGTGGAGGTGTGCAGCGACAAAGGTGAAGATATCAAGCGTGCAATTGACAGAGCGTTTTGTCAAAGCGATGTTGTTCTTACTACCGGTGGACTCGGACCTACAAAGGATGATATCACCAAAACTATTCTGATGGAGATTTTCGGTGGTGAACCGGTGGAAAATCCGGAGGTACTTGAAAATGTAAGAAACATAATGAGCCGAAGAGGACTGGAAATGAATGCACTCACTGCCGCCCAAGCTATTGTGCCAAGCAGCTGTGAAGTGATTCAGAATCGACTCGGGACCGCACCGATAATGTGGTTTGAGCGTAATGGCAAGGTGCTTGTTGCCATGCCTGGAGTGCCGTTTGAAACCGTAGGAATGTTTGAGAGCGTGGTTTTTGACAAACTCAGAGAGTATTTTCCCGACAACACCGTTATTGAGCACAGGACTTTCATCACCACCGGAATAAGTGAGAGTGCAATGGCCGAGCTTCTTGCTGATTTTGAAGAGTCTCTTCCAAAATATCTGCACCTCGCTTATCTGCCGAATGCAAGTTATATCCGTTTACGCCTCGATGCCACGGGAAGCGATAAAAAAATGCTTGCCGATGCTGCTGACTCCGCTTGCCGTGAAATCAAGAATATCATAGGTGAATACATTGTTGCCGATAACGATATTACCCCTGCTGAACTTTTACTTCAGAAGTGTGGAAGCAAAGGAATAAAAATAGCCACAGCCGAGAGTTGCACAGGAGGAAATATTGCCGGAGCTATAACCGCGATTCCCGGAAGTTCCGAAAATATGCTCGGCGGAGTGGTTGCTTACAGCAATGATGTCAAAACAGGGGTTCTGGGCGTTAATCCGATATCTATAAATGAAAAAGGGGCTGTGAGCGAAGATGTTGCCACCCAAATGGCTCTCGGTGTGTGCAAGCTTACGGGAGCTGACCTCGGAATTTCAACGAGCGGTATTGCCGGGCCTGGCGGCGGAAGCGCGGAAAAACCTGTAGGAACCGTTTGCATAGCGGTTGCTCTGCGCGGTAAATCCAGGAGCATTACAATGCATTTTGCCGGTAACAGGATGCGTGTGGTGGAGCGGGCTGTAAATCATGCTATCCTTATGGCTGTGAAGATGCTCCGTGGCTAAACCGTGAAATTGTTAAAAAAATTGAGGACATTAGGCTATTATCTCGCCTTTTTTGCGTAAGTTTGCGATACCTTTTAAATTCTAACCAAATAAGAAACAATAAGCGCTATGAGACTGATTATCGAGCCAGACTACGACAAAGTATCCGAATGGGCGGCAAATTATGTTGCAGCCCGCATAAATGAGGCTAAACCCACACCGGAACATCCGTTTGTTCTCGGTTGCCCAACCGGCAGCTCACCCCTCGGAATGTACCGCCATCTTATCAAACTTTGCAAGGAAGGTAAGGTAAGCTTCAAGAATGTTGTTACATTCAATATGGATGAGTACTGCGGAATTCCCCGCGATCATGAACAGAGCTACTACACTTTCATGTGGACCAACTTCTTCAATCAGATTGATATTCTCCGCGAAAACGTTAACATTCTCAACGGAAATGCTGAAAATCCTGAAGAAGAGTGTGCCCGCTACGAAGAGAAAATAAAGAGCTATGGCGGAATTGATCTCTTTCTCGGGGGTGTAGGTCCTGACGGACACATTGCTTTCAACGAGCCGGGTTCATCTCTGACTTCACGCACACGCATGAAAACACTGACCCGCGACACTATCATTGCCAATTCCCGTTTCTTCGACAATAATGTTGACCTTGTTCCCAAGACAGCGCTTACTGTAGGTGTCGGCACTATCATGGCTGCAAAGAGCGTTCTGCTTATTGTGAACGGTCATAACAAGAGCCGTGCTCTCCACCACGGTGTAGAAGGCGGTATCAGCCAGATGTGGACAATCTCTGCGCTTCAGATGCACGCGAAAGCGCTCATTGTTGCTGATGAGGCTGCATGCGAAGAACTGAAGGTGGGCACTTACCGCTATTATAAAGATATTGAAGCGGCTAACCTTGACCCCGCAACTCAACTCTAATAGTATTACAGCATAAAAAACTCCCGTAAGCCAATTTGACTTACGGGAGTTTTATTATACCTAATATAATCTCTATTTAATCTCTACGCTTGCTCCAGGGGTTGAGATAAAGTGCACGTTTGATCTGTCACCCTGAATAGTGCTCAGAAATGTAAGTGCCTCATCTTTCATGCCCCAGAAATGCATCGGCAGGAAATTGTTAACCTTTATCTCTGTCAGAAACTCTTTAGCTCCTTCACCAAAATCGGTGCCGAGTCGCGGGTCAACCGGAAACATCGCTATGTCTATTTGCGGATTTTCGCTCGATATACGGTTCAGAGCTTTCTTGAATGCCGCCTCAGATTTCTTAACTTCTGCCTCATTGGATTCATCTTTCCAGTGCCACAGGTTAAGATCTCCGGCATGAAATATTTTCTCTCCACCTGAGGTTTCCACCATAAAGCTTACACCGCTGTCTGTCGAAGGATATGCCTTTACACTGATTCCACCTGGTAAATCCTCAATCCTGTCCCCTGCACTCATTCCGGCTACTTCAAGAGTGGACGGAATTGCTTTTGCGGGAACATCATTTGCTGTTACATACACTCTCCTGTGATTCTGTGCCATTTCATAAATACCAGTATTATAGTGGTCTTTATGCTGGTGGCTCACAAAGAATATTACGGGTGTGTCGGGATTGTTTTCAAGAATTTTATGAAGAGCATGAGACGGATCACGATAATAGTCAAATACCAGAATCACTTCCGGGAGCTGAACCGCGAAACCGCTATGGTCCAGATAAGTTACTTTAGTCATAATAGCTGTTTTAGTTGTTTTATATATCTAAAACAGCTGATACGGGGATGATGTTCAAGTAGATTAATCTATCGTCGGTATTCACTTAAAATACCGTCACGGAACAGGAGATATATGCCGTTTTCGTATGTCCATATCTCATATAAAGTGCTCTGGTCGGCACGGCGAATTACCTTGGATGGCGTTCCGAGAGCAAGGCGGCACTCATCAAGAGTCATGTCAATTGCTATTCGGTTATTTATGATATTCTGCCACACATTATCCTTAATCAAGGGATATTTAAGACGTGGGTCGGTGAGAGAGAATAGTTTGTGAAATCCTCTCGGTGCTTTTGCATTGGCACCTACTGACATGAACATGAAAAATGGGTTGCTGTTCTCATCTGACAATTTCAATTTGACAGGATAAACAGAATTACCGGGTTGTACTTCAATCACTTTTACGGGTACGAATTTACGCTCTGTGAACGATTGCTCCTTCAAGTCGTACCATACCGGAGTGAGGATATAAAAAGTCTTATCCTGCATTCTTGATTTCACGGAATCTATGATGGTGTGCTCTACCGCAAATGGAATGTCAATATTGGAGAGTTGCTTAAGGGCACCTTCCGATGTGTCCATGCGGTAAATCATTTCCCTTGACTGTGAGTCGGAAAACACAAGCTCTACAATAGGGTCACCGGTAAGTGAGACCACTTGGTGCATATCTTTGTAGCTAATTATGTCACCGGCTTTGAGTTCGGGAGCACCGGGATTGAAAATAATACCGATTCTGTCATCTGTGACATGAAACTGCTTTCCCGGTTGCCAAAGACGCGGGCTTTCGCCGGTAATATCGCTGAGATATTGCTGCTCGGCAATATTGCCGGGCAGTGTTTTTTCAACACTTTCGGCACTGATTTTCGGTGTGCTCTCAACTCCGGTGAAACAAGCCGTACAGCTGAAAAGCACACCGATGATAGCCGCTATATTTTTATTTTTCAGTGGGATCAATGCCAAGGTTATGATAGATGAATGAATAGACGTCGGTGTACTCGTCAACAACTTTCGCCAGGGGTTTTCCGGCACCGTGGCCTGCATTTGAATCGATGCGTATCAGCTTGGGAGCATCTCCGGTGTCAGCAGCCTGTAGAGTTGCGGCATACTTGAATGAATGAGCCGGCACAACCCTGTCATCATGATCCGCTGTGGTGACCATTATCGCCGGGTAAGGTGTTCCGTCGTTTTTAATGTTGTGAATTGGGGAATAATTACGTAAATATTCAGCCATTTCCTTGGAATCCGCACTGGTACCATAGTCACTCGCCCAGTTCCATCCGATAGTAAAGAGATGGTAACGCATCATATCCATTACTCCTACTTTGGGGATTGCAACCCTGAAGAGGTCCGGACGGAGATTAACTGTGGCTCCTACAAGGAGTCCACCATTGCTGCCGCCTTCAATTGTGATAAGTTCGGGATTTGTCCAGTTTTCCTTGACAAGATATTCAGCGGCAGAAATAAAGTCGTTGAATACATTAAGCTTGTTCATCTTTGTACCCGCCTGATGCCATTCTTCTCCATACTCAGAACCGCCTCTGAGATTTGCCTGGGCATATATTCCACCGTTTTCAAGCCATAGGATTCTGTTGGGAGAAAAGCCCGGGGTTAACGAGATGTTGAAGCCACCATAACCATAAAGTAAAACCGGATTCTTGCCATCTTTCTTAAGTCCCTTCTTGTAGGTGATGAACATGGGAACTTTTGTACCGTCAGTGCTTGGATAGAAAACCTGCTCTGTTACATAGTCAGCCATGTCAAGCCCGTTGACATTGGGTTCTTTGATGAGTTTTGATTCGCCGGTCTCTTTATTATATGAATATATAGCGGCAGGATATGTGAAGGAGGAGAAAGAGTAGAAAATTTCATCATTCTTCTTAGAGGATGACAGCGCAACACTTCCGTAGGTAGGCAACTGTATCTCTGTGAGTTGCTTTCCGTTCTTATCAAACAGATACACATGATCCGAAGCATCTTTTTCATAAGTTACAAGCATTTTGTCGCCGCTGAATTGCATTCCTTTGAGAACGCCATCACTCTCGGGAATCAGTTCTTTCCAAGAAGAGCGAACAGGGTTAGCCAAAGGTGCGCTCATGAGTCTGCCTTTTGGAGCATCAATATTGGTTGTGAAATAAACAGTGCCGTCAACAACATCCACTATGTTGATTTCATAGTCCTGGCTCGGCTCCATAATCTTCCAGTCGCCATTGCCTTTGAGACTTTTTACCATAACAGATGAGCCATTCCCCTCACCTGCTCCGATAACAAAGAGATAGTCCTCGCTCTCCGGCACAAGAGCGGTGTGGAAGTGCAGCGGGTTGGCTTTATCCTCGTATGCGATAATATCAGCGCTCTGTGGTGTTCCGAGCTTGTGATAGTAAATCTGATGGTTTTCATTGGCGTTGCTGAACTCCTTGCCTTCTTCCGGACGAGGATATGCGCTGTAGTAAAAGCCATCTCCAGCCCACTCTGCTCCTGTGAATTTCGCCCACTCGATGTGATCCGGCAAAAGTTGCTTGGTCTTGGTGTCCATGACGTAGATTTCTGTCCAGTCCGATCCGTTTCGTGACACACTGTAGGCAGTGTATTTGCCGTCATTTGATGGAAAAACTCCGGTAAGAGCCACCGTTCCGTTATCAGACAGCGTGTTCGGGTCAAGAAAAACTTCTTTGTCACCGCCTATTGAATCAGCCCGATATAGAACGCTCTGGTTCTGAAGCCCGTTGTTCTCGTAAAAATAATATTTTCCGTCCTTTTCTTTGGTGGGAATGCCGCTCTTGGTATAATTATTAAGTTCGGTGAGCCTGTTGCGGATACTGTCTCTGAATTTAATTTGGCTGAGATAATTTTGAGTAAGTGTATTTTCAGCCTTTACCCATTCAAGAGTCGATTCGCATGTATCATCCTCAAGAGGGCGATATGGATCAGCCACACTTATTCCAAAGTACTCATCCACTACCGACTCATCCTTTGGTGCATCGGGATAGCTGAGAGACTTATTGCTGCCACAGGAGGTGCCTAACAAAGACAAAATAGCCATAGGTGCAAGAAATATTATTTTTTTCATAAATCTAATTAAAAAAATCTTTTCAATGTATTATCGGCAAAATTAGCATATTAGCTTGGTTGAGCAACTAACACATCAAGGAAAACTGAGGTAAATAGCAAAATTTAACACAAAAAAATCGCTAAAGGTATTGCGATGTAAATAAAAATATCTACCTTTGCACTCACAAAACATCGCGGGATGGAGCAGTGGTAGCTCGTTGGGCTCATAACCCAAAGGTCGCAGGTTCGAGTCCTGCTCCCGCCACCAAAATAACCCCCTCCGCACAAGGCAGTGGGGTTTCTCTTTGAAAAGAGAGCCGGTCCTATAGCTCAGTTGGTTAGAGCACCTGACTCATAATCAGGGAGTCCTTGGTTCAAGCCCAAGTGGGACCACTCCTTAAAAGTCAAGCACTTACATTCAGTTGTAGGTGCTTTTCTTTTTGCAGTACGGAACTTAATATGGGTCAGCAGCAAAACCCGGTTAAAGTGTTAAAACGGGTCAGTCGCAAAACCCGGTTGAATTGTTAAAAAACTACCCGAGTGTGGAATATTTTTAGGCACATAGTTTTGATAG